>CAIVSQ010000216.1 GCA_903908605.1 uncultured Anaerolineae bacterium
ACAGGTGAGGCTGTAAAAATTCCCAGGGTAGGGTGTGACTGCAAAGAAGATATTCATATCGGTTAGCAGGGTGGTGATGTCTGGCAATGTTTTCCCTGAAACCAGGATGCTGGCTGTGCGACCGACATGAATCGGGTCGTCTGAGAGCGTGATACGCTTCTCGACAGGGACATTGAAAAGGTCGCCGGACATAATCACTCAACCAACATTCCGCAAACCTGGTCTTCGTACTGGGCTTCCAGATGCTGATCCTCAGCCACAACGAAAACCGGAGAGGACAGGTACTGGCCGACCGTCTGCTCAGGGACGCTGCCAAATAACGGGCTGGAGCGCCAGAAAGCAGGCAGGTCATACAGAGAAGCAGGCTTCTCGATGCGTTCAACCTGCGCCAATTTTTCACCTGCGGCAGCCAGGTTTCGCGCAGCATGCTCATCCTGAACCACGACAAAGCGGGTGATGGTGACCTTGTAAAGGTGCGAGGGTTGGGCTCCTTGTGGTTTTGTTGCGATCAGGGCAGGTGTCTCGTCATACTGCGGCAGCTGTTTGCGCTCGGGAACCAGTATCTTTACCGAAGGCAGGTTAGCTGTTTGCAGTGCGGGTTTTCTGATCACGTTCTGTATGAATGCGATTGCTTTGATGGCCATGCCGATCAGCAAACCACTCCAGACGATGATCAGGACCGTGACGACAAAAGACTGTGACAACGTGCGCATTGCTTCATTCATGTTGGGCTCCTTGTGTGGTGTGGAAAAGAAATTTGAACAGACAGGCAGGATGCCTGATCTGTTTGGGACTCGTTGTGAAATGGAAGACTTGTGGGGTGACGTGCTGGGGTTACTTGTGGGTTAAATATTCAGTTGTATAAAATTCTTGAACCAACGTTCAAATCAATCTATCGTTTCGTATTGCAGCCAACGTTTCTATAGATACCCGTCACTTCAGTGCAGGGCAGCTTATTGATTCCGTCCATCCTGCGATGGGTGGAACGGATAAACCGCTATGACTCTCAAAGTGGGTCTGTTCTGGATCCAAAGGTCTTGACTACATTCAATATTTCTTGAATGGCTACTCCCAAGCCAACCAGTGAACGAACCGGGCGGGTATTGCTAACGCCCAGGAAGTTTGTAAAGAAACAATCTTCTTCTGGTACAGCGCCGTACATAAAGCCCAGCTTCAGATCATCGGTTTGCGAGCTGATCACATGTAGATCGTTGACAAAGTCGATGGTCACACCATTTGCCATGATTTCTTGACCAAAGATATGCAGGCCAAGTGCCAGGAAACGCTCGCGGATTTCGCTGGCGGGTGGCTCATACTTATTCTTATGACCTGCTGAAACCAGTACAAATGAAGCCAGGGAGAATGGAGTGGAAAGATCAAATTTCATGGAAGAAATCCTTTTTGAAGTGAGTTAGCTGCCGCCACGATCGCGCAGTTGCAAAAGCATCTGCTCATAAGTCGCAAATGGATTGGTGAGGGAGATTGGATTGAGCAGGGTCTGCTGGGCCAGCATTGAAAAATATCCCAGCGGTACTACCAACCATAAGGCCCAGATTGCCACCGTGGTGGAGTTGGCGCGTGTGTTGGCGATGATCTGGGCGGCAGTATCGGTTGATCCAAGCAATGTTGCCCATTGTTCGGGTGTGACCTGGGATGTGTAGGTCATGTAGATCCGGCTAATGATCACCGCCAGGGCATAGGTCACAATCCCAACTTTGACACCATTCAATAAAGAAAAACGCTGGGCAGGAACAGCCAGGATGGCGATTAACCCGCTGATCCACATTGTTGCCCCGATCCAGGGCACTGGTTGGCCCATATTCCACTGCGCTGCCAGCCATAAGGCTAAAACAATGCCTGTGATTACCTGGGATGTCTTCTGAGTTGTCTGCATGCCACCGCGTCCATCCCGCAGTGGACGAGCGCTGGCCAGCTTTTGCACAGACTCGTCCACCACCAGCCCCATCGTCGTAGCGATACCTACGCTTACCAGGGCAGGCATGTAATCGATAGCCAGATACACCAGCCAGAGCAATCCGTTCAAGGCGTAAATCGGTAGGTCAATGACAAAGTTGTTGACCTGGTCAAAGGACATTTCCATCACCTTTTGACTGGGTATCGAGGGGTTTGCCGAACCGTTTTTCATAAGCTGCTTTGAATTCCTGGTACTCTTCTGCTTGACTGCACTCACCGGCAATCTTCAGCATTGGGAAGATTAGGCCAAATGTCGTGATTGAAGACAGAAGGAATAGGATTAGCCAGAACATTATTGACCTGTGGAAGCATCGATCAGGGTGGGTAGTACGATGTAAACTTTCAGCTTGCCGTTACCGGTCAGGGTGCGCGGTGATGTTAGCTGGCGGCCATTCCAAAAGGTGCCGTTCGTGCCTGCAGTGATGGTCAAATTAAATTGGCCCGGATCGGCAAATGGGACTTCCGTTACTTGAATACTGGCACTACAGGTCCCGCCGCCACAGCCAATATTCATGGGACCGTATTTTGTCAGGTCGAATGAACCCTGGTGGATATAGGCGCCATACCATTTCGATCCCAGATCATTCAAAATCCAGCTGCGACTTTGAGGGCTCAGTTCTGCCCTGGCGGTGGCAATATTGATTTGCTCAGGCAATGTTTCTCGATGCACTTTGCATTCTTTGAACTCCATGGATGTTTCTGTGACACCGGGCAATCCATTAGGGCGTGTGCAATTAGTTGTGTCCTTCGGTCCAGCGGCCGAACAAGACTCAACTTCTTCATAGATCGGCTCGTACCAGGTGAAAATGACTGGGGGAATACTGATCCTGCCGGAGATATCCGCTCCACGTTTGTCGGGATCCTGACCAACAGCTAGAGGATAATCTGGACCGGTTGGTGAAATACTGATCGATGGACTGCCTTGAGAGATCGAAGGACCAGGACAGGATGGTGGCTCTGTTGGGGTAGGTTCTGGTTCTGTGGTTGGTGGCAAACCACAAGCAACTGGGTTAGCCGCGCACAGTTCGGACGGGCAGCCTGCAGGGGATGTTGAGCAGGATTGGTACATGAGTGCAAGTAAATAAAGATTGCCATCGTTTTTCGATAGTTGAAAAAATAGATTAAGCATTCTGGATACATCTGAGTTCAATGAAAACAGTGACCAGGCGTTTTGACCATTGATAGCTGCATCTGCAAATAAATCGGCGCTGACCCTGTCGATGCCGCCCAAATTTTGAAAGAGACTGGATAAAATCTGGGGACCATTACCACCGGCGATTTGACCAGCTAATTGCAATTGAAAACCAGCGCCGGAACCCAGTTCACCATTTGCATTGACCAGGCCAGACTCTTTAGGATTCATAGCCATGAAGAACAAAGTTGTGGCAGATGGAACAACCATTGTTTCGCCGTTGGGTGCAACATATTGGTGGTAGGTCGCTTCCAAATTCAGACCTGTCCAATCCGGGAAATCCGGCATCCAATCTACATTCTTGGTGACCTCACCTGCTTCGATAACACCAGGTTTCAGGTTTCCATCCGAATCAAAGAAACTGCCCCAACCGCCATCTTCTGCATGAGCATAATTGCCCGGCAGGCTGCTGATGATCACTGCCAGGAGAAGAACCAGTGCAAAACCTGTTTTGGATTTATTTTTCTTCATCGCTGGTCTCCTGGGAAAACATCACGCGCTCAAACTTCCAATCACCCTGAGCTTCCGAAACCACCACAAAAACCTGGCCCTTATTAGTTTGATCGTTGTTCAGATCTTTACATTCCAATTCGATCTGCCAGACCTGAGCGTGATTGCTGTTTTCCATTGCCGGTTGATCTTTGGTCAGCTTTGAATTGGTAGATTGGCATGCCTGGCGCGTCTTGCTCTTTTCAACCGCTGGCCACAGCATGGGCGAGAATGATTTCCGTAACACTTCACAGCCTTGTTTGCTGGCAACTTTACAAACACTATCTTCCCAGAATGTTTGACCTTTTTGGATGTCCGTGGAGAGAAATGCGGCAGCGCCTTCCCTTGCTGCCAGTTCGGCTGGGCGCGGGGTTGTGAGCATTGTGATGGTCTGGGGGATAAGCGTGTACCCTATCAGGGCAACAAGGATAAAGACCAACAGACCGATGATGATGTGTTTCGGAAGGATGACGAATTCTTTCTGTCTCATATAATGCCCTTTGGGTATACAACCTCGGTTGGGAATGCAAAAAAACGACCACCGACACAGGTGACCTTTGCATCCCAAAGGTACTGTGACAGTGGTCGCTTCTCAGGTGAAAAGCTAACGGTTATTGGCGACCGATTGGCTGACGTTTATTCAGTTGTGAAAGCTATATTACCAGAATTTTCCGGAGTGGGGAAGCAGTTTTGCGTTTTCGCACTTTGATCGATTATTTTTCATCCTACGCCTTTTTCCAGCCTAGGTATACCTCTTCATTGACGAAACACCCATGGGGTGGAGCCCTGACCGCCATCAATACCGTCTCCATAATGAATTCCAATGGGTATGGCGGATCCCCGGCCCCTGACCAGCTTCAGATAGCCAAGGTAGGCCAGATCTACACTCACTAGGGCGCTTATCCCCTAGCGGCGGGTTCGAACGCCGTCGGGGCCGTCAATGGTAATAAATAGGCGGTTTGTCTTAGCAGAGATGCTGATGCATGAAAAAACACTCAGGTACAGAGTTATCGTAACGTGCAAGACTTGCAATGAGATCGCTCCTGGTGACGCAGGGGTCAAGCAAATAGGAACCAAAATCGCTAAAATGGCTTATGTATATCAGCCAATCCCGAAAGAAAATATCAGGCACAACCCCAACCCATAGTGATAACTAAAACACACTTGGTTGGGTATGTTTGCGCGAAAACTGGGTAATGGGGAAAAACCGTCAGAGTCGGCCAGGAATCTGGGAATAGAAAGCTTCTTGAGTATGAGCAACCTTTTTCCTGCATCCAATATCTATCTGCCCGTTTTGCCAGGGGAGCAACAGAAGGGAGACTGAAGCACCTTGCGGAATTGATGGGGGCCTCTTGACAAGAAAGAAATACTCGAATAAACTGAACTTAGTTCACTGAACGTAATTCACAATAAATAATAGGAACAAACTTTATGGAAAGTCAAACTGATTTACCCGTGCGTCAGGCCAGTAAGCTGGAAACCCGGAATTCCCTGCTCCAGGTGGCACTTGAGTTATTTGTTGAGAAAGGCTTTGAGGCAACACGTGCGAGCGAAATTGCCCAAAAAGCTGGAGTAGCTGTCGGCACGATTTATTTGCACTTCGGCGACAAAGATGGCTTGCTAAGCTCTATTCTGGTAGATCTGGCGGATAACATTTACATCCGCGTCAAGGAAGTCTATGAGAAGCATCCTTCTGCGCGGCCTGAAGACTTAGCCCGCATCACATTGAGCAACTCATCCAATATGCCGAAGAGAATCAAAAGATAGCTCCCTTTGTGCTGGATTATGCACTGAGCCGACATCCAGCCGGAGCGAAAATTATAGACTTCATGGTCAGCCAAATAGAGGAGAACATTCGCCAAGGGCAGGCAGCCGGAGTCTATCGCACTGATATTATTCCGCTACTGGCGGCGCGTGCGGAAGCTCATATGAACCTGGGGCTGATTTCCTGGTGGATCGAGCATCATGACATCATCGCCCGTGAAGATGTCGTTGACACATTGGTGAAATTCCGCCTGTCCGGTTTGTACGCACAGGCGAAGAGCTAAGCTTTTACTGGAGAGGAAATATGGCAAAAAACAAAAGGCTCTTCTGGATTGATATGGCCCTGCTTGCCCTGTTGGCGGCAACCTTCCTATCCATCACAGTAGAAGTTTTCACCCACTCATTCATTCACGTGATCTTTGGCCTGTTATTGAGCGGCAGCGCGCTGTTTCACATCATCTTGCATTGGAACTGGATCAAGAGCGCCGTCTGGCGCATCAATGATTTGCCAGACCAGGCACGCAGCAACGCCTGGTTGAACCTGGCGTTGTTCGGCGGCTACATCGTATGTGGGAGTATGGGCTTGATCGCCAGGTTAATGTTGATCATTCCCCCGCTTCACGTTCTCCTGGGTTGGTTCCATGCAGTCCTAGCGATCCTGGTGGTCACGCTGCAAATCGTCCATATCATTCGCCATTGGAAATGGATAACCGCCATGGCGGGCAAGCTGGTTGTTGCATGAAGGTGCTATTTTTCTCTCCAAGCCATACAAGGACAAAATTCATCCAACTGGACAACAGGTTCGGCAGCCTTGGCGATACCGCCCTGCCCGTGCGCATGTTCAACAGGATGCCGCAGATACCAACGATGAACATCTCAAACCAGATGGAGGTCTTTCAATGATGCTCAATGCTCTCTTTTTGCTTCAGGTACTTGGAGTTATATCCCTAATCGCCGCCGCTGTTACTGTTGTCCGGTGGCAGTGGCAGTACTTGTGGTTGCCGCATCAAATACAGGGCCCCCGATTGGCAAAGCGCTACGGGCGCGGTAGTTGGGTACTCATCACTGGCGCAAGCGATGGGCTGGGCAAGGCCTTCGCGCAGGAACTGGCGCAGTATGGTTTCAACCTGATCCTGGTCTCGCGCACACAAGCAAAGTTGAGTCGATTGCAGGCAGAGCTCGGCGACCTCGGCATCCAGGTTCGAACCGTATGTGCAGACCTGTCGGACACGTCCGAACACACCTATTCACGCATTGCCGATGTGGCGCGGGATATCGACCTCTCTATTGTCATCAATTGTGTGGGTGTCACCATCCACCGGCGTTACGCGGAAGTTCCTTCCGATACCCTGCGTCACCTGATCTCGATGAATGTCAGCACCACAGCCATCGTCACGCACACTATGCTCCCATTGTTGCTTCACCATACTACGGCAACTGGCAACCGCGGTGCCCTGCTCAATGTCGGATCCATTGTCGGTCGTTTCTATTGGCCAGGGACGCAGCTCTATGGGGCATGTAAGGCCTTTATTGATCACTTAACCGTCCCTCTCGCGTATGAGTATCGTGAACAACTTGACGTGCTGTCCTTCCAGCCGACCGTCATGGCCACTGCGATGGCCACAGGCACAGAACCAGCAGCCATCACCATCACCCCGCAAATGGCAGCTCATGCAGCTTTATCCCACATCGGTCGCTATGTCACTTCTCATGGACACTGGCGCCATGCTTTGGCAGCCGCCCTGTTCAGTGTCTTACCGTCTAGCATCCGCAACCGCATTTTTCTTAGCACTGCTTTGAAAATGGGTGAGGCAGAGCGAGCGAAAGACGCTTAAACGGAGCCGCGAAACGCAATGCGAATGAGCAAACCGACAACGCCATCAAGAATGTAATCATAGATTTACATAAAAATACCGATGTGCAACTTAATGTCTTTTTACACTCCTGAATCAACTGGAACCAGTCAAGCCGGAGTGCTTATTACCTTCAGCTTGTTTGCTGGACACTCATGATCTCTGTGCAAGAGAAGGAAGGACAGTTTAACAACAATTTACCAGGAAGAAGGGTTGAACGGCCTATACCAATACCTTCGCCAATTATGTACTATCGGAAGGTATTGATTGGTGGGTGTATATCCGAAACTTTGGGTGCGCCAATGGTAAAAGACTGGTCAGTGTTGGATAAGAAATAACAAAAAACATACCAAAAGGTGCGCTTTTTAGAAAAAAAGTGAGGGGTTGTGATGTTTTTCTGGGTCTTGAAAATTTTTA
>CAIVSQ010000217.1 GCA_903908605.1 uncultured Anaerolineae bacterium
CTGTATCCCAAGTAAACAGAATCTGTTCTGATATCGGTTCGGTAGATTGGGCCAACAAGAACCATGTTTCAACCGGGTTGTCACGATAGGAAAATGATAACTCCCATGCAGTACTGGAAGTTCCCGTGATATTCACGATTCCGTTGACCACCGCACCATTCAAAGGTGAAGATATGCCCTGGACGGGTGGTAGCTCAATGGTGGCAGTAGGTACACCTTCTTGCGCCTGAACTTTTCGATCTGCAGGCCACAACGATACAAGCAAGACCAACAGAATCGTAATACAGATAAAACCAAAACGCATTAAAAACCTAGCCTGAACCAATCTGTACCGAAAAAGATGGAGCAGGCAATCCCAACAAACATAATAAAAAGGACCACTCCACAACCACATCCGCACAGTCCGCCCCTGCCGAAACCAGTTTTGGACTGAAGCCAACCATACAATTTTTCCATCAGGAAAAGTTTGAACAATCCAGAAAGACACCCTGGGCGAGAATCCATGTTTTATCTCCTTTTTGCCAGTGGACAACCATTGAGTTTAACATGAAATACGATGCTTGACATGAATAGTTTCGGAAATCCAGTATTATTATCATTTACAGAATCCCAAGTGGTCGCGATGATTGCACAACCATCCATACAGCGTTAGAATTAACCTTCAAGCAAAGCTTCCGCTTCAAGTTGCGCTTAATTCTGTAAGCAAGGATCCCTAAGTCAGTGAAATCTCCCTCCAAACCAGCCAAAAACACAGCTTCACCAAGAGGAGATCGGTTCCTTGCCATGATTTTCCTGGCAGGTTCCGCAGAATTGCTCCTTGCGGCGGTAAAAATTCTAAGCATTGGCTACGACCCAAAAAACGCGTTCATTTTTGGCTTCTCTTTTCAACGCCTCGCTCTTTTTTCCCTGACTGTTTGTCTCAGCTTATTCACCATAATCCTGGCCTGGCGCATATACAAAAGCTCAATCCATTCCAAACTCATCAAAAATATTTATAGCAAGAATACCAGGCTGTTCGCGACATTGGCTTGTTTTTTTGCGCTATTTGGCGGGATGATCGCTGTTTGCCCACCCTCTTTCTTATCGATTTACGCAGCAATGTTTGAGCGCATCAGACCTATATTGGTGGTGATTGCCATTTTTCCTATTCAATTGCTAACCCGATGGTTCCGATATGATTTGTTTAGACGGACACAAATCCATCCAAGATCGTTCCTATTAATCCTATCCATATTGCTGGGGTTAATCCTTTTTACCGCCACAACCAGGCTGGGGATCACACACGACGAGTTCTACTGGAATGTCGCCGGTATGCCAGTCACCCTTTTTCAAATTTTATTCATCCTGGCCTTCGGTGTGCTTACTTATGCCGCCTGGCTAAGCCTGGAGTCACGAATGACTCCTAATCGCATGCCATACTTGGATATCCTGGTAGCCCTCGGCTTATTCCTGGCAGCTGTAATTGCCTGGAGCACTACGCCAATGGTTAAGCATTTTGTTTCCATGCAACCACGGGCACCTTACAATCAGCCTTTCCCCTTCGCAGATGCTCAGACCCACGATCTCGGAGCGATCGCCATACTAAAAGGCTGGGGCATTAACGGCGGCGAGTATACGGATAAGCCCGTTTACATGATTTTCTTGGCCATTTTGCATCTTTTTTCAGGTCTCGATTACAATCTGCTTGTTCAGCTTCAAGTAATTTGCTTATCTGTTTTGCCGGCGCTGTTATATTATTTTGGCAAGAGCTTCCACAGCCGATTATTAGGCATTATGATGGCACTGCTGATCATTATCCGGCAAAGCAACGCCATTAGCCTTTCTCACCTGGTCGCGAGTACCAATCCAAGACTATTAGTCACAGAAATACCGACCATGGTAGCACTGGTTCTGTTCATCTGGGTATGTTTTTCCTGGTTAAGAAAACCAGAAGGGACCCCCTGGAAGGCACTGGTTTCTGGTGGCGTACTTGGGTTAGCATCTTTAATTCGCATGAACCCAATCATGCTTGTGCCAGCCATTCCTTTTATTTCCTTCTTTTCCATGGGGAAACCCCGGAAAGCATGGCTGACCCAATCAGCCATTTTCCTTGGCGCATTTACCATCATGATCATTCCCTGGATCATTTCAGGTGTTAATCAACAAGGACAGCCGTATTTTTTCATCAAGTTTTACGATGTAGTCAATTCACGATACAGGACAGACGGAGTGTTCCCCGGCAGGTCACCCGAAGTAGCTTCAACCATATTCCGACCCCCATCCGCAATTTACCCAATCAAAACCCTGCCGGGTCAACCAGAACCGCTGATTAACACCAATGACTTTCCAGGCTTTGTAATCAATCACAGTTTACACAACCTGATTGAAACCTTCCTGGCTCTGCCCGATTCGGTCCTCCCGGAGGATCAGCTGCTTACTAACCTGGCTACTCGAGCTTATTGGTCTGAAAAACAGGACTGGAATGGTGAAATCACCCTCACTCAAATACCTTTTTTAATTTTTTCGCTCTGTCTTTTTTCCATTGGGCTAGCTTGGAGCTGGCAACGATGGCGATGGGCTGGGTTACTGCCGCTCTTCCTACTGCTAGCATATTTTGGTTCACTTGGTCTGGCGCGCAACTCCGGATCCAGATACCTGGTTCCGATGGATTGGGTTGTCTTTTTATATTACCTGCTCGGCATCCTTGCGTCACTGAGATATGTGGCTAGATTTTTTGAGATCACTTTTCCGCTCACACCTGCTCAAGAAAACCTGAACAATTCCCATTCGAATAAAAAAATACACCTTATCGTATTCTCGGCTTTGTTAATAATCGCCCTCTCAATACCGGTCGCACATTTTTTGATCCCTGGCGAAAAAACCCTTTGCGCTGGAAACCCAATTTTACCAAGCCTCTCCAATAACCCACTCATAAAAGCCAACCCCAAACTCAGATATCTTTTAGGTGAAGTACATTATCCCGAATTGGTTGGACGGAAACTAACCTTCACTCTTCTGTTATGCAAACAGGCGTTTCCATATACTCTCGAGGGTTTCAGGGAATCAGTTCAAAATGGTCAGCTAATATATGCTGGTCTCACACAGGCACGAAAAAATCCAAGCCTGAACTTGATGTTTTCCTTAGAAACCGACCCGCCCTTCGTTATGTGGAGCAACAGGTAATTCATTTCACGATCCAGTCTTAATAAAACAATTAGCCTTATAATTTTATGGTAAACTCTTTTGTACACCAGTAACGGAGAGATGTATCCATGAGTAAAAACCGAAGCCAGCTTATGGTTGACCGCCTGCGATCCATGCAAGCTTCCGCACCAGACATTGAGGCATCCGCCATCGTGTCTGTTGATGGCTTGATCATGGCCTCTGCCCTTCAACAGGGTGCTGAAGAAGATCGCATTTCAGCCATGTCAGCAGCCATGCTTTCACTGGGCGAACGTATTGCTCAAGAGCTCGGTAGAGGTGGATTGGATCAGGTTTATATTAAGGGAGACAAGGGATTTATCGTTCTAATCTCTGTTGGCAACGAAGCAGTACTCACAGCCCTGGCCCGGCAGGAAGGTAAGTTAGGTCTTGTATTCCTTGAGATGCGCCGTGCCGCTGAAGATCTCATCAAGCTCGTGGGATGAAGCGGCAGTTCTTTCACCCAAATGTTCATTCATGTTCGTCCACCTTTGTGGGGAGGACGCCGGTCAACGGCCCTCCCCATTTCCTTTGTTTCAGCCGCCCAAAAAGCCGGCATGATTAATTTTGCCCTCATTGCACAACTATTTGCCAGACCTACTTCATATTTTTTCCCAGCATAGAGAGGTTTTATGACAACGAAGTAC
>CAIVSQ010000218.1 GCA_903908605.1 uncultured Anaerolineae bacterium
CCAACAAATTGAAACCCAAGTGATATTCCATATCCGACCACGCCTACGCCAAAATAGGACCAAAACTGGCTTTTTTTGACGGAAAAACCGCCCCGGGCGAGGATGACAACTGCCAGGGCAAGAAACCCCAATAAAAGGCGGGAGGTTAATAATGTAAAAGGTGGTATGACGTCCAGTACCACTTTGCTAACGACGTACATCCCCCCCCAAATTGCAGCCGCGGTCAAACCGGCCAATAACCCTGAAACCGAATTATTTTTCATACGTCACCTTTGGAGATCAAACTTCAGCTGGTCTGGTCAGCCAAAGGCTGGCTGTGGCGATGGCGTAACCAGTTGCGGCGCAAGCATATAGCCAGCGCGCGCCGATTATATCGTACATTGCACCTGCAATTGGGGACGCTACAATGTTTACCAGGCCTGCCAGGGTGACTGTAAATAATGCCAGTACAGTCCCGGTTTCAGCGGGTTTCGTGTAGCGACTGATGAGACCAATATATGAAATTGTATAAAAACTGAATGCAATCCCGCCGATAAAGCGAACAATCATAATGGTTACTATCGAGGGCCAGATTAAGACAGCACTGCGCTGTAGTAATGTCATCGCCAGGGCCAGCATCATCATGCGGTGGGGGCCGATTTTCTTCAATAGTTTATCTGAGAGCAGCATAAATGGCAGTTCCACGATAGCGCTTAATATTCCCGCAAAACTGATCAGTTGTTTTGATGCGCCCAGATCAGAGAGGAATACGTTTTCAAATTGCTGAACCCCATTGTTTAGAAATCCTGTCGCCAAAATTGCAATTGCAAACCCGAGCAGGATTCGATTGGACAAGATTTGACTGACCGTCTCTCGTAGGGCTGGTTTTGCCTGGTTGGTTGCATTTGGGTTTGTAAAATGCCGATAGCCAATCAGAGACAATATCAATGCAGCGCTTAGCCAGCCGATGGTGACGCCGTTGAAGCCCGCCTGGTAACCCAGGTGTTCAATCAACCAGCCCGAAATGGGTACGACTAGAATCCACCCGACTGAACCCCAGACACGGATACTGCCATATCCGCGCTCAGTTTCCCTGGCTACAGAAATGGCCATGGTGTCGTTTATTGAGGAAAGTGATGAGTTAGCCAGCGATTGGAAGATGATAACCACAATGATAGCCAGGAAGGTTCCCTGGCGACCGATTAAAAAATATCCGATCGCTCCCCACGTCAGGATTAGTTGTAAATAGGTGCGCGCGCGCGGATTTCGTTTGACTGTATTGACTACGATGGGTGCAGCAAATAAGCCCACCACTGCAGCTGTTGATGTGACAAAACCTACCTGTTTTCCGCTGAATCCCAGGCTGGTAAAGTACAAATTCATGAATGGAAGTACGAAACCCCAGCTTCCCATGTATAAGAAATAATACGATCTGGCAACCAGCAGTTCTGCCTGCTGGAAATATTTGTTTCTAAAAATAGAAATCATTGATTTTTTGGATTAACCCTCAATCCTCGTGGAAATTTTGGCGAAGTTTTTTTATGAGGGAGCGCTGTTTCTTAACTTGAATGCGTTTGTTTTTTGACGCTGAAGTTGGGCGGGTTGCATAACGATTTTTAGGTTCTTCCAGGGCGTCCAAAACCAGGGAACGCAGGCGTGAATATGCATCCTCCCTATTTTGATCCTGGGTGCGATACCGATGGGCTTCAATCAAGAGAATCCCGTTATCGGTCAATCGGCCAGCAGCAAGACGTCCAAGCCTTTTTTTTACCGCCTCTGGCAGTGTTTGAGAACCACGCAAGTCGAAACGCAGCTGTACCGCGGTGGATACCTTGTTTACATTTTGCCCGCCAGGCCCACTTGAGCGGATAAATTCCACTGATATTTCGTTATCAGGGATGGTCAGGTCAGGGGTGATGGTGATCATTTATGCGTTTTTAGAGATAAGGGACGGGTCAGGTTTTCAGGGCGAAGAATTTCTTCCAGTTGTTCTTTGGTTAACAAGCCGTTGGCGAGAACAATTTCTGCTACGCCCTTGCCGCTGTTGTAGGCTTCGCGGGCTACCATGCTGGCGTTTTCATAACCTATATATGGATTCAAGGCGGTCACGATGCCAATCGATTGGCTGAGAATATCCTCAAGACGTCCGCGGTTGGCAGTGATACCCCTTACACAGCGTTCAGCCAGTGTTAGGCAGCCTTGCCGCAAATAAATCAGGCTGTTTAATAGACTGTGGGCAATAATTGGTTCGAAAGCGTTTAACTGAAGCTGGCCTGCCTCTGCTGCAAAAGTGACGGTGACATCATTGCCGATCACTTCAAAGGCGATCTGGTTAACCACTTCAGGAATGACAGGGTTTACCTTTCCTGGCATGATGCTTGAACCCGCTTGTACTGGCGGCAGATTAATCTCTCCGAACCCCGCACGGGGACCAGAGGATAATAGTCGCAGGTCATTACAAACTTTCGATAATTTAACGGCAATTCTTTTGAGCACACCTGAGAGTTGGACAAATGCTCCTGCATCCTGGGTGGCTTCCACCAGGTTGGCGGCAGTAACGTATTGGTAGCCTGTCAGGTCGGTGAGTGCCCGGCAAGCCAGTGGTGCATATTCCGAAGGCGCGTTTATTCCCGTGCCGATCGCCGTTGCTCCCAGGTTGATTTCCTGGATTAGCAAGGCTGCCTCGCGTAAGCGTTGCATATCTTCGGTTAACATAACGGAATAAGTGCTGAATTCCTGTCCGAGAGTCATGGGTACGGCATCTTGTAACTGCGTGCGACCCATCTTTAGGATTTCTGAAAATTCCTGCGATTTCTTTTCAAAATCTTGCCTTAAGATATCCATCGCATCTGCCAGGCGGTCAATTTCAAATCGCAGCGCTACTTTAACTGCGGTTGGGTATACATCGTTGGTACTCTGGCTCATGTTTACATGTTCCAGTGGATGCAGCTCAGTGTAGTTGCCGCGCTCAAACCCAAGAATTTCCAGGGCGCGGTTGGCAATAACCTCGTTTGCGTTCATGTTGGTGGAAGTTCCCGCTCCACCCTGGATTACGTCGACCACGAAGTGCTCCAGTAAAAAGCCAGAGCGGATTTCCTGGCATGCTTGAACAATGGCATCCGCCCGGTGCTGATCGAGCAGCTTCAGCTCCGCATTCGCCTTGGCGCAGGCTTCTTTTACATAAGCCAGGCTGTGAATCAGGGTCGGGTAGGTTTGAATGGTAATGCCGGTGATGGGAAAATTTTCCAGGGCGCGAAGGGTGTGGATGCCGTAGTATTTGTCGGCGGGGACTTCTCTTTCGCCGAGTAAATCATGCTCTACTCTATGGGTTTTTTTGGACATAGTGTAATTGTAACAAATTTAAACAAATCGTGAAAAGAGACTGCCCGAGGCGCATTGCACACCACCGGGCAGTCTCTTTATTCATATACCAGGCATGCCTGGGCTAAAACATCAAATCATTGATGTGAGCGATTGTCTCGGGACCTGGGCGAAGGTCTTTTTCGGTCAGGCGGTTGAGCGCAGAATCTACCAGGGTATATTTCTCGTTTAGAGCAGCCTTCTTGGTATCCAGGTAGATCAGACCGGTAATCAGCCAGTTGTTTTGTTGGGCTTCTTCAAGTTTTTGCAGTGCCTGAAACTTGCTGGTTGGGTCGTAATCGATTTCCAGTTTTTTGAGAATAATGCTGGAACCATCGTGCATTTCCACTTCGCGGATGGCACCGGCTTCAAATTCATCCGGGATCATAATCTCGTCGCGGGCAGGGATGTAAGAAATTTCATGCAGTGGCGCTTCGTGGTCCTTTCCCCATGTGTAGGAATGATAAGCATTATCCTGGTTGTTGAAGGTTACGCATGGGCTGATGATATCCAGTATGGCGATGCCCTTATGCGCAATGGCTGCTTTGAGCAGCTCTTTAACCTGCTTGGGGTCACCAGCAAATGAACGGGCCACAAATGTAGCATTCGAAGCGATGGCTTCCATGCATATATCAATTGGCATGTACTGGTTGATACCCTGTTTTTTCAGGCTGAGACCAACTTCAGCGGTGGCGGAAAAT
Source organism: uncultured Anaerolineae bacterium (assembly GCA_903908605.1). Taxonomy (GTDB): domain Bacteria; phylum Chloroflexota; class Anaerolineae; order Anaerolineales; family Villigracilaceae; genus UBA5195. The sequence goes on from CAIVSQ010000218.1 coordinate 4,041, forward strand.
TGCCCCTTGGTCAAGCCATAAACGCCGTTATTCTCAACGATATAAACCATATTTACATTTCGTCGCATCAGGTGCTTGAATTGTCCCATGCCAATGCTGGCGCTGTCACCATCGCCCGAAACGCCGATACCTTTGAGCGTAATATCTCCAAAGAGAGCGCCTGTAGCGATGGATGGCATACGACCGTGCAAGCCGTTGAAACCAAACGAACGGTTCAAAAAATAGGTGGGTGATTTACTGGAGCAGCCGATACCGCTGAACTTGAGCACGTTTTCTGGGACGAGATTCATTTCATAAGCAGCTGAGATCAACTGGTTGGCAATTGAGTTGTGACCGCAGCCCTGGCAAAGGGTGCTGGGCAAACCTTTGTAATCATTTTTACTGAGACCGGCCAGGTTGACCTGGATGTTGGCACCGGCCATCGGAAGAGTTTCGGCCATGTTATTTATTCTCCTTTGCGAGGATTTCCTTAACAATGCGCTTGGCTGTGGGAGGCATACCGTCACTATAGGCAACTGAGCACAACTTTAAAGCCAGTTCCGGCATGGCGATGATCAATTCTTCATAAAGTTGTCCATCGCGGTTCATTTCTACAACATAAACCTTGTCGTGATTTGAAATAAAGGTCTTTACTTCATCGGCGATTGGCAATGCGCGCAATCTGAGCAGGCTGGTTTTTGTTCCATTTTCCTTTTCAAGCAAGGCGCGTGCTTCCTGGACTGCCGGCATGGTGGAACCAAAGGCGATAATTGCCTTACTGGCACCTTCTTCGATTTCAATGACAGGTTTGGGCAGATATTCCTTGGCGGTTTCGAATTTTCGTTTGATTCGGTCGAGATTGGCTTCCCAGATGGCCGAGTCCTCTGAATACCTGGCGAAGGGGTCATGACCAGTGCCACGAGTGAAATAGGAACTGCCGGGCAGGCGGTTGCCGGGTAGGGTGCGGTAGGTAATGCCATCGCCGTCCTTGTCCAGGTAGCGTCCCCATGGTTCTGTTAGTTTCTTAATGTCATCTTCCCAGAGGATTTTGCCTCTATCCATGGGCATATCTGGGTATTTAAACGGCTCGGTCATCCACTGATTCATGCCGAAATCCAAATCACCCAGCACGATCACGGGGGTCTGAATGCGTTCGGCGATGTCAAAGGCCCGCCATCCAAATTCGAAGCATTCGTTTACTGAACCGGGCAGCAGGATGATGTTATCCGTATCGCCATGGCCCATATTGGCGGCAAAATTCAAGTCACTTTGAGCAGTGCGGGTGGGTAGGCCGGTGCTCGGGCCGACGCGGGTCACATCCCAGATGACAAGTGGAATTTCAGCAAAATAAGCCAGTCCTACGAATTCGGTCATCAAGCTCAGGCCAGGACCAGAGGTGGAGGTCATCGACCGCAAGCCAGCCCAGCCTGCACCTACGCACATGCCAATTGCGGCGAGTTCATCCTCAGCCTGAACAACAGCGAAGGTGTCCTTCCCGTCCGCGGTTTTACGCAGCTTGGGGAGATATTCATTCAATTCCTCAGCCAGGCTGGTGGCGGGGGTGATCGGGTACCAACCCACAAACTGAACGCCGCCGTAGATTGATCCAAGTGCGGCGGCAGTATTTCCGTCGGCCATGATCAGACCACTGGTTTTATCCATCGTCTCCAGGTAGTAAGGATCTTTCTTTTCGAGATTTTCCCTGGCCCAGGTTGCGGCTGCTTTGGCTACATTCAAGTTAAGATCGACAGCCTTCTGTTTGCCCTTGAAGGCAAAGCTGAGAGCGGCTTCAACCTTGGTCATATCAATACCGATCATTTCGGCCAGGATGCCAACGTAAACCATATTGGCGATCAGGTCGCGTAAATTTGCAGGAATGGCCGGGTCATTACGCACGATTTGTTTGACTGGCATTGCGTAAACGGTAATATCGCTTCTGGTAATGGGTGCCTTGATCGAGTCGTCGTAATAAAAAGCCCCGCCGGGGATTACACTGGCGAGATCCCGCTCGAAAGAATTTGGATTCATGGCCACTACGATTTCGCGTTCGTCGCGGCGTGCAATGAAACCATCCTTGCTGGCGCGGATGATATACCAGGTGGGTAGGCCCTGAATATTGCTAGGGAATAGATTCTTGCCCGAAACCGGGATACCCATTTTGAACAAAGCGCGCAAAATCGTTGAATTCGATGTTTGCGAGCCCGAACCATTGGAGGTCCCTACCACAATTGAAAAATCATTTACTATACGCTGGGTCATATGCTCCTCAATAGAATGAGTGTTTTATTTGGCAGTTCGGTGGTCAAGTAAATCTGCCAGCAATTCAGTATGTTCGACAAGCGCCCGGTAACCTGCTTCGTAGTCACCGTTATCAATGGCGGTCACCATTTTCTCATGGTACTGCCAGACACTTCGTAGGTAGGCATAATCCGTGAAGACGTTTAATCCAATCGCTTCATAGGATTCCCAATATGCCTCAAGGATGCCGCTGACAAAGGGATTGTTCAGCCGGCAAAAAATGGTTAAATGTAATTGTTTATGCTCATCGTGGGGAATTTGAATTGGCCTGCCATCCAATTTGGCCCAGGCACTCGTAATAAGACCTTTTAATTGCTCTCGATCCTCGCTGGTTAATTTCCCAACAGCTTCATACCAGTAGGAGGCTTCGATGTTTTGCCTTAGGTCTGCGAACATCTCAAAATGTTTTCGATCTAACGCCATGGCATAGCTCAGGCTTTGCCGTACGGCTGGCAGAAAAGTAAATGGCAGCCGCTTTATCCCGGTTCGCGGACGTACATCCACCAGCCCGAGTGCGCGTGCGACTTCGAGTTGTTCGCGCAGGATGGCAACACTCACTCCCAGTTCGGCGCTTAGCGTCGAAAGTGGAGGCAGGCACTCATCAGCAAGGGGATGGGCCGCCAGGTAACGCATGAATTCGGAGAGGTTTTCGATTGGTGACATATTGTTAGATGAATATGATTAATCAGATTAATCAATATTATCACCTTCAATTCAGAGAGTCAAGTTGGACGAATGTAATGAGTTTAATAAATAAAAAAACTCCCAGTGTTAACTGGGAGCCTGGGATTAAGCTTGTAGCAATTCGAGGGCGGCCTGGGCCATTAAGGCTGCTCCACGTGGCAGAGCGCCTTCGTCAAAGTCAAACTTGGGGTGATGGTGCCCGTAAATCAGGCCCTTCTCCTGGTTGGTTGAACCGATAAAGAAGAATGCCCCAGGTATTTTTTGTAAATAATAAGCGAAGTCTTCAGCGCCCATGGTGGTGCGACCGCGGTCATCAATCTCGTGACCGGGTAGGACAATCCGGGCAGCTTGTTTGACTACATTGGCCACCGTAGGATCGTTGATGACTGGCGGGGTGGGGTTGTCGAGGGAAAACTCCACCTTGCAGCCCATGGCTTCGCCAATCCCGCGCGATATTTCTTCCAGGCGTTTGTAAGTCATCTGTTCCACTTGCGTGTCAAATGTGCGAATGGTGCCGGTCATTTCCACGCTGTGTGGAATTACATTGAATGCATGGCCGGCGTTAACTGTGCAGATCGAGACCACGCAGGCTTTTTGTGGGTCTGTATTGCGTGAGGATATGGTTTGAGCGGCACTGATGATTTGAGCAGCGGCGACCACAGGGTCAATGGCCAGGTGGGGGATAGCTCCGTGCCCGCCTTTACCCGTCAGGATAATTTTGAACATGACAGCAGACGCCATGACCGGTCCACCAGCAATTCCCAACCAGCCGATAGGCTGCTCGTTCCAGATATGCAGTCCCAGGCATTTGATGGGTGCCGGGCCTTCGAGCGAGCCTTCTTTGATCATGGTATCCGCACCGCCGGCACCTTCCTCGGCAGGTTGGAAGAGTAATTTCACCGATCCAGCCATTTCTTCGCGCATGTCATTCAGCAAACGTGCGACGGTCAAACCGATCGCAACGTGGCCGTCATGGCCACAGGCATGCATTACACCTGCGTTTTGCGAAGCATATTCGGCACCTGTTTTTTCTTCGATCGGCAGGGCATCCATGTCAAAGCGCAGCATGATCACTGGCCCTGGTTTGGCCCCCTCAATCATGGCTAAAACGCCGGTTTTTGCAACACCGGTCGTGACTTCCAGGCCGAGGTCACGCAATTCTTTCGCGATCACGCCGGAAGTGCGAAATTCCTGGAAGGCCAATTCAGGGTGTTGATGTAAATCACGACGGATTGCTTGAGTGTAAGGGAACAACGCGCGAGCTTTTTCAAAAAGGTCAGTCATTTCTATCTCCAGTTAATAACCCTGAATTTTTCTTCATAACGTGGGCTTTCGTCGGAACTATCTTCTATTCGGCGGCTGCGAATTCTTTCTTCCAACTTTTCAGGATCGCCAATTTGTGACTTATGTTCCTTGAGAGCCCGGATTTTTATTTCCCAGGTATCAGTAACATCCAGTGTTACATTGGGTTGGTTGGTGAGTGAGGCCCACACCTCCTTGGGGGTGTGGGGTTGTAAGCCTTCTTCCAATAATTCTGGGAAAAATAACTCATTTCCTGATGCCGGAAACACAGCATCCAGGACCGCTTGCCCAGCGGCGCGGTGGTCAGGGTGATTTAAACCATAAGTGGCAAATAAATTCTGCGGATCACATGTTACGAGGACATCCGGTTTGGCCTGGCGGATCACGCGCACGACATCTCTGCGCAGGGCTAGGTCAGGGACAAGGTAACCATCCTGCCGGTCGAGGAATTGAATATCCCCAACGCCTAAAACATCGGCTGCAGCACGTTCCTCGTTGTGACGTAGAGCGCACAGCTCGTCGCCGGGTATGTGCTGGTTGAAGTCGTTTCGTCCTTTGTCTCCACAGGTGAGTAGGACATAACTGATTTTGTGTCCATCTCTGGCCCAACGAGCCAGGCTGGCGCCGCAAAAAAACTCGGGGTCATCGGGATGCGCCAGGATGACGAGAATATGTTGTTTTTCAGGCCAATTTTCAGAGGGATCTGTGCTCATCATTGAGGTTTCCGAAAATCCGGCTGCTTTCTTCTTGTTTAGTGGAGAGCAGCCGGATTTTGATTTATTATTTAGGAGCTGGTTTTTTCTCGGCTTTGCCGCAATCGCATTCGCCACCTTCGTGCTTGTCGCAGGGGGCTTCAGACTTTCTGCGCAGGGCTTCGAGTTCATCCCAGGGTTCCAGCACTTCGCGGGGATATTCGCGAACCACCGGGCGTTCAGGGCGCTCAAATCGTTCTGGACGTTCCGCGCGATCAGTTCGTTCCGGACGCTCGACCACTTTGGGGTCGAGTTCCACCTGTACGACATTGCGGAGTGGGAACGTATCAATGACCTTACCTTCACCGTCGGGCGTGATAACGCGTTTGCCACGCTTGGGTAACTCTTTGCGGGCGGCGACATACTGGTCGTATTCATAAATCAGACAACATCGCAGGCGGCCGCACATCCCAGTGATTTCAGTGGGCGTCAGAGAAATGCCCTGTTCCTTGGCCATTTTGATCGAAATTGGGCTAAATTCGGTCAGGAATTTGGAGCAGCAGCGTGTTTCGAGGCCACAGGCACCCATGCCGCCCAATAACTTGGCTACGTCTCGCGGCCCAATCTGACGCATCTCCACCTGTGATTGTGGGTAGAGCTTTTGCATGTCCTTGCGTAATGATTTCAGATCAACCTTGTCTTCAGTTTCAGTGCTGAAAAGCAAGGCCAGGCGAGTACCGTCAAAAGAATACTCTGCCGAAACGACCTTGACGCCAGCCAGTTGAAGTTCTGAAGCGCGAGCGCGACAATTGATCATTGCTTCGGTCTGTTTTTGCATCCATGTTTGGCGCAATAAGAGGTCAGCGGGGGTGGCTTTTCTTTCAATTAATTTCCAGGTACCTTCGGCGGGCGGAGGCGGGTTTTCGATTCGCTGCGTAATCTCACCAATCTGTCTTCCGCGTACCGTATCCACGATAACTGAATCACCGATGGTTATCTCGGGAAGCGATGAAGCGTCAAAATGGTATACCTTCCCTACCTTGCTAAAACGAATACCCACAATATTTGATTGCATATAAAGTTTTGTCCCGATAGTTCCGCCAGAAACGTGAATATCAGATCACGTCTATGGTTGGCGTGTTATTTTCACTCAATGCGGCCATGCTGACCCGCGCTGCTACGTTTTCAGCCAGGCTTTGCAGGGCACGTGCCGCATCAGAAGTTGGATCCGAGATCACGATCGGTTTGCCTTTATCGCCACCGATGCGAACTTGCGGGTTGAGCGGAATGGCACCCAGGAAGGGTACATCATAGTGTTTCGACATCTGCTCACCGCCACCCTGCCCGAAGACATCCATCCTGGATCCATCAGGTAGGCTGAGATAGCTCATGTTTTCAATTACCCCGAGGATCGGCACGTTGAGGGTCTTGAACATTTCAAGCCCGCGGCTGGCATCTTCAATGGATACCGCCTGAGGCAGGGTCACAATGACAACGCCGGAAAGTGGCAAGGCCTGAGCCAGCGATAAAGGAGCGTCGCCTGTTCCTGGGGGTAAATCAATAATGAGGTAATCCAGCTCGCCCCATTCCACGTCGCTGATAAACTGGCGGATGGCTGAGTTGAGCATTGGTCCACGCCAGATAAGCGGCTGACCTGGTTTTACCAGATAGCCCATCGACATCATTTTGACGCCATAGGACTCGGCTGGTTGGAGTTTATCGTTTTTGGGATTGGGCATGAATGGTGCACCCATCATGGTAGGGACGTTTGGACCGTAAATATCAGCATCCATCAGACCGACACGTGCGCCGCTGCGTGCGAGAGATACAGCCAGGTTCACGGCGACAGTACTCTTGCCGACCCCGCCTTTGCCAGAGGCCACCGCAATCGCGTTGCGAACAGGGGCGTTCACCAAGCCACGCATTCTACCGTCATTGGGAACATCCGAATCCAGTTTGACAGTGACCTTTTTTGCGCCGATTGCTTCAACGGCTTCGCGGGCTTCTTTTTCAATCCTGCCTCGCAGAGGGCAGGCCGGGGTGGTTAACATAACAGTAAAGCTTACATTATCATTATCTATTACCAGGTCACGGATCATCCGGAGGGTGACCAGGTCTTGATGTAATTCAGGTTCTTGAACCTTGCCAAGTGCTTCAAATACGGCTTCTTTGGAAATAACGGTCATTTTCTTTTTACCTGTGAGTTGTATGGAATTAATAAAACAAGCTGCAGGTCAGGATTATACCCTAACCTGCAGCCATCTCGGAATAAATGCGGCTACCAGCAAGCCTGGATCAGGCCCTGGCGGCTTTGGCGGCGGCCTTCTCAGCGCGGGCGGCTTCTTCGCGAGCGTTGTTTTTTGGCCGGATGCTAGCGTAGTATGAGGCCGGTTTCAGCAGCTTTTCCTTATCGAGCAGGTTGCGGCCATAGGATGCGATTGCAAAATCGTGGTCCATCTTAATGGCATCGAAAGGACAATACTCAGCGCAAAAACCACAGTTCATGCAAATATCGGCGTCGATGTAAAATTCTGCCGGTTGGGGTACCGGGCGACCCGTGGCAGGGTCGTTGGTGCGAACAATCCAGATGCATTGGGTTGGGCAAGCCTTGGTGCAGATACCGCATGAGGTGCAGCGCACGGTCTTTTCACCGTTTTCGCCTTCGTCATACACCAGGAAGGGAACAAAGCGGAATTCCTCGGGGGTGTTTAACTTCTCTTCGGGATATTGAACTGTAAAAGTGCCACGCGTGTCCGAGCTGGAACGAAAATCCACCTTGCTGTAGCGTTTGAACAGCCAGCGCAGATCTTCGGTATATGATTCTACAAACCGGCCCAGGGTGACACTGAGACCTTTAAGTAAACCTTGACCAAACATAATTCACACTCCTACCGGTCGAGTTCCCCAAGCACGATATCCACCATGCCCAGGATGGTAACGAAATCCGCGATTTTTGTGCCAACGCACATCTTTTCAACCGAAGTGATGTTGACGAACGATGGAGTGCGGATGTGATAACGGTACGGGTTGGCTTTCCCGTTAGAAATGACGTAGAAGCCCAATTCGCCTTTGGGCGATTCAACACGTCCGTAGGATTCACCGGCGGGAACACGAACCTGGTACTGCGGTTTGCCAGCCAGGAAGGGACCAGTCGGGATTTGCTTGAGCGCTTGTTGTAAGATGCGCAGGCTTTGGCGAATTTCGTCCACACGAACCAGGTAACGGTCAAGCAAATCACTGTTGTGACGGACCGGTACGTCAAATTCAAAACGGTCGTAAATCCCGTAGGGATCAGCGCGGCGGATATCGTAAGGAATGCCTGCTGCGCGCAAAGTTGGTCCGGTGACAGAATAAGCCACCGCGTCTTCCGGGCTCAGGTAACCAATGTTTTTCATGCGCGACACGAAAATTTCATTCTCGGAGAGCAGTCGATCGAATTCCTCCACCTTGCGCGGCAGGCGTTCGAAGACCAGATCCTTTATCTTCTTTAAATTTTCGTCATCGACATCGCGTACAACACCACCGAAGCGGTGATAATTACACATCATGCGCGACCCGGTTACAGCTTCGTAAATATCCAGGATTAATTCGCGTTCCTCGAAGGCATACAGGGCTGGTGTGAAATATGCACCCAGATCGTTCCAGAGCATGCCAAACAGGACCAGGTGGTTTTGAATACGGCTCAACTCGCCCATGATCACGCGAATGTATTCAGCACGCTCCGGCACCTGAACGCCCATCAATTTTTCAACGGCCAGGGAATATCCCCAGTTGTTGTACATGGAATTGAAGTAATCCAGGCGGTCGGTGTAAGGCATGTTATGCAGGAATGTGTTTCGTTCGCCGATTTTTTCATGGTTGCGATGCAGGTAACCCATGACAGGCTTCAGGCTAAGAATTTGTTCACCGTCCAGAACCACCACGGCACGGAAAACGCCGTGGGTTGAGGGATGCTGCGGTCCCATATTTACGATGATATGATCGGTTTTTATGCCGTCTTTCTCTTCGGTCTTGAACTTTCGCAGGGATGCGTACAGCGCTTCCTCGGGATCGGTCGGAGTCCATTTTTCCGGGTCGAAACCGGGTGTGAACATGATGTTATCGCCGTAGGGGTTTTTTCCTTCGGCATATCTGTGCTTGCCTTCAGGCCACCGACTCTTGAGCGGCTTATTTTCTTCTTCGTAAAACGCTTCCTTCCAATCTTTGCGAAGGGGGTATCCTTCAAAACCTTCCCACATCAGAATGCGGCGTAAATCAGGATGCCCGACAAATTTAATGCCGTACATGTCCCAAGCTTCACGTTCCATAAGATCCACACCGGGCCAAATAGATATCAGCGAGGGTACTTCGGCGGGGTCAACTCGTTCCACCTGGGTTTTGAAAATCAAAGCAGAGCCGCCTGTGGTCTTGTAGGCATGGTAAACCACTTCGAGTTTGTTCTGATCGGGGTAATCCACACCGGTCAGGGAGGAAAGCAGGTCATATCCCAATTCATCATGGATGGCGGTTGCCACCTGGATCAGGGCATCTTTCGCCACCATCCAGCCAGAGTAACCGGGGCGTGTATCCGCACTGACAGCCTCTGGAAATTTTGCGGCCAGGTCAATCGTTTCGGTAATTACGGGAGTAGCCATCTGCAAGCTCCTAGGCGTTTTCAGTTGCTGGGGTGGATGCGGCGGCCAACTCGGCGGCCTTGGCCTTGATTTCAGGGATGCGGCGTGGATCGATCAGGTCCGGTCCCAGGAATGGGACAGCAATTTCAACTGAATCGGCACCCTTCTGATACCAACGGACTTTGCTGATGGACTGCTTGTCAATTTTTTCCTGCAGCTTGATCATGCCGGCAATGAGTGCCTGGGGATTGGGGGGGCATCCGGGGACGTATACATCGACGGGGAGGAATTTATCAATTCCTGCCACAACGTTATAACCTTCCTTAAATGGGCCACCGCCAGATGCGCACGCGCCCATGGCGACGACATACTTGGGTTCTGGCATCTGGTTGTACAGACGAACAATGGAGGGGATCATTTTCTTGGTGACAGTGCCGGCGACAATCATTACATCGCTTTGGCGCGGGCTGGGACGCATGACTTCCATGCCAAAACGAGCCATGTCATAGCGCGCCGCCTGGGCGGCGATCATCTCAATCGCGCAGCAGGCCAGGCCAAACATCATCGGCCAGATGGACGAACGCCGGCCAAAGTTGTACACCCGGTCCAGCGTTGTGACGGCAACTTTGCCATCAAGTTCTGACGGGATTTCATAACCCGGCAGATTCAGTTCATTCATGCTCATAGTATCTCCTCATACCAATCCTGGTAAATTGCCAGTAGGATGTCATCATTTGCGAGAGCCGGGTCATCATTGAAACCAGCCAGGGCGATGGTCCAGGTGAAGATCATATGGAGCGATACATTTTCCATGTCTACATCCGGGTGTGCATCGCGCAGCGCGAGTGCAACTGCATAGCTGGCTTCCCAATTTAAAGACTCTGCCATGATTGTGAAAATTATAGCTTTCGATAGGGGATAAGTCAACAGAATTATGCAAGTATATATTTGCATAATTCAAAATGTGATGATATGATGACAAATGTCATGACAAATCCCACCTCTCGTCAGAAAATCCTCGCTTATCTTTCACAGCATCCGGCTGCCAGCGCTGAAGAAATTAGTCTTTCGCTGCGTGTAACCGCTGCTAATATTCGCCATCATCTATCCATCCTGGTGGCGGATGGGCGGGTGCGATTGATAGGGATGAGACCAGAACAAGGCCGCGGTCGCCCTGTTCGGGTCTATTCACCCGGGGAGACGATCCTGGGGGATAACTTGGAAACTCTCGCGGGTGCGTTGCTCGATATTCTGGCTGAAGCGAACCCGGTTGGTTTACCTGAGGCAACTTTACAATCTCTTGCCACGCGCCTGGTTCCCACACCATCTGGGGTAAAAGGCGCTCATATTACCAGACGACTTGCAGCGGCCATTGAGCAGCTGGCTTTGTGTGGTTACCAGGCCCGCTGGGAAGCGCATGCCGCCGCTCCGCGGGTGATCATTGAGGGGTGCCCGTATGCAGCCATCGTACAAAAACACCCGGAATTGTGCCGGGTGGATGCAATTATATTGGAACAGTTATTGCAAGGAGGTTCGAGGCAAACGGCCCGAATGGAAAAAAATTCTCGTGGTTTGTCTTTTTGCCAATTCGAACTACGCATAACTTGAGCAGCCTCAGTTGGCGTGCCACCACTTCAACACACGCAAGGCCCGCAGGGTATTCCAGCGACTGGGCTGGCCGATTTCTTCCATATCAAAATATACCTTTCCGCTCATGGGTTTATTCTGGGTCCATTTTCCAGCCCGGTCGCGCTTATTGAGCAATAAATGAATTGCTGGTTGCATATCCTCGTTTGGGGTAACCTGAATAGATTGGAAGTACTCCAATCCACGCAGGAAGTCATACCTCCAGCGAGTTGGGAAAGCCATACGGGTCATAGCGGGGTCGGCGGGTTTTCCAGTACGATGCGATTGGTAAAGTTTGTGCTCGAAAAGAAGCTGGTGGGCGCGATCCCGGGCTGCAGTGATACTGTTTGCCCTGGCTGGAAAAGTTTCGATGTAATCTCTGAGTCCTTCAAGAACAGAAATGGTGGTGTGGAAGGATGCGTGTGAGTCTCCCAATCTGCGACGGCAATTCCATCCGCCATCGGGCATCTGTTCATTGAGCAAGTAATCTGCCACGCTATGCATGCGTTCATCTGGATGTTTGAAATAGGCCAACAGGCTCAGGATCATCCCATTGATGCAGGTCTCGCTGTAATTTATACTTGCGAAAAAGTTAATTCCGCCATCTTTTTCAAGTCCACGGAAGTAAAACTGGTCACATCCACGCATGGCTTGTAGGTTATTGGTGGGTAACCCAAATTGGCGTAATAAAAGTAGAGTATAGGTGGTGCTGGTCCACTTGGGACTGTAGACACCCTTACTCCAATTTCCGTCCGCGCTTTGGTGTTGCAATAACCTTAACCCCCAACTGTCCGGGGACGGTTTAAAGGTGGGGATTTAAGCAGTTCCGGCTGAGATAAATGGTGGAGTGCAGAAGGTGTCAGGAGGCGGTCGCTCGAAAGAGAACGGCCGTTGGCGTTTAAATAATCA
>CAIVSQ010000219.1 GCA_903908605.1 uncultured Anaerolineae bacterium
ACATTATCGCTTTAGGGTTGCCCAAATCTTTTCTTTTTCAATGATATCAGCTTCTAATTCCATATACTCTTTACGTAAATCACGCCTGTGCGCTCCTGTGTATCCACGTACGGCTCGATCATGCCGTGTTCGCGTGCCATTTTTCGTATCCAGTGATCAGGTTTTAGACCCATCTTGCGCTCCTGTTTTTGTTTTTCTTATTTGACCATAAAATTGATAAATGTCAATTGCCCGGCTTCGATCTTAACCAACTTTTCATATAATACACCATTTCGGTGCAGGGTCAGGCGATACTGCCCGGCCGGCAGCTCACCGGCAGCGAAAGTCTCCTGTAAATTATCATCCAGGTGGACTGGCATCAATTCGCGGGTGTCGTAGGTTTGCAGTGCGGTGACCGGCAGCGGGTTGAGGATCCCATCGACCACACGCTGAACATTGATCAAGCCATCCAACGAGCGGCCACTGCTATCGATAATGTGCCCTGCCAGCACACCCTGGCCCTGGTGTGGGATCAGCCACAGGTCGGGGTTGCGGTTGGAGCGGTAGTTATCCTGCCCGAGGCGCACCTCAAAATGCAGGTGACTGCCGATGGCCGCGCCAGTAGCGCCCACCCGGCCAATCACGTCCCCGGCTTTTACCCGTTGACTGCGCTCCACGCCGACTTTAAACAGGTGGGCATATAGGGTGTAAACGGGTTTGGGCAGCCCGGGCACCTGGTGCACCAGCACGACCACATTGCCATAATAGTTGGGGATCCAGCTGAGCAGAGTCTCTTTGTCGTTGCCGGCGTAGGCCACCAGACCGTCGGCGGCTGCCAGCACGGGCGTCCCCTGCGCATTGGGGAACTCAACACCGTGGTGCGGTTCACGCGCGCCGTTCTGGGTCAGACCGTAACGGTAGCTTTCATCAACCGAGTCGTTGTTCTCAGGGGCAATTGGGCGTTTGAAATAAAAGTGCCCATCCAGGATGCAGACATCCCCGGGCGGCGGGCAGGTGCTGACCACCTCGGTGGGCGGCAGTGGGGTTGCGGTGGCCGTCGGCAGGGGCGTGGGGCGGGCAGTTGGCGTGGAGGTGACCGTCACGGTTGGGGTTAGCGACGGCGGCGGGGTCCGGCTGGGTGTGGGCTGCGGCGTGGCACTGGCAGGCAGGCGTGCAGCGGCCGAGGCCTGCGAACAGGCCGTCAGCAGCAAGGTACACACCACCAGCAGGCGGACCAGTCTCATTAAAATTTCAATCCGGCCCGGGTGGCGAGGGTTTCGCGCAGGCTGGCTTCCACCTGGGTGGCGGTGGATTCGAGCGCGGCAAGCTCAGCCAGGAGCGACTGGCCAGCGGCGGGCTCGGACAGGCTGTTGACATTGATACGCACGTTGGTCCCGGCGGCAGCCAGGGCGGCGCGTGCCATGGCCAGGCCCGAAGCACCATCACTGATGGCGTTCAGGTTGCCAGTGGCAGCCACTTCTGCCGCCAGTTCCATCACGCGCACGGCTTTGCGGGCGGCCTCGAGCGGTACGCGGGCGGCTTGCAGGGTGGCAAGCTGCACCTGGGCATTGCGTGCGGCCAGTTGTTCGGGGCTTTCCTTGGGCAGCTTGAAGGCGGCCATGACCGCCTCAAAGGCGGCGGCGTCCTCATCCACGGCGGCGCGCAAGGCGGCTTGCAGACTCTCGGCCTCCCCCAGGATAACGCGCATGCGCTCTTCGACCTCGGCATATTTCTTTTTGCCAATCGTCAGCCCGGCCACCATGCAAACCAGACCGGCACCCATGGCACCGGCGTAGGCGGCGGCGCTACCGCCACCCGGGGCGGGCACGGCGGCTGCCAGCGCGTTCAAAAAGTCCGGCGCGGGCGGGCTGGATTCGGGCGACCCGGCTGAAGCCAGGCGCGTCTCGAGCACCTGTTCGGGGGTGAATTGGTCGAGCTGGGTGTACCAGACAGCCGCATCCACCAGCGCTTCCTGCGGGATCAGACCAACCAGTTCGGAATGATGAATGCCGACGCCATAGCGCAGAGCCTCGCGGCGGATGGTTTCAACCACACGGGCGATGGGTGTCTGGCGGTAATCGGTCAGGTTCATCGAAACCTGGGCATGCCCATCCACCAGAAAGCCGGCCGCCTTGACGAAGCGATAACCACCGGAAGACTGGCGCATGGCTTTGGCAATTTGCTTGGCAATCGCCACATCGCCGGTGGTCAGGTAGACATTAAAAGCCACCAGCGGGGCACGCGCACCGATGACGGTGGCACCGGCGCTGCCCAGGCGGGCCGGACCGAAATCGGGCTGGCGGGCCGGGTTGACCAGCACGTCGGCCTTCAGCCCTTCGTACTGGCCCTTGCGGATCACTTCCAGGTTGGTTCGCTCGGGTCGCGAGGCGGCCGCTTCATATAAATAGACCGGGATACCCAATTCCTCCCCGACCCGGCGCCCCAGGCGGCGGGCCATGGCTACGCATTCTTCCATGCTAATGCCAGCAATCGGCACAAACGGGACCACATCGGTGGCGCCGATGCGCGGGTGTTCGCCGCTGTGCGTGTCCATATCGATCAGGCTGGCAGCCTTCTGGATGGCCAGGAAGGCGGCCTGTTCGACCGCGGCGGGGTCACCGGCAAAGGTCAGGACGGTGCGGTTGTGGTCGGTATCGGAGGAACGATCAAGGATGCGCACGCCAGGGATGCTGGCGGCAGCCACAATCTGGTCAACCACCTCAGGCCGGCGGGCTTCGGAGAAATTGGGAATGCACTCAACAATAGGATTCATGGTTTATTGGTTGCTCGATTAACGATCTGCGGATAAAGAATAACTTGCGAATTATGCCACATTGCGCCCCATCTGCGGAGATTATTAAGCATGGCTTGGAGAATTGACCCCTACTATGATGGCTTACCAGCGCGAGCAGACCTGCCAAAGCCAGCCCTACTCGCCCGCTATTTCCTTTTTAACCAGAACGACATGCGCGAACATGGCCAGGCGCGGCATCAGCCCAGCCAGCAGCTTTTCGACCTGGTACACCAGCTGATAGGTCCAGGTGGGCACCAGTGGTCGCATGGA
The DNA here is from genome assembly GCA_903908605.1 of uncultured Anaerolineae bacterium. Taxonomy (GTDB): domain Bacteria; phylum Chloroflexota; class Anaerolineae; order Anaerolineales; family Villigracilaceae; genus UBA5195. The sequence goes on from CAIVSQ010000219.1 coordinate 3,044, forward strand.
GACACCGCCCGAAAGCAGGTAGGCAAACGGCATCAACGGGATAACTCGCTGCAACTGCCATTCGGGGAACTCGCGCTCAAATTGATCACGGTCGCGTTGGAAGATGATCCACGGCAGGGCCATGTTGGAGCTGGAGACCGGTCCGCTGGATTCAAATTCCCATTCGGCGGCCTGCGGGTCAAAAAGCTCGTGGTGAAAGTTTTTATAGACCCAGTTGGCCCACTCGGAGTGCCAGGGTTCAATCACACTGATGACCCCACCTGGACGGGTAACCCGCCCGGCTTCGGAGAGGAAGTCACGCACCGAGGGGATGTGGTGCAGGACATTGGTCATGAGGATGCCCTTGAGGGAGGCGGTCGCAAACGGCAAGCGCTGCCCATCCAGGATGATGCGCGATTGGTCGAGGAAGATGATTTCGGAGGTGATCAGCCCAGGGATGCGCTCGGCCAGGAACCCGCCACCCGAACCCAGCTCCAACAGGTGACCAGAACCAGCCGGGACAGAATCGACCAGCAGATCGTACCAGTGTTGGTAGACGCGCATCAGGAAGCTGTTTTGGCGAATGACCTGGCGGCGCAGCTCGGTGGTACGCGGGTCATCGAGCGGCAGATCACGAGTCAACGGATGCGCCAGCCAGTATTTAAGTTTATCAGTCGGTTTTTGCAAAAGTTCCTCACGGCAGTACTGCGAATAAAAGTAGTTTATTATAGGTTAAAGCAAGTGATTAATCAAACATTCCTGGGCGGGCAGGGCGAAAAAACATTACACTGAGATCGCGGAGAAAGTAAGGAGATTCACAGAGAAAAATTCGAGTTAATACTCCGTGCGTACTCGCTGGTCTCTGTGTCCAGACTTTTGCCCTCCGGCCAGGCGGGTCAGGCAGGCACGACCCAGCCGAGTGCAAAGCTGCTGGCGTTCAACAGCAGGCTGAGTGCCAACGCGGCAGGCAAGGAGAGCCGGTTGGCAGGCACCTTCCAGTAGACCAATCCCTCAAACGGCCAGATCAGCATCTCCATTACCAGCAGGGTGAGTTGGCTGTAGCGGTAGAACAGGTTCAGGCTGGTCCAGAGGGCCAGCTGGGTGAGCAGGTTGACCGCCAGGCTGGTCAGCAAAAGCGGCAGGAGCGGTTTTTTGAACAAACGAGCCAGCAGCAGCAGCAACAACCCTTCGCTCAGCAAGGTCCAGCTCAGGGCACGGATCATAATTGCGGGCCTGTTTTTTGGATCAGAAGAGTGTTGAACATTCCCAATAAAATCACTTCTCGCTGCCAGGGCTGGGCTTTTTGCCGCGGCGAAGAAACCAGGCAACGCCACCTAACCCGGCCAGCATCAGGCCGACAATAAAGCAACCGAGCAGGCTTAAGCTCAGCGAGGAAGAGGCGGGCAGGCTGATGCCAAAGATGCTCCATTCGCTGCCAGATTTTTTCTGCACCTGCAGGTCGGTGGCGCGAATGAGGATCAGGTAGGTGGTATCGAAGCCGGCGCTTGTAAAGACGTTGCTGCGGCGGATGACCCCATCCGAAAAGGTAATGACCAGCTGGTGGTAATAGGCATCGGCATTGGCGGCCCGGCACTGCGCCCGGCTGCACTCCAGCTCCAGGTTGCCGCCATAGCCGATCAGGGGCAAGGCGTCACTGCAATCCGGCAGGTCACATTCGTATTGGCGGGCGGAGGTAACCTGCAGCGGCAAGCCAAAGCCTTCCTGGCGGAATTCATAACTCATGGCCGAAACCGGCGGCATATCGGCGCGCGCCTGGCTGAGCGGGATAAAAAGCCCCAGCCCCAACAAAAGGATCATCAGCATGAGGGATCGTTTGTTTTTCATCAGTTCTCCTTGGATACCGGTAATTTGTAGTCCCTATATAATGAAGAGGTCGCACCTGTACACGTAAAAGCGGTTAGCGAAAAGCCGGTGAGGTTGGCGCGGGTCAGGCTATTATATAGTTTTCTATGCTGATTTCCAAGGCCAGGCTAAGGTTAATCTATTCAGTCAGAGCGGGTAAAAAAATAAAAAAGGGCTTCCACGGCATGAGAAGAGAACCGGTGGTGTCGGGTGGGTTATTCCAGGCGGATGCGCTCAATGCGGAAGGGGGTGCCTTCGGCCGGGGCTTCATCAAATTCGCGGGCGGCCAGGTGGCCGGCATAGACAGCCTGGGCGATGGTGGCGGGGGCTTCGGCATCGCCCAGCACATGCAGGCTATGCAGCTGGCCGGATTGCAAGGCGGGCAGCAAAGCCTGGTACAGGCCATCGTTGGGCTGGCGATCGCCGATTAACAGCACAGCGTCACGTTCCACTTCCAGGCTGGCACCGGTCAGGGCACAGTTGAGCAACACCGAGCCCGGCCTGATCTCGACCGGCAGATGGCGGGTGATGAGGCGCACACCGAGGCCCATCAGGCGGCGCTGGATGCGCTCCTGCTCGAGGGTGTACTGCGTCCAGGGTGAGACCAGCGGCGCGGCGGTCACAAGCGTCACCTGGCAGCCGGCGGCGGCACACAGCTCAGCCAGCACCCCACCGATATAGTAGTTGTCATCGTCATAGATCAGCACCCGGCCGGTGGGCAAGCGCCCATCCAACAGATCATCGGGGCTGAATACCGCTGGCAGGTCCCAGCCGGGGATGGGCTGCCAGAGCGTGCGGCCGGTGCCGTCGCGCTTCCATTGAGCGCCGGTTGCGACTAGCACGTCGCGGATGCCGGTCTCGAGCACCTCTTGCGCGTTGATCGGGCTGCCGGGGAAGAAGGAGACATTTGGCAGGCGCTGGATGGCTGCCTGGCGCCAATCGGCCACCCGCCTCCATTCACTCAGCCCGGGCAAGGCGGCTTCACGCAGCACGCGCCCGCCCAACTCACGGCGCGCATCCAGCAGGGTGACCTGGTAGCCACGCTGCCCGAGGGCGCGGGCAGCCTCACTGCCGGCCGGGCCGGCACCAATTACCAGCACTTCACGCTCACTTTGGCGGGGGGCAATGTGCTCGGGATGCCAGCCGCGGCGCCACTCCTCGCCCATGGTCGGGTTCTGGGTACAGCGGATGGGTACAAAGCGTGTATCACCGGTGACGCACAGGTTGCAGCCAATGCACTCGCGGATTTCCTCCAGGCGGCCTGTGCGCAACTTCTCGGGCAGGAAGGGGTCAGCAATCGAAGGACGGGCGGCGCCGATCAGGTCCAGCACACCACGGCGCACAGCCGAGGCCATCGCATCGGGCGAGGTGTAGCGCCCAACCCCGACGACCGGCTTGCTGGTGAGGGTTTTGACAAAGGCGGTGTACTTCTCCTGGAAGCCTTCCTTCTCGAATCGCGAAGTAGCCGAGTCGTTGCTCCAGTTGGAGACATTCACGTCCCACAGGTCGGGCAGCTCGGCCAGCATGGCCACCAGGTCGTGGCCTTCCCCCTGGGCGGTCAGCCCCTGTGGGCCGATCATCTCATCGACCGCCAGGCGCACCGCCACGGCACAGCGATCGCCGATGGCCTCGCGCGTGTCTTCGATCAGCTCACGCAAGAAGCGGGCGCGATTTTCCAGGCTGCCGCCGTATTCGTCGGTGCGGTCATTGTAGCGTGGCATGAGCAGCTGCATGGCCAGGCTCAGGCCGTGACCAGCGTAACAGTAGACAATATCAAAGCCAGCCTGGCGCGCGCGCAGGGCAGCCTGGCGGTGCCAGCGGCGCACATCGCGAAAATCCTGCTTGTCCATGCGGCGGGACTGGACCGGTTCGTAGCCGGTACCGCCCAGCACACCGGTGGAGCGCGGCCCAAGCGGCGGGGTGCGCGAATACAGGTTGGGCGCGTCCAGTCCGTTATGGGCCAGTTGGATACCCGCCAGCGCGCCGTGCTTGTGAACCGCCTCGGCCATCAGCGCCAGGGCCGGGATGTCGTCATCATTCCACAGGCGGCCTTCAAAGTAAGGCGAAAGATCACTGGAGTGATGGATTTCAACCTCCTCGGTGCAAACCACGCCCCAGCCGCCCTCGGCTTTCAGCCCGCGCATGGTCGCCAGGCTTTGCGGCATGCGATGACCGTAGCCATTGCAATGCGGCACCTGATAAAAACGATTCTTGGCCGTGACCGGGCCAATCTGGATGGGTTGAAAGAGGATCTCGTAGGGATTTTGCATGGCAACTCCGTTGGGCGGTTATTTGAGCCTGGCGATGAATTGTTCGCCCTTTTCGATCAGGGCGTCATAGTCGTTCGGCGCGCTGGAGGCCGCCATGTGCTTGAGAGTCTGGTCGCGCAGCACCTGTGCGGCGGTTGGCTCACCGCTGGACAGCCATTTCTCCATGCTCATGCGTGGGAAAAGCTGGCTGCTGTAATAACCGGTGCGGTAACGCTGGCGGGTGGAGGGCGCCGAAAGGAAACTGCCGCCCGGCCCGACCTTGCGAATCTCATCGAGCACGCTGTTGGCCGCATCCAGCTGAAAGCCGGCGGCGAAGCGCTGCGATTGTTCGATGATCTCGTGCACGTAGAGCAGTGTCTTGGGCGAGATGGCCTTCGAGGTGAGCGTATCCCCGACGAAGGGAGCCAGGCCGCCGCGCGCCAGGCTGAAGGTCAGTGTGTTCATCCAGTAGGTATCGGCGGCGATCATATCCGCGCCCCAACCGGTGCCGCTGCCCGAGCTGCCACAATGCGGCAGGTTGTAATGCGCCAGCATCTCGCTGCAGGCCAGGTTGAGCAGGATGCTTTGCGGATCATAGAAGGTGATCATTTCGCGCATATCGAAGTAGACCGGCAGCATGCCCAGCAAAATCGGCGCGCCGGGTTTGATCAGCTGACTGACGGTCAGCCCGGCCAGCAGCTCGGCCATCAGCAAGGCCAGGGTACCGGCCGGGGTGATGGGTGTGGAAGCGCCGGCCATGCTGTAATTGGAGAAGATGACCGGCAGCCCACGCCGGATGGCCTCGACCATTTTCTCGACCGTGCCGGTGTTGAGCACCAGCGGCGAAACCGGGTTGAAATAGGGCAGCACGTAGGGCTTTGCGCCCAGGTCACCACTCAACTGCTCGAACATATCCAGGACGGGTGGAAAGTTGTTCTCGTCCGAAACCAGCAGCACCAACGGGCGGGTGGTGTTGGCCAGCATCTCCAGGTTGCCGACCAGGTCAGAAAGCTGTGGGGCTACATCCTGGACGACACCCAGCGTGGAAACCACCTCGTAATGCTTAAACTGCCCGGCCAGGCGGGTGAGATCACGCATGTTGGCGCGCGTAAACAGGCTGAGCCGGTCGGTGGCGGGATCCTGGTAATACAGGGCGGTGACACCGACGCCATAATGCATGCGCCCATCGCCAAGTTGAAAAGCGGGCCGCCCGAGGCGATCGTAGATTTCGATTTTGGCAGGTGCCGAACGCAAGGCCCACTCGACCACCTCGGCCGGGAAGCGTACGCGGCTGCCATCCAGTTGGGATGCGCCAATTTTTTCGGCCAGCAGCTGGCAGACAGAGGGCGAATCGACACGCACCCCCAGGTTGGCAAGCAGGTCAAGCGCACTGCGATGAACCTGTTCGATTTGTTCGGGAGTCAACATGCTGAGTTGGGGGAGGACGTTGTTGGTTGACATACCTGTCTCCTTTTGGAAGGAATTTCGGGCCGACATGCAAGAATCATAAAAAGAACCGGCTGGATTCTAGCACCAACCGGTCTTTTTAGGTCATGGGATGTGTAAAGGGCAGGCTTCGAGGGAAGGTTAGCCGGTCTGCTGCCATTCGCTGATGGCGGGGATGGTCAGCAGATGGTAAGCCAGCGTGCCCATGTTACGGAACCTGGGGCTGCGCAGGCCCTGGCTGCGTCGCTCCAGCATCCCAAGCAGGTTATGGGTCAGTTCGCCAAACTGGTGGATGAGGAGTTGATTATCGAGAAATTGGTCGCTGAAAAGTTCTTCGAGCGTGACCTCGCCGTTCACCAGGTCTGGAATACCCAGGTCATTGTAGCCCTGGCTGATTACCTGGGCGATATAACTCTCCGCCAGGACCAATTCATTCGAAATCTCGTACTGCGAAAGATTGTGCAGCAGCGCGAGTTTTAGCACTTCGAGCGCATTGTGGCTGTACCCCCTGTGCAACCCCTGGTAGCGGTTGGGACCAATCAGCAGGGTTCGGCGGGAAAAAAGGGTGCGGTCAAGTTGGTCACGCAGACCGGGGGTTAGTACACAGTAGCCGCCAGCCGCCAGGCAGACCGCGCTGACCAGTCCATAACCCACTTCCGCTTTAAGCAGGCAACCGGCAAAATGCGGCTGACGGGCCAGGTGGGACAGCATGTGGTTATCCAGACGGGTGCAGGTGCAGATGAAACAGGGCCGGGGCGATAAACCTGCCAGGCTTTCCGCAGTAGCCAGCAAGGCAGCATCCCAAACTGGACCAGCGCTGCCCAGGATCACCAGGTCGGCCTCGCCCTTCCATCCAGGCAACCCGGCCGGTGTGACCTGGCCAACCACGCGCGTACGTGCATCGCGGGCCAACAATAGCAGCATGGCTTCGGCCGCAAAGACGTCCTCATCAATGATTAAAACGCGGGTAACTGATGCGTGCATTTTCTAAAGTGCGCCTTTCCTCATATTATATGAGTACGATTTTATCAATAAACACAATAAAATAGTGAACATGTGAATTTATTCACATGTATATCAACCGCCTCATTAACAGCGGCAGGCCTGTCCATGGCCTGACACATCGCCGACAACAACGCGCAAGTTCCAAATCACTCAGAGCGCGTCCAGCCCACCACTAAAACAAAACATCCCATCCCCCCGGAGTAGTTCCATGCTGAGATTAAAAGGTCTCAATTTACTGCTAGCCAGCTTGCTGGCACTGACCAGTTTTCTGCCAATACCAGCCTTTACCCCAGCCGCTGACGCCCGGCAGCTGCCCGCCCAGGCCAGCACCCCTGCCCCACTGGGATTCTGGAAAGCAGAACCGCTCAGCCCCACAGGGGTTATTGTCGATAAAACCCCGACTTTTACCTGGAAAAAAGCGGATGACATCGCTGGTATAGCGGGTCAAAAGGTCACAGGTTATGAGATTAGGGTCTACAAAGGCACAACCGTCGCGTACACCTATTCCATTGGGAAAACAACCAGCTACACTCCCACCACTGCGATTAGCCCGGGCAGCTACACCTGGAATATTCGCGCGAATTATTCCCGCAACGGCTGGCAAGCCTTCAGCTCAGCGATCGCCTTTACACTGACCACCAATACAGCCACAGCCAGCATCACCCCCTCGCCCACCACTTCGCCAACTGCCACCATCACGCTGACGCCCACGAAAACATTCACCCCGGGGCCCTCCCCAACACCTTCACCCACGGCCATCCCGAAGGATGTGGGCGTACCTGTCTCGCCCAGCGGCGTTCAAAACAGCAACCCACCGATCTTTACGTGGAAAAAAGCCTCAAAAATCGACATCAACCCCTTCCGCAGCGAGGATGTCACCGATTACAACCTGGTGCTGGTCCGGGCCGGATCGATTGCAACCGAATACAACCAACCCAACAGCTCCTGCCAGGCTGCGGTCTGCAATTTCACCCCGCCCGCCCAGATCACGGCGGGTAGTTACATCTGGAAAGTACGCGCCAAGTACGAATCGACCGGCTGGCACGCTTTCGGCCCCATGATGAGCTTCTCGGTCCAGGAAAACGCACCCACCCCGACCAAAACACTGGTTCCCAGCCGAACACCCACCCCGGTGGTCTATACAGGGCGCCCGCCAACACTGATTGCCCCCATGAATGGCATCAACAGCACCAAGCCAATCTTTAGCTGGAGCAAGGTTGGTGATGACCCCAGCCCGAAAGTTGGCGTGCCAGATAGTTACGAAATTGCGCTCTACCGTGGGACCAGCCTGGTCCGAAGTGGCAGCCTGGCGCATTCTGCCTGTGGTGGAACCTGTACTTACAACCTGCCACTGGGTATTTCCTTAAGTTACGGGGATTATTCATGGAAGGTCCGTTCGGTCTACGGCAGCAGCTACTCGCGCTACAGCAGCGAGCTGGATTTCAGCATCCTGCTTGAAACCCTGACACCCACCATTACCCTTACGCCTACCATCACCCTGACACCAACCAGCACACGCACGCCATCGATGACCCCGACTGCGGGACCCTCGCCGACTCTCAGCCCGACAGCCATTCCGGAGGATGTTGGCGTACCTGTCTCGCCCAGCGGCGTTCAAAACAGCAACCCACCAGTCTTTAAGTGGAAAAAAGCCTCAAAAATAGATATCAACCCCTTCCGCAGCGAGGATGTCACCGATTACAAACTGTTACTGGTGAGGGCCGGAACGGTTAGCACTGAATACAATCTACCCAACAGTTCCTGCCAGGCCACAGTCTGCAATTTCACCCCGCCAGCACAGATCACTGCCGGCAGTTACCAATGGAAAGTGCGCGCCAAGTACGAGAGCACTGGCTGGCACGGCTGGGGCCCCGTGATGACCTTCTCCGTCCAGGCAAACGCCCCCACTCCCACCAAAACGCTGGTTCCCAGCAACACACCGACCAGAACACCAATACATATTTTGCATGCTCCCACCCCGGTATCTCCAAGTGGCAGCATCATCCAGGTGCGGCCGGTTTTCACCTGGAAAAAGATGGCCAATGACCCCAACCCAAAGGTCGGTTCGCCCGATTCATACGAAGTAGTGGTTTACCGTGATGACCAGCTTGTGCTCTCTGGCAGCAGCCTGCATTCGGCCTGCGCCGCTAATGGCACGTGCAGTTACACCCAGCCGGCCGGTACCAGCCTGCCGCTTGGCAATTATTCCTGGAAAGTACGCTCGGTTTACGACGGCGTCCGTTCGATTTATAGTGCCGTGATGAGCTTCACGATTGCCCTGCCAACTGCGACTGCATCCAACACAGCCACTCCGACCAAAACCTTTACAGCCACGACCACAAAAACATTTACACCTTCACCTACCAGGACTTACACACCTTCACCGACCCAAACCTACACACCTTCACCAACGCTAACCTACACACCTTCACCAACGCTAACCTACACACCTACACCAACCCAAACTTACACACCTTCACCAACGCTAACTTACACACCTACACCGACACAAACCTACACACCGGTCGCAACCAGCACACCCACCTTTATTCCGACCGCCACGCCCACTGAACTGCCCACCGCCACACCCAGCCCGGATGTGAGCGCGATGGTGCTCGTCCCGGCCGGGGCTTTCCTGCAGGGTTGTGACCCGGATCATAACGCAGGGTTTGATTGCATGAACGAAGAATTAAACCTGCACACGGTCATCCTGGATGGGTTCAAGATTGACAAGTACGAAGTAACCAATGCCCAATACAGGCAATGCGTGCAGGCCGGCACATGCCAGGCGCCTTACGAAAACCCGAGCAACGTATGGGTAAACTACAACAACGACCCGACCTTCGACTTCTACCCGGTCACCAATGTGGACTGGGCAATGGCCGAGACCTACTGCGGATGGGCTGGCAAGCGCTTGCCGACAAACGCCGAGTGGGAAAAAGCCGCCCGTGGGACTCACCCCAAGGCCTTCCCTTGGGGTGATGACCTGCCAACTGAAAACCTGGGCAACTTTATGAACAATCGCGGTGATACCACCCAGGTGGGCAGTTACCCGGATGGTGCCAGCGAGTATGGCGCACTGGATATGGCCGGCAATGTGTGGGAATGGGTCAACGACTGGTATGGTCCGCACCCTGACGCAACCGATGGCTGGAATTATTATTACTACACCAACGATACCGAGACCAACCCGCTTGGCCAGTTAAGCGGTGATTGGAAGATCTCACGCGGTGGCAGCTGGGCGAGCGAAGATATTGAAATAAGAACCTCGTATAACACCGGCTGGTGGGATCCGGCTCAGAGCGAAACGATGGGTATCCGCTGTGCAGAATCCCTGGATGGCGCGCCTCTGCCCACGGCCACACCTTCCGTCACACCAACCGTCGAACCCACCAGCGTACCCACGGCCACCCCGTCGCCAACGCCAACTGTCGAACCCACCAGCGTGCCCACGGCCACCCCGTCGCCAACGCCAACCGTCGAACCCACCAGCGTGCCAACGGCCACGCCGGATGGCAACCCGGATATCAACACGATGATACCCATCCCGGCCGGGCCATTTTTAATGGGCTGTGACCCCGCCAAACCCAACAGCGGTTGTTACCTGTTTGAGCTCTACCAGCACACCGTCACCCTCGATGGGTACGAAATAGACAAGTATGAAGTTACCAACCAGCAGTATGCCGCCTGCGAAGATGCCGGCGCTTGCCTGCCACCAAACGGCATACCGGTCAGCCGCGACCCAGCCGATGCTTATTACCCGGTTAGCAGTGTAAACTGGGCCAGGGCCAATGCTTACTGCGCTTGGGCCGGCAAACGCTTACCCACCAGCGCCGAATGGGAAAAAGCAGCCCGCGGCAGTGATGGCAGAACCTTCCCGTGGGGCGATAGCGACCCGGATGCCACCCATGCCAACTTCTACATGCAGGAGGTCACCAAGGTGGGCAGCTTCCCTGCAGGGGTCAGCCCGTATGGTGTCCTGGACATGGGCGGTAACGTGGCCGAATGGGTCAATGACTGGTATGACCCCAACCGTTTAAACAGCGGTGGCTACTATAGCACGGAGCCCGAAACCAACCCGCAGGGGGCTGGCGAAACCTACTGGAAAATCATCCGAGGTGGCAGCTGGTATTTCCAGACCATCTTCCTGCGCACTTCGTTTATCTATGGCTACGGTGTGGATAATACCTACAGCCTGGGGATGCGCTGCGCCCGCTCGCTGCCCTGATATTACGGCTGCCTAACCAGGACTTGAGATCAAACAATAACAACATGCCGCCCAGCAAAAGGGTTGCATGTTGTTTTTTTATCTTCCAGCGGGCAAACAAACCGCACCAGCACCCAATATTCACGAACAACCTGGCCTGAGTGACTTCAAAAAAAATGTAGTTCCTGAATCTACTTCTTTTAAAGTACAATACATTCACCAGGCAAGCATGCTTGCCAAAATATTCCTAAGACACAATTGAATAGAAGCTTATGAAAATCCTTGTTGTTGATGACGACGATATCGCCCTGGCGATTGCAGGCCGCATCCTGGAACAGGCGCATTACGGTGTGGAACTTGCCAGGGATGGCGCTGAAGCCCTGGAAGTTTTACGTACCCAGGATATCCAGATTATTATCGCCGACTGGAATATGCCCAACATGAATGGGCTCGAACTGTGCCAGCACCTGCGCGAAGCCCCCACCATCCGCTATATTTACATCATCCTGATCACCTCGCGCACAGGCAAAGATGAAATGATCCAGGGGCTGACCGCTGGCGCGGATGAATTCATCTCCAAGCCATTTGTGCCCGAGGAATTGCTGGTGCGGGTGCGCAATGCCGAACGCATCCTGGCGCTTGAGACCACCTCGGTGATGCTCTTCAGCCTGGCGCGCCTGGCCGAATGGAAAGATACCGATTCCGAGCTGCACCTCGAATTTATTCGCATCTACGCACGGGTGCTGGCAGAGCAGATCGTCAGTGACGACACCTTCCATGGCACGCTGCCACCCCAGTTCGCCGATATGATCTTCCTGACCAGTCCGCTGCACGATATCGGCAAAGTCGGCATCCCCGACTATGTACTGCTCAAACATGGCAGCCTGAGCGATGACGAATGGCAGATCATGAAGCGTCACACCGAAATAGGCGCAGAAACCCTGAATGCCTGTCTGAAGCTTAACCCCGGCGCTGAACACCTGCGCATCGCCCGTGACATTGCCTGGGCGCACCATGAGCATTGGGATGGCTCCGGTTACCCGCGCAGGCTGAAAGGCGAGGAAATCCCGTTGGCCGCCCGCATCGTAGCCCTGGCAGATGTCTATGACGCGGTCACCCAGACACGCACGTATAAAGCCGCTTTACCACACGAAACCGCGCGCGGCATCATTGTCGAAGGGCGTGGCACGCACTTTGACCCGCAGGTGGTGGACGCCTTTTTAAAAGTGGAAGAAACCTTTATGCAAATCAGGGGCAAGCTGCCCGCAGCCAAGCCAAAATCCCTCACCGAGGATCCAACAAATTTCTATAATAATCAACAGGTATCATATCCTGAATGACCCGGATGATAAAACAAGGACCCGCTCAATGAGATGGGTCCTTGTTTTTTATTGGCTTGGATTAATGTGACCTGATTTATTCTTGTGCTTTCCGTCCAGTGAGCGCAACCGCCAAAATAATGATCGCGCCGCGGATGATCATCTGCTGGCTGGATTCCAAACCCATCAGGATCAGGCCGTTGTTGATCAGGCCGATCAGAATCGCGCCGACGATGGTGCCAATGACCGAGCCCTTGCCACCGAACAGACTGGTGCCACCCAGAACGACTGCCGCAATGACAGATAGCTCATCACCCTGGCCCCAGGTAAAGCGGCCGGAGTGCAGGCGACCCGCATATAACATGCCACCAATGGCGGCAACCACGCTCATCAGAATAAAGGTAATGTATTTGATCTTCTTGGTATCGATGCCACTGTAACGGGCGGCGGTTTCATTGCCACCGGTTGCCAGCACCTGGCGGCCAAAGGGCGTGCTCTTCAGACAGGTATGGCCGATCACAAGGGCCAGGAACGTCCAAACAAACAAGGTTGGGACTGGGCCAATGTTCCCGGAACCAAAGATATAGTTGTAGGTTTCATTGGCAATCGGAACTGGCGCAGTTTGGGTAATCCACATGGCGGTTCCGGTTGCTATTCCGAGCATGCCCAGGGTGACCAGGAAAGAGGGAATCCCGATTTTGGTGACCAGGAAGCCATTCAGCATCCCGATCAAAACACCGGTCAGTAAACCTGCCAGGATGCCCGGTACGATCCCAAACCGGCCCACGACCATGGCAGTGGTGACCGAAGCCAGGCCAGCCACAGCCCCAACCGAAAGATCAATTTCGGCGGCGGCCAGCACAAAGGTCATTGCCACCGCCATGACCGAAATGGTCGCGGTTTGCCTGAGGATATTCAGCAGGTTGTTGGTGGTAAGAAAGCCACTGTCAGCCAGGCTTACCGAGAAAGTAATGAAGACGATCACGAAGGTGATATAGACGACATAGTCGCGCCAGTAGAATTTTTTTACAAATCGGGAGAAACTGTTGGGCGCTTTTACGGGCATGTTGAGGGTGGGTTGTTCAGTCATGGACTAATACTCCTTGTAAAATTTGGTGCAGTTTTTCTTCGCTGTGGATTTCACTGCGCTTCATTTCTTGTGATACGCTACCTTGCTTGATGATCAGGATCCGATCACTGATCGCCAGCAGCTCCTGCAGCTCGGAGGAGATGATCAGCACCCCTTTGCCTTCGTTGGCAAGGCTGCGTGCCATTTCGAGGATCTCGGTCTTGGTACCGATATCCACGCCGGCCGTGGGCTCATCCATGATAAGAATATCAGGTTCGGTGCTGAGCCATTTGGCAATCACCACTTTTTGTTGGTTCCCACCAGAAAGCAATTTTACCTGCTTGTGGATCGAATCTGCACGGATCTTCAGCTTCACAATGTACGTTTCGGCCAATTCATCGGCCTTGCGGTTATTGACAAACAAACCCTGGCTGCCCAACCTGTGTAGATTGATAAGGGGCAGCTCGAAATTATCCTTGATGGTATGCGCTGTGCTCAAGCCCTGCAAGCGCCGGTCTTCAGGGATTAATGCAATCCCGGACCGCATGCCAGCCTGGGGCGTATCGATATTGGTCCTGACACCCTTGACCTTGATCTCACCGGATTGGGCCGGGGTGATGCCAAACAAGGTGCGCGCCAATTCCGTACGGCCACTGCCCATCAGCCCGGCCAGGCCCAGCACTTCACCGGCAAATAGTTTAAAGCTGACGTTACGCACCCCCTGGTCACAACTCAGGTTATTGACTTCCAAGAGCGGCACGCTGGTTGGGTCATGTTCAAAGGTGGAGATTTTAATTTCTTTGGCCGATTGATGCCCCAAAATATGTTCGATCACCTGTTTGATGGTGAGATTCTGGACACTCTCGGTAATAATATTCCTGCCGTCACGCAAAACGGTGATGCGATCGGCGATCTGGAAAATTTCTTCCATGCGATGAGAAATGTAGATGATTGAAATGCCACGTTGCTTAAGGATATGCAGCAAACCAAAGAGCGACATGGTTTCAGTGTGGGTAAGCGAGGCGGTGGGTTCGTCAAGAATTAATATCTGCGCATCCTGCGAAAGCGCCATGACAATCTCGGTCAGCTGCCGGTAGCCGGTGCTTAACTGTTCCACTCTTAAGCTCGGGTCGATCTCAACACCCATTTCTGACAATAATTTTGCAGCTCGTTTTTCATCGCGGCGGTCATCAATCAGACCGACACTGGTTCGCGACTCTCTGGTCAGAAAAATGTTTTGAGCAACCGTTAAAGAAGGCACAAGACTGAACTCCTGGAAAACCATGGCGATCCCATTTTCCCGTGAATCTTTTGGAGAATGAATTCTAACAGGTTTGGCATTGATCAATATCTGGCCTTCTTCGGCCTGGTACACGCCTCGCAATATTTTCATCAGGGTCGACTTGCCAGCACCGTTTTCACCTAACAAGGCATGAATTTCGCCCTGTTGGAGTTCAAAATCAACATGATCCAACACACTGATGTGGTTGAATGCCTTGGTGATTCCTTTCATTTCAACGATTTTTGGGCTCATCTGTTATTCCCTTTCATTTACTTGGATCGTTGTTACAAGAAACAGTTGTAGTAAATTCGATCGATCGCGGCACAAACGCAAACACCCCGGTTGTGACTGGCGCTGCTCCCTAGTAGCGTACCGCGTAATTTTCAGATTTGATTTACACGACAGAAGCCGTTTTGTAGATTGAAAAAGATCAGAACCAACTTGTTTGCGGCACTGCATTTTCCCCATGTTGGATACATCGAGGATGGACCATTTGCAGTTGATTGCCAGGATTAGTTTTTGCGTTCCTTCACCAGCCAGCAAGACGAAATTCGATCTGTGTAACTTTCGTCCCTGGTGGCCAGGTCTGTTTCGACACAATTGCCATTGTCAGCAAAGCACGCGTGGTTTTCTTTATTCGGGATAATCGTTGCTCAACAAGGTATGAACCTGGTTGCTCTCCCCGGTGGATTGCTCCACCGGGGAGAGCGTAAAGGTGGAATATGAGTTTCTTTTTAGCGGCTACCAGGTCAGCGGGGGGGTCGGCGTGGTAGACGATCTTCCAGGCGTCCAGGATGTTGCTGAGGTCAACTGGGAGCATGTAGAGCGCGACATAGGCGGGGGCGGGTTTGTCAAGCAGACCGTAACCAGCCAGCAGGGCTTCGGTAACACCCTGGTCAAACGGGCGCTGAGCACCAAGACCCTTGATCATGCCGCCCTTTGCAATTTCAATGGCGGCGTTCAGGCCCAG
>CAIVSQ010000220.1 GCA_903908605.1 uncultured Anaerolineae bacterium
CATCCATCGATATCGAAACGATCGGATTGCTGCTTGGCATGATGATGATGGTCGCCATCCTGGAACCAACCGGTTTCTTTCAATACATCGCCGTCCAGGCAAGCCGGTTCTCCAAGGGTCAGCCATTGCGACTGCTGCTCATGTTGGGCACACTCACGACGCTCTTATCCATGTTCCTAGATAACGTTACTACGGTCGTTTTAATTGCACCTGTCACCATCCTAATCTGTGAAATCTTGGGAATTGCCCCCAGTCCTTTCTTAATCTCAGAAGCATTACTCTCCAATACCGGCGGGGTTGCAACCTTAATCGGTGACCCACCCAATGTGCTGATCGGGTCTGCATCAGGATTGAGCTTCAATGATTTTTTAAGCCACTCCCTGCCGCTAATACTGGTGGTCTGGGTGGTGATCTTTTGGCTGCTGATCCGCTTGTTCAAAAAAGAATTATCGGTCAGCCCACAAAACCTGGATGCCATTCTGAGCATGGATCCCTCCAGCGCGCTTGAGGACCGGGAAAGCGCCCGCCGAGTGCTAATCATCCTGGGCTGTGCAATCCTGCTATTCTTCCTGCAAGAAAAACTTGATATCAGCCCGTCCATGATTGCCATGCTGGCCGCCTCAGCAACCCTGCTGTGGGTCCAACCAGATGTGCATAAATTGTTTGAAAAAATCGAGTGGAGTGTGCTAGGTTTTTTCGTAGCGCTGTTTGTCATCATTGGTGGTCTGGAAGCAGCCGGCGTACTTGAAGATCTGGCCATGGTTCTGGCGATTATGGCCAATGCAAACCCACTCGTCATGGGAGTATGCTTGCTGTGGGCAGTGGCTGGTCTCTCAGCTATCGTGGATAACATACCAATCACAATCGCCTTTATCCCCGTGATCCAAGGCCTGGGGGCCACTGGCATTAACATCACACCACTTTGGTGGGCACTGGCATTTGGCGCCGGGTTGGGTGGCAATGGCACCATTATCGGCTCAACCGCCAACGTCGTGGTTGCCTCACTCTCAGAACGAACTCACACCCCCATTACCCCCAAGCTGTGGAACAAGCGTGGTCTGCCAGTGATGTTGGTATCTCTCATCATAACCACCCTTATTTACGTGCTTGCTTACCGGTTCTACCAATAATAATTACCACCACAAAATGATGAAAAGAAAACGAGCATCCTATTGTACCCAGGATGCTCGTTTGTGTTTAAACCACTTTCAACTAACTCAGGCCGCACTGCCCTTCTTTACTGGCAAACCAGCACGCATCCAGGCCGACATGCCACCGCTCATGTTGATGGCCTTGTAACCGGCCTTGATGAGCTGCCTGGTGGCGGCTGTACTGCGGCTGCCCGAGGCACACACGCAGAAAAAATCCTGATCCTGGGGCAAATCCTTAAGACGTTGCCCCAGTTGCCCTAGGGGAATCAGCTTCGCCCTGGCGATATGCCCCTGCTGGTATTCTTCTGGCTCGCGCACATCAATCACCAGGGGAGCTTTTGCATTTTTGAGTTTTTCATTGAGTTCCTGCGCACTGATCGCTGGGATTGGGGCACCAAATAAACCTGAAAGAATATCCATTTTGTTTCATCTCCGTTTTTTATTAGTTGGATGCAGCTGGGGGGGAAAAGTTGCTTTATTCACAAAAAACAGGCAAAACGTCGGTAATTCGTCTCTCACCCGGCGGGATAACGGTGGTTACAAACCCTGACCGTGAAGCAATGCGGAGGTATGATTATAGGTGGTTGTTCCCCGGTAGTGTTTCCGTTCCTTACCTGGTGCCAAGCCACATCTGGCTGCACCCTTATCAATACAATAATAGAAAGGTAACTCATGCGACGCGATGATGCCATTCGAATACTAAAAGAACAGCAAAAAGAGTTTCGGGATCGATACAATCTTGTTTATCTTTCCCTGTTTGGACCGGTTGTACGCAGCAATGCCAACAAGCCCAACGATGGGGTGGGCATCCTGGTGAAATTCGCCCGACCAACCGGGTTGCTCGAATTTTTGGATCTCAAAAAACGAATTGAAGCCTTATTGGGCTGTAAAGTGGAAATGGGGAAACCACGCTCTCTAAAACCGGAAATCCGCACCAGGATACTGCAAGAAGCCGTACGCGTAATTTAATCCCACTGAGCTTTCAGGAAACCTTCCTTCCCCAGCCACCTGCGCCACCCAGGATAACCCCCGGGTGCGCGCAGGTGTTGCATTTAATGGTTTGCCTTAAAACCTCTGTCCATTCACTAACTGGCGATAATTGATCCCCTATCGAAGCACCGCCGCAGCCAAGACGCGTGCCAGGCCTACTTTCAATAAATCTGCCGGAATTTCCAGGTCGCGCGTGATAGTCACAACTGCCAGGCGTAAATCATTCAATGTCGTAATTTGCTTGGGCAATTCTACAAGTTCATGGCGTGAAATAGCCATAAAGGCTGTAGATTCCAGCTGCCCAGTGGGAGCGGGCAAGTCTTTCAGTGCCTGCTCAAAGGCGTCGGTGTGTTCTGAGCGGTTCGTGGCAGCTGCCAATTCCTGAAAAGCCAAAACACGCAGGAAAGCAGGGAAATCTTGCGCCATGCAAACTGAGAGCCAATCAAAAGCACGCATAACTTGTTTTCGATAGAACCCGCTATCGGTGGTCTGGCCAGCACGTACAAAAGCCAGCAACGCTGCGGCGGTATGCTCAACGGAATCTGCCCAGGATCCATTCAGCTGCTGGGTGCGTGCCAGCTCACGTAGCAACCTCGATACATCCAAGTCTTCCGGTTTGGAAGATAACCTATCCAACAGCCGAGCCTGGGGTGAAATTTTTGCACTTGCAGACATATCTGCTATGGCCAGGGGTTCACTGACGGTGCCGCTAAGAGGAGCCGACATGGCCATCTGATAGAGGACGTTGGGTGATGATGGCATGGGTGCACTTGCAGCAACGAAAGGCGTAAAACCGTCCAAGTCTAACCCGGCGGGCAACGGATGAGCCACGTGAATCAGTTGTGAAGCCGCCCCACCAACCTGTGTCTCGCTATCGACCGCCAGGAATGTGGTATGGGGGCTGAGCAGGGAATGTTCCAGGGCAAGCGCTATGATTTCGGCGCGGGCATCGTGCTGTGGTTTAAGACCCAGAGCCGAAAGTTCAACCAAATCATCCACGCGGGCATGCGCCCAAAGGCGTGGCAAGAGCGCAGTATCTGTTCTAACTTGAGTGGGGTGCACGCGCATTTCAACGCGCTTTCCATCACGCTGACCTGTGACCACCAGGGTCAATGGCAAGGACAGATCGAGGGATTCGCCAGCAGAAGCGCAGCGACCAACCAACTCCAGAGGCCTGCCAGCATACAAATCTGGCAGGCGTGAGGGATAGATATCCCATGCTCGACCATTCTCCACGCTCAAGCTGAGATCAGTCAACTGCGGAAACATAATGCTATCCTGGAAGCGCAGAATTACTTCCTCAATATCTTCTTCCAGGCCGATAAACCCGGCCTCCCCACGCCCAACACGTGCTAACTGCTGCAAGAACGCCCGGTTAACAGAGGGGCCAATTCCAAAGGTAAAGACACGCGCCGTACCCGTGCCGCCGCGCAGTATTTTGAGGGTGGCCGTTTCGGCCGACACCGCGCCATCTGTTAAAAATATCACTAGACGGGCGCGCTCTGGGTCATTTTTTAGGGTGAGCGCTGCCTGCAAAGCCGGCATGATCTCGGTACCGCCGCGGCCATCCACCTGCCCCAAATGGGCGTCGGCCTTCTCAACCTCGGCCTGGTTAACCGGGCTAGGCTGAGTCAACCACTCCAGGCGATCATCAAATAAGAGGATAGCAAACGTATCCTGTGAATTGAGTGTGCGCAGGCAGGCCCGCAGCGCATTGACAGCCTGTCGGATTGGCGCGCCACGCATTGACCCGGAGCGATCCAGCACAAATATATATTCGCGCGGGTCCGAATGAGCGGCGGGATCCGATAAGGGTGGGATGAAGGTAGCCATGAAATAGCCAGTAGTGCTACCACCAGTTTGCCAGGCCGGAATTTGAAGCTGGTCCGAGACTTGCCGCCAACGCAAGACAAAATCGTGATCAGGCAAATAGGCCCCATCCAATTCCACCCGGAAAGCCTGGGGCGTTGATTGACTAACGCGGATGGCATGAGACGGGCTTTCAGGCATCAGCCCAGACAAACCAGTCTCAACTTCGACAGAAATGGCGACATCCCCCACTTGAGCCGGATCGAAGGCCAGTGTCGCATCCACGCCCACTGCTTCGTCTGGGTGCCCATCACGATGGTACCTGGGGGTCAACCCCATTGGATAAACAAATTCACAGCGACCGTCGATATATTCCAGGCGCTGCTGGTAGCTAGTAACTGCTTCGATAAACTCACCCGGCTGTATGCCTGCCAACTGCAGAGAAAATAGGTTTGGACGACGACCCTCAAGCAATCCAACACGCTTGCCCTGCCGCCGGGCATCCTCGTAAAGGCGACGAGCCTGTTCAACTTCCTGGATGGTGGCAGAGATAATGCGCTGTCCAACCCGCAGTTCAAAAGCCGTGACAGCCGCTTCATGTGGCAAAGGAAAAAGATATTCCAGGTCGGTCCGTCCAGGCAAGGGATTGCGAAAACGCTGGGTCACCACCACCGCAGCAGTAAGACCGGTCACCCGCGCAGTAATTTTGGTATGTTCTAGTGGCAACGAACTGGAAGATTCCCGAACAGGACGCAGTTGCGGAAGAGCTGGTAATTCAGTTTTCATCGATTCACCCTATTCTGAAAAAATCTCGCTGACGGCCTTCAAAAGCTCAGCCAGTTTTTGGCGCTCCGCCGAATTGAGCGAAGCGGGCACGATCAATGTCATCCCAGCGGGCAGGCCGTAATGAGCAAAAGGCTGGGAAGTGGGCAAAAAAACGGGCGCCGGTGCTGCAGGTACATCCAAGTCCAAAATGAGCATGCTCATCTCGGTTTCATTCATACCCTGCAAACGCGCACGGATTTCATCCAACCGATACCCACCGCGTTTGAGAAGCGTGATGAGGCGCAGGCACATCAGGTGTTTATCAAAATAGCGAGTGCCCACCCCTGCACCCTCGGGTGGGGGCATCAGGCCTTGCTGGACATAAAAATGAATGGTCCGCCGTGGCAAACTGGTTTGTTCGGAAAGCTGTTGAATGGAATATTCAGTCATAAGTACATCCTTCATAGTAACACTTATATAGTAGCACTGTTATTATAAAGTGTCAATATTATGCACCCCATTATTAACCCTTGAAAGATATTTTTGGAGATTGCAGGTACAATTACGACAAAACTTACCAGGAGATAACGATGATTACAAATAGTGGTCTTGAATATGTAGAAACCAAGGCGGGCACAGGCGCGCAGGCGAAAGCCGGCGATACAGTCCGCGTTCATTACACCGGCAAGCTAACCAATGGGAAGAAGTTTGACAGCTCGGTTGATCGTGGTGATCCACTTGAATTTAAACTTGGGGTCGGACGTGTGATTAAGGGCTGGGATGAAGGTATCGCGCTGATGAAAGTCGGCGGCACGGCAACGCTGACCATCCCCCCGCAGCTGGCCTATGGTGAACGCGGCGCTGGCGGCGTGATCCCCGCGAACGCCACACTTATTTTTGATGTTGAATTGGTTGGAATTAAATAAACCGGCGAAATTCGTTTACGCCAGGATTTCATTCTCGTACAAAATCTCGTACTTGTAACCTTGTTCGGTTAAAAAGCGCTGGCGGTTGGCGGCAAACGTCTGGTCAACCGTCTCACGGGTGACGATGGTGTAGAAATGCGCCATCGCCCCGTCGCTTTTTGGTCTCAATATCCGGCCCAGGCGCTGCGCTTCTTCCTGGCGGCTGCCAAAAGTGCCGGAAATTTCGATAGCCACACTCGCATCGGGCAAGTCGATGCTGAAATTAGCCACCTTCGAAACGACCAGCGTTTTCACCTGGCCAGTGCGAAATGCTTCGTATAATTTTTCCCGCTCACGAACCGGCGTCTGCCCATTGATCAAAGGCGCATTCAACAATGCGGCAATCTCATCCAGTTGGTCAAGATACATGCCAATGACCAGTGTATTTTCACCCGGATGTCGCGCCAGTATCGCCTGCAGTACGGGCAGTTTGCGCTTATTATGGGCCGCAACCGAGTATTTTTCCCGCTGAGGCGCTATGGCATACTCCATGCGGGCGCTTTCAGCCAGGGGCACCCGAACTTCATGGCAAACTGCCGTGGCAATCCAACCCTGTTTTTCCAGGTCCCGCCATGGCACGTTATATTTCTGGGGACCAATCAATGAAAAAACATCCCCTTCCATGCCATCCTCACGCACCAAGGTAGCCGTCAGACCCAGCCGACGGCGTGCTTGAATTTCAGCGGTAATACGAAAAACAGGGGCAGGTAACAGATGAACTTCATCATAAATAATCAGACCCCAATTGCGAGCGCCAAACAGACCGAAATGAGGGAATTCATCCCCTGAACCACGCTTGCGATAGGTAAGTATCTGGTACGTGCTAACCGTCACCGGGCGTATGTCTTTTTGCAGGCCAGAATATTCGCCTACCATATCGGCGCCCAGGGTGGTTTTATCCAGGATTTCGGTCATCCACTGTCGCACGGCCACTGTGTTGGGTGTCAGAATCAGGGTGGACGTTTGCAATTGTGCCATGGCGGCCATGCCAACAATGGTTTTTCCCGCACCACAAGGTAACACAATCACACCGCTGCCACCACGTTCAGAGCCCCCAGCGTGAAAAATTTCTGCAGCCTCGCCCTGGTATTTGCGCAACGTGAAAGGTTTCCCACCCTGGGTATCTGCACGCAGGCCTATGGGCAGGGCATCGCCTGCCACATACCCGGCAAGGTCTTCGGCCGGGTATCCAATTTGCAATAGCGCTTGCTTAAGATGCCCACGCCGGCCAGGGGAAACCAATGCGCGGCGCGCATCCAAACGTCCCTGGATATAGCGCGATGTGGTCTTGTGATTGAGAATTTCAACCATCAAGGTCTCATCTTCACTGGTCACCAGCAGATTTTCGCCCTCCCGCACCAGCTTAACCCGTCCATAGCGACCGATGTATTCCTCTATATCGCGAACCACGTTGGAAGGCAGCCCATATTTTGAAAAATCGGCCAAACCCGCCAGGATCTCTGCCGCAGAAAGACCCGATGCGGCCGCATTCCAAAGCGACAAGGGGGTAATGCGGTAGGTATGAATATATTCGGGGGATTTCTCTAATTCTGCAAAACGTGCCAGCGAATCGCGGGCAGCTTCATAACGCTCATTTTGAACTTCAAGCAGCAGGCTTTTATCGCCTTGCACTATGAGTGGATTACCTGGAGAAGCCATCAAGAATTCCTGGGAAAGGGCTGAATGAGCACACCTTCAGACTACTGGCGCTCATCGATTTCAAATTCAAACAGATGATTGAGCCGCTGAAGAGACTGCTCAAAACGGGGCTGATCGGTGGAAAGGATGCTGAGGGAAAGTTGCGCCGGCTCAGTGTGGAAAGGACAGCGTTGTTCGGCCAGGTCTTTGCAGACCAGGTCAAATGTTTCCTTATCCGGGAACCGGTATGATACCACGATGGCGCGAGCTAGCGTTACCTGCCTGGCTTTTTGAGGCTCCAAAAGAACTGGTGTGTAACGTGGGAACAGGCTGGTCGCAACTTCAGGCAGCAGGCTAAAAGCCATTTCATCGTGATCCGTCCAGATTGGAACATGCCCGTGGGTCTCGAGCACAGAAAACACGATGGCAGGATCGCTCACCAGGGTTAAGGCTGGTGAGATTATTTCAGAAACATATTTTTTCAACTCCGCAGGGAAAGCCGCCGTTTCGAGCAAGGCAAAACCTTCATATAACGTAAATTGGTCAGCGTGACCTACCCATTCATCCAACTCAATCTGGACGTTGGGTGGCAGATCCCTGCCGCTCAAGTCTTTTAACAGACCGCTGACATCCAGATCGGACTGCTTTGCCTGGACTGCCGCTACCAGGTTTTTCTTTAGCTGAAAAATGCCTACGTATACCCCAGGCGTGCTATTGGAGGTTGAAACCAGCTCACCCATCGCCGCCAATTGTCGCACTATCTTATATGGGAAAAATTCCGATTCCACAATCACATCAAAATTTGGCTGAACTGTCACCTTTGGTACAGGCTCTTCGTCTGAAAACATGCGGTGAAAACGTTCGGTAATTTTGAAAGCTTTAAGCACTCCCAGCGAAGGCAGATCACCCTTGTATGGCTCCCTGCTGTAGCCAAGTTCAACAAAACGCATCAAGAGGGGCAAATACTCCAGAAAACGCTCCACATAACGACCCTCGACCCGTTCGAATGCATTTGGATCGTTGGCAGAAATCGAAACGCGACGAGTCTGGTCCACTGGTTTTTCCATAAAATTCTCATAGCGCTCAAGTGGGCGACCCCAGCGGTCCTTTTTTGGCAGCTCTTTCGGAAGAAGATAATGGGGGAACTCAGCCTTAAGGAAAGCCACAATTGAATCAACCTTGTACCACTGGCCAGCTTCGAACTGAAACAACACGTTCAACAAGAATTCCCGCACGCTGGAAAAATCAATCATGGTGACCGGGCCTTGACCCGAGCCCCAGCGATCAAAGGCATCCAGTATGCCTAACGGACCATAGTCATAAAATTCGTTGTGCAAGGAATTTTCCATGCGCGAGTTGGTCTTGGCAATGGTTATTCCAGCAAGGATTATTTTTTCCTGGTCGACAGGAGATAAATTTAAAAACTTATCCAATTCTGATTGCTTGACCAGGATGTAATTTTCCGTAAAAGTGGGGCCAGAACTGCTGTAGCCACGGTATTCTCCATTTGTTTCATAAGATACCAGGTTTAGACTGCGCGCCAATGAATCGATAAAGTTGATCCAGAACGGGCGTGCATACATCCAGTCATCTTCCTCCGGTGGATCAATATCCATCAACTTTGCCAGGCGTGTAATATCTGCACGAGGTATCTGGTTGGTACGTGTCATGCGCTTGACACTGCGCTGGGAAACATATTCCATGTAAATAAACAAATCTCGCAAAATATCGCGCTCATTGCGATAGATATCAAGTTCGGATGGATTGGGAGCAAGTGCAGAGTTGATTGACTTCATGCTTTGACCGTCTTAATGACAAAACCCGCTTTTTTTAGCACTTTTTCTACATTGGCTCTTACACCAATTGGAAATGCAATAAAGTTTTCATCCAACAGAATAATATTTTCTTTCAGCTCACGCTCCAGCTGAACCCGCAAACTTAGGTCGCGCACCCTGGCAAACAGGAGGTTTTCATGCAGGATTGTTTTCCCCCAACGCTGGTTGACATGCTCAACAGCAATGGCAAAAGCGGGAGCCTTCTGCGCCAACCACAGGTAAAGCGGGCAATTACGCTCAGCAGGTTCAACCCTGCCAAGTTTTTGGATGCTGGGCATAATAAGCAGGCGGCCACCTGCGACTTCAAAGTGCACCAACCGGTTAAGTTGCTCCAAATCACCAAGTGGGATACGGCGTAGATCCACGCTAATTTTCTCCGGGCTGGATAGGTTACCCGCCCAGCTGGAAAAAGAAGTTTCATCGGCGTATTCCGTCTGGCCGAAAAGCCGGTAATGTGGTTTTCCGTTTATCTCCATGCGGCAAAACAAGCCAAGCTCCCAGCCTTTTTGAAGCAATTTTTCACTTGAAAGCTCGTTGCTACCAAAGCAATAGATCTTTAAAGCAGGATCGAGGGTCTCTGGTTTTATCCAGCAATCCGTGCCGAGTAAACGAAATAATGCATCGCTGGCAGAGATCGAAGCAGGAATGGAAGATTTGTAGATCTTCATGATTCGCTGCCATTCACTGGTCTGCCAGGCCCGAAAAGCTGAAATTGAGAAAGGCGTATCTTTCAGATATAAGCTGCCGTGCTTGACGCGAACCTTGGCTTGATCCTTGGGGGTCGCTGACTGATCATTCCCAAAAACTTCGTTGAGTTTCTGGCGGATGATACTATCGTTAAACTTGCCTGGTTGATCATTCTTAACCGAATTTAACGCGGGCAGGTACCTGGCAAATTCGGGCGGCAAGGCAAAACGCCAACGCTCAAGCTGGACAACGTCCATGCGTGTTTTCACTTCCGCCATCACTATTATTCCCCGGCGGAGCAGATTTTTCTTGACCGCATCGAAAATTGATTTATTATGCTGGGAATAGGTGCCGTATGGATAGGAGGATGGGTAAACCCGACCGAAAAATGAAACATCCACTTCCCCGGTTTCATGCAGCAAACGTAAAGCCAGAACTTCTTCAACAGAAAGCGCTTTTATGACCTGTTCCAATCCCACAGATGTGACAAAGAAATTGGCAAAAGAGGTTCGCGAGATCGTTTCATTGATGCTGAATCCGCGCGCCTTTCGAATGGCGTTCAGGTCAGTATCAGATAATTCCGCGCACATGGTATGTAATAATTGCTCGACGCTCATGGTCTGATTGTATGAGGAAGATGGCGAGGTGTCAAATAAAAATCTGGATGACAAGGCAGGCAAAGCCCGGTCATCCAGATTTTAGGTGATTTATTTTAAACAAACAAATTGGTCAATTCAAATTTATCGACATCCACCAGGCCCAGATCGGTCAGCTTTAGGCTGGGAATGACCGAAAGTGCCATAAAACTGAGCGCCATGAACGGGTCGTGCAGCTGGGAGCCCAGACCCGCAGCTGCGATTGCTAATTGATCATATTGCTCACGCACTACTGCGACAGGCTGGTCGCTCATCAAACCGGCGATAGGCAGCGGCAGGCGTGCCAGAACACCCGTCGCATCCACGACCACCATGCCGCCCTGCATGCCGGCAATCTCACGTACCGCGGCGAGCATGCTTTCATCATCCATACCAGCCACGACAATATTATGGTGATCGTGCGCCACCGTGCAAGCAATAGCGCCAGACTTGAGCCCCAGCCCCTGGATAAAGGCTTTGCCAACCCGCCCTGTGCCAAAGTGACGTTCCACCACCGCCAGCTTGGCAATATCGCGTGCAGGGTCAGCCACCGCACATCCATTCACCACCAGGGCTGACTCCACCAGGTTGTGGGTGATTAATTGGTCTGGCACCATGCCAATTACGCGCACCTTGTTGGATTCTGCCGGAATGGAGAAATCCAGGGCATCCACACGCACATTGATCGTGCCACGGGTCTTGGTATTCGATTTTGGTCGTTCCCAGGGAGTAACCTGACCCTCCTTGGAAGCCAATTGCCCGCCACGATAAACCAGCTCCGGTTGCAAATCTTGCAGGTCAGAGAAGACCACCAGATCGGCACGCTTACCAGGTGCAATGGCACCGCGATCATACAAGTGGAAATATTCTGCTGGGTTGAGCGTACCCGCGCGAATGGCCATGACCGGGGGGACGCCATGGGCTATGGCAAACCGAATCAGGTAGTCAATCGAGCCCTGGTCCATCAGGTCAGCCGGGTGACGATCATCGGTACATAAGCAAATACGAGACGCGTATTCCGGTTTGAAAAGCCCCAATAGCGGCTCCAGGTTGTGGGCATTGGTGGCTTCGCGAATAAAGATGGTCATTCCCAGCCGAAGCTTGGATAGGCCTTCCTCCAGATCAACACATTCGTGGTCAGAGCCTACACCTGCAGCGCAGTAGGCATTTAAATCGCGACCGCTGACACCCGGGGCATGCCCATCAATCACACGGCCTTTAAATGCCTGTATCTTCTGTAGAATTCGCCGGTCTCCCTGGATGGTGCCAGGATAATTCATGACCTCACCCAGACCAATCACCCAATCATTGCCAAGCAGGGTGGCCAGGTCATAAAACTCCAACTGGGACCCACTGGTTTCCATGCTGGTGGCAGGCACGCACGAAGGCGCATCCACATACATGCTTAATGGTCCATATTTGGCATCCTGGAGCATGAAGCGAATTCCCTCAAGGCCAAGCACATTGGCGATTTCATGCGGGTCTGAGATGACAGTGGTCACACCATGCGGCAGCACCACGCGCGCAAACTCACGTGGGGGTAACATCGAGCTTTCGATGTGGACATGTGCATCGATAAAACCGGGGCAAACGTAACGGCCTTGCAGATCAATGACTTCTTTGGCCTGATAGCCCTGCCCTATCGCGGCGATCTGTTCCCCGGCAATGGCGATATCAGTCGGGTAGATCTCTCCACTGTATACATTGATCAAACGAGCATTCTTGAGAAGCAAGTCGGCAGGTTGGTCGCCGCGCGCAATACGGATCAATTCCTCTGGTTCAATAGACATAGGTTGTTATCCTCCTATTTCGGACGGGTGGTTTCTAAGGCAACTACGCCATCACGAATTACAACAATTCGGTCCGCTTGGGCGGCCATTTTTTCGTCATGGGTTATCACAATAACCGCTTTTCCCTGTTGGCGTAATTCTCCGATCAGGTGATGCACTTTCGCTATCCCTTCAGCGTCCAGGCCTACCGTCGGTTCATCGAGCACATACGTGCTCAAATCGGTGTTACAGGCGGCAATTTCCAACATACGTACGTCAGCGGGGTGAAGATCGAGAGGGCAGTCTTCTTCGGCAAGACCGGTGAAGTGCAAGCCCTGCCTCACAAATGATTGTACTCTTTCTTCCGGCCATTTCAAAAGTCTTGGCCCAAAATTCAATTCATCTGTCACAGTCATAGCCACAGTTTGTAATGCCGCATGTTGAAAGACGTAACCAACCCGCCCTGCTGTGACCACCTTACCCTTCCTGGGGGCAATGGCACCCGCCAGTGTAAGCATGGCGGTGGTCTTACCGGAGCCATTCGGCCCCATGATGGCGACAAATTCACCCGCCCGCACACTAAATTGGACGCCCTTCAGGATCGGGTTATCTTCAAGCGTCACATGCACATCCTGAAGCTCAGCCACCACGTTGCCAATGGGTGCCGCCTGCAGGGCAGGGAGGGTTTCCACCAGGCTGGTACGCTGCAACCATTCCGAACTACCAAAAAAATCGCTGGGCGCCAGCTCCGTAATGATCTGGCCATCCTCCATGACCACAACCCGATCGACATAGCTTTGTAGTTGGGGCCAGAAGTAATCCGTAACGATGATTGTGCAGTCCCGCCGTGTGCGCAGAATATTCAACGCATCCAGGAAAGCCGCTCGCCCATCAGGGTCAAGTTCCTGCATGGGAGAATCAAGCAGCAGTATTTTTGCATGCGAAGCAAGCGCACCGGCCAACACCAGCCGGACCTGCTGCCCGCCAGAGAGCTTGGTTGTTTCTCGCTGCCACAAATGGTCACCCAAGCCCATAGTGGCGAGGGCTGCACGCGCCTCCGCTTCTTCAGCAATCAGGAATCCAATTTCCTGCGAAATCGTCAACCCATGAATCGATGCAAATGGATCGGGTGCAATATACAAGGCCGAGCCACAAATATTGGTCAGGGTTGTATCAGCGGTCACCAACCCTGAGACTTTAACCCCGCCATGATATTCTCCCATGATCCAGGAAATGACACCGCCCATCAGGCGCAGCAACGAGGTTTTCCCGGCCCTATTTTTCCCGGCCAGGTAAATAAACTCCCCCGGTCGTACAGCCAGGGAAACGCCGTGCAACACGTCTGGCAGATTAGGCGCATAGCGTACGTGAACATCCGCAATTTCGACACTACCATCTCCCTGGGCAGATGTGCGGTTGTGAGACTGGCTGGCAAAGGCAGCTTTTTGTGAATTATCGACGATGCGAGGAATGATGGCAGATGCCAGGGGTACCAGATTGCGAATATTATTGGCCAGTGAATTCCATTTAAGTCCACGCATAAGCAGTGATTGGGTCAGTGCAATAAATTCCCGCTTGATAATCTGGATACCGCGCAAGATTCCGAGGACCCACTGACGGGCAGGTTTTATCCACTCAAGACCCTCATACATCTCTGGCAAAGGAGTTACAAATAACCAGGAAAAAGAAATCAGCATGACACCGCACAAACGCATACCCGTTACCAGGCCGCGCTCAAACCCGTTGGAATTTACTGTAAAGACCCACCAACTGACCCCGCCGTTCGCTGTCGGGGAGAGAATGGTGTTGTAAAACAGCAGAAATCCTCCCGAGATTGGAGCAGCCACAGCCAGAACCCAGGGCCTGTTGGGATTTGCAAAAAACAGTACAATACCTGCCAGCATCAACAGAGCAGCACCCACCAGGTTATTAATAAAAATGAACAAAACACCCACCAGGAAAACAACCGCCAGGCGGGGCACTGGCGAAAGCATCCCCAAGCCCCAACCGCGTGGGTGTGAACCGGAGTTCTCAAACTGGTTTTCTGCGGCCTGATTTTGCATCGCTATCTTCCTTTCGATTACCAATTCAATGCAGGGACTTTTCGCACGAAAATCCTTTTATTAATTGGCTGCCAGTCACAACAGGTTGCAACTGGCAGCCAATCTTCAGAAACCTTCTTTGCCACAAGGCAATTATTCAGCGATCCCAGCGTTACGCAAGCGGGTAGTGTAAAGTGGGAGGAGATAGAGACCGAGGATAGCGGAAACCAGATCACCTGCAAACCAACCAATACCGGGGTCAATCAGGGCGGCGGCAAGGGGTTTTCCACCCACCGCGGCACCCAACGCGCCGATAAACGCGCTCACCACACAAATAATGACTGCAACCAGCAGACCGAAACCGAAATCGCGCATATTCATGGTCATGTTGGCAAACAATAACCAACCGCCCACCAGCAATACCACCAGCGGAACCAGGTAACCCCAGACTCCTGGGATATTCAGGCGTGGGCTGAGCATGCCAGATGCCAGCACCAGGATGGTCAGGAGCAGTGCCCGCATTGCACCAGAAAGCACGTCAGAAGCCTTCTTGGCCCCGAGGGTGGGATCAATTTTCAATAGCTTAAATAACAACCAGGGTAGAAATGCATTCGCCAAACCGCCTGCGATTGGATTTTGAATAATATCAACCAGTCCCCAACCACCGTAGGACAGAATGCCCGCCGCATAAGCGCCAATTCCACCCGCCAGGGTTCCATAAACCGGACCAAGCCAGACACCCGCTACTAGTTGCAGCGCCGCAGGCAGCCAAAGGAAACTGGCTCCCTTAACAGTGGGCGATGAGGTAATGGTCATCATCACCCAACCCAAAGCTGCAATTGCGACCGCCATGAAGATGGCAAAACCCACCTTCAAAGACGGGTCTCTTTTTGAAATATATTCCCCAGTACCTTTTGATACTGCCATTTGAATGCTCCTTTGGAACTATGCTCGTCACAAGTGTGACTACAAGATTAAATCCCCGGGAGCCTCCCTCCCAGGTTTTCCAATCACACAGGTAAAATCATCGTTAAGGCTTCACCTCCCTGTCCACGAAGTCCGGGCGCAGTTTTCCAACCTGCTCCAGCTGCTGCAGCTCTTGGAGGATGGATATACTCCCCATCATGCCTGGCTCCAGACGATCCCAATAAATACCGCCGGTTGGTTTTTGCGGTGACTCAACATGAAGAACCCGCGTAGGGGTTACGATGTAATCGCATACCGTGTCGAAAATGGATATTTCCAGTTCTTCCTCTACGACCTGGCAATCATGGACCAGGTCAACAATGGGGGTGATCACATTTACGACGCCCATGGAATATAGAGTGGCCCATTCAATATCAAAAAAACCGTGCCCCTTACCAAAGCGCGCACCCTGGTGGGTAACTGCCGAGCCCCCAGTGACCAGCAGATCTATATTTGGGTAACGCTGTTGAATTTCAGCCAGGCTGATAAAACGTCCAACGCGTTCAATGACATCTAGCATAATGGCCCAGGTCTCCATGCCTGGCTTAACATCCCCGGGCAACAG
Organism: uncultured Anaerolineae bacterium; assembly: GCA_903908605.1. Taxonomy (GTDB): domain Bacteria; phylum Chloroflexota; class Anaerolineae; order Anaerolineales; family Villigracilaceae; genus UBA5195. Next base: position 15,818 of record CAIVSQ010000220.1, read on the forward strand.
TTCGATAAATCCGCGACGAATGCCATAGCTGGTCATCAGCAACACTTTCCCATCACGAATGGTCTGCGCGCGCAATAATTCGAGACAATTATCAGGTGTGATGAAAATCACCTGGGCGTTTTTATAGATTTCCATTTCTATCAGCCGCCGCGTGGCCTGATCACTCCCCTCAAAATCGGTGATAAATTCCGAAAAATCGAAGTGGAATCGGCTGTCAGGGCGAGCCACTTTGCTCAATTCTTTCCATACATTTTGCCTGGCGGCGTTTCGATCTGTCATTCATTTCTCCTATCTATTCTTTCGGATGTTTGGGGTTTACAGTTAATTTTATAATAACGTTCAACCAGGTGAATAGGGATATGTTAATCACCCAGCTCACGCAACAGCGGAACATCTTGTTTTATCTGCCAGGGTAACGTTCGAATGGAAGCGGATGATGGACGTGGGAAGGGGTTCCCGGTATCGATCTGACGTGTGGGCGTAATAATTTTATCGATACTGATCCCATAAGGAAGTGGCGCAAAATACATATCCACCAATTGGCAGTCATGGACGATGGCCAATATAGGGGTTTGCTGGTTCACCAGACCAAGAACAGAAAGGATGAGCCATTCCAGATCGAAGAAACTGGGGCCATGACTGACACGAACCCCCTGCATATTTAATACGGACGCGCCGGTGACCATTAAATCCGGTCCCTGGGGATGGTCATCAATCGATACCAGGTAAGGCTGTCCAAAAACATCCAACCCATCCAGCGATGCAGCGTACGCTTCCTGACCAGTGGGCACATGTTGCCTTTCCAGCGACAGCAAACCGCGCGCCAGGCTGTAGGTGGGAACCACCAGGTACTTTTCATCCATAATGCAGCGAGCGCGGAATCCGGCCAGGCTGTTATCAGGCGCTACCAGAATGCGCTGCGCCTGTCGGTACTCAGGCGTATCACATAGCCGCTCAACACATTGAGCGCTACCTTCAAAATCCGGGATAAAACGGCTGAAATCCAGGTGGAACCGCGAGTCGGGCCGCGCTACTGTTTCAAGCTGGATCCATACTTGCCTGCGAAGGTTTTCTTTTTCATCCATAGGTCTCACCAAATAGCGATCTTGTTGGAAGATTGGTCGGAATTGCGCAGCATTTGCAAATCAATCTTATCGGTAATGATGTTCAGTGTGGATTGAAAAATAGGGCTACCCTGGTCTGAAAGATAAAGCTCACCCAAAGCCAAGAGTGGATACCCTTTTGGAACCTGCAGAAAATCAGCAAGATGCTCATCAGCGCCCACAGCTTTCAGAGCGGTCAGGCAATGCGAGATACTACTGCCACTGATTTCCCTGGCAAAACCCATCAAGCCTGAGAAGGCAGGCAAGGGTAACTCATGGGCGTATTTCGTCACAGCGGGAATTATTGCCTGCAGCCAGGCAGCCGGGACGCCTTCCAATAAATAGAGAATGCGTAAAGTCACCAGCGGGGCTCCTGGATCAATTTCGAGACTGGCTGCCTGGGATGCACTTGCTGTGCCAAGCGAAAACTCCAGCTTGCCAACCGAGGCAACAGCCCCACCGCGCTGCAGCAGGGCAAGCGGATCGTTCAGACCGTTGAGAGTGCGGGTAAGTTTATGAAAAGCGGGGCTGACGTACGTACCAGAGCCCTGGCGGCGAATTACCAACCGTCCACGCTCAAGCTCGGCCAATGCTTCACGAATGGTGGCGCGACTGGTGGAAAACATTTCGGATAACTCAGTCTCAGATGGTAATACTCCCCCAGACTCGTGAAGCCGGTTGGACTGGATCCAGCTTAGAATTTCCATATAAACCTGGTCTGCCAATGACTGACTGCGAGTGATCATAATTCTCCACGGCACAACATGCTAGTCGTCTGACAACTTTGTTCTATAAATATTATAGATAGGAAAAATTAAAAGTCAAGTTAATGTTTTTTGTCTTTTTCACATTTTCCGTTTACGTAAACCCACCACTCAACCATCCAGCCAGCATACGTGCAAGTTGTCGGATTAAGAAAAAGCGGCGCCTGTTTTTCACAAGCGCCGCCGATAATCATCCTTGGTTGAATTCTCAACCCTGACTATTTTTTGCCAATTTTAACTTTAAGAACAACCAGGGGGCTCCGCCGGAAACCCACAACCCAACTAGCGCATATCGCAAATAACGCAAAAAATATGCAAGGAAGGGATCATCTTGGTTGAAAATAATACGCAGACCAAAGTACAGAACAAAAATTCCTAACAAGCCCGGAATAAGGCGCAGCAACCGTTCTTGTACAGTTCCAGAAGCATCGTATCCACCTTGTGTTTTTATCCAGGCAGCCCCAGCCAACATCCCAAACAAGACTGCCGATAAGGTGATGGTTGTCTCAAGCGAAACTGGTGCTGGCAATTCCTGAAAACCAGCCAACTGTGCATTCGCTAACCAGTCCGCAGGCAGCGACCAGGCATCCAGCGAGCGATAAGCAATCACGCCAGCAACCAACATTAGGACGGAGAGTAAGAAAGCCAGCCCTACCTGCTTAAGCAGGGTTTTCCTGGCTGCCCAAGCCGCCACAGGCTCCCATGCACTGACAAAAGCCCAGAGCGTGAGAGCACCAATTGCCCAGCCCAACAAAACATCATGCGGAAAGTGAACTGCAAGAAATAGCCGTGAAAGACCAATCATCAGGATGAGGAAAATCGCCACAAACCAGCCCCAGCGACGCTTTAGGGTTGCCGCCAACGTGCCCCATAACCCCATGGCGATTTGAGCATGCCCGGAAGGAACACCAAAGGATGTTTCTGCAGCGTAGGCCTTGACCTGGCTACTGAACCAGTAGGGACGCGGGCCATGCAAGCTAAGCTTGAGAATGTCATTCAAACCACCAGAAATGAGGAACACCACCCCTATTCGCAGTCCAAGTCGCGCATCCACCACCCAATAAAGCAGGGGCAGCATGAACAGAAAGAAGTTTTCTGAACCCAGGAACGAAAAAAACTTCATGGGCGTCACAAGCCAGCTGCCAAGGGACTGAAACCATACGATGAAGGCAATACCTGCGTTAAAAATAGCGTCCATTTCTTTATCCTCCAGGATGCAAATTCCGGGGTATAAATGTCTTACTCATCCACAGCAAATTATTTCAAAATCGCCCCCTTATTTTGTCATTTGACGCAGGGAACCATAGTATTGTACACTCATTACTGATGAAAATGTATTCTCGTCCACGCTGGGATTGGCCAGCAGCAGCGTTAATAATTGCAGTCGTGTTCACCGCAGCGGTGCGTTTGGATGCCACCGGCTGGACGCCCAACCTGGGTCAGGTCGAAGCATTAGCGGTCATGGGCGCCATTCTTGGCATGTTGCTGGGGTTAAGTAATTTCAAGAAGTATGGCATTCGCCGGCTGATCTGGGCTTACTCGGTTGCCATATTGCCAATTTATTTAAGCCGGATCGTTACAGGAGAAGAGACCGCCATGGGGCGCATCATCAGCCTGGCGGGACGATTATGGGCTTCAATCAGCCTTATTTTAGAAAAGAAACCAGTAGAAGATTATATTTTCTTCGTCACACTCATGTCCATCTTGTTTTGGGGAATTGGTATTTATAGCGGTTATCAACTAATCCGCAGCCGTTCTATTTTGAAGGTTCTGACGCCCTCAATCCTGCCCATGGTCATCATCCAATACTATGACGGCTATAAAGCCGAACGCATCTGGGGACTGGCTTTTTATTTCTTCCTGGGTCTGCTGCTAACTGGACGACTCAACTTATTAAATTCGCGCGATGATTGGGAAAAGAATGACGTGGTTGCAGGGAGTGACCCGGAATTTGACCTGAATAAATACATTGTCAGTGTGGCAGCAGTCATCATCCTGGCCGCATGGATGATCCCCTCCCCGGGTAATATCTACCCCGCTGCAGCCCGCGCCTGGCGCGAATGGAATGAGCCGTTTGAAAATTTCCGCAATCAAATGGACGATGTCCTGGCAGCATTAAATTCAGGCCGGCTCAATACAACCACCAATGAAATGTACGGTTCTGCTATGGGGCTGGGACGTGCAGCTGGCAACAGCAGCAAGACCTTATTCAGTGTATACGCCCCACAAAAAGACATCCCTCGTTTTTACTGGCGCATGCGCGCTTATGATCTATACAAAAACGGCACCTGGGAAATATCATACAGCCAAAGCAATCTTTTTGACCCAGGGCAAGGCGATTTCATTCCCATTGATTTGCAAAAAAACAGCGCCACGGAATTTACGTTTATCTGGCAGGCCGGGCAAAGTATCTTGCTCGCCACCCCTCAGCAACCGGTTTGGGTGAGCCGGCAAGGTAGCGTGCAGATTACGCCCAGGTTGGATGGGCAAATCGATCAGCTAAGTTGGATGGTTTTGCCCGCCATCCGATCGGGCGACCAATATCAGGTTCGCGCCACACAGCCCAACCCTACCCAAAAGGAACTGCGTGAAAGCGGCAGCGAATATCCCGAATGGGTGAGCGAACATTACTTACAGGTTCCAGAATCAAATGCCAGCGCTTTCAAAAATCTGGCCGAGGAAATCACGAGCGGGTTGCCTAATAATTTTGACAAGGCCGAAGCAATAACAAAATACCTGCGCCAGACAATCACATATAGTGAAACCATCCCCGCGCCTCCGTCAAAAACAGACCCATTAAATTGGTTTCTACTTAATTGGAGAAGTGGTTTTTGCAATTATTATGCCAGCGCAGAGGTTCTGCTGCTGCGCTCGCTGAGCATCCCCGCACGCATGGTGGTGGGTTTCGCTGAGGGTAAAAGCGAACAAAATGGCGTGTACAATGTGCGCGGCATTGACGCGCATGCCTGGCCCGAAGCGTATTTTCCCGGGGTAGGCTGGGTTCAGTTTGAACCGACCACCAACCAGGCCGCCATTTTCCGCCCAAGTGGTGAATCGGGGTCAACAGGTCTTTCAGGCAACACCCAACCAAACCCGCCCGGTAGCATCCGGGATAAAGCCGGAATTGACCGCGAATTGGATAATTTCAATGGACCAGCAACTCCCGCCATATCAACCTACTGGGGTCTTACTCGAACACAGTGGGTTATAATTTCAATCGTGATGATCGTGATTGCGGGTGTGTTTACCTGGCGGGTTCAACGCCACAAGCTCAGCCTTGCTTCACTTTCACAAAAAACCCCACGTGCCCTAAAGGCTTTTTACATACACAACAATCTGAAGCCACCTGCCTGGGTGGAGCAGTGGGTGCGCTGGAGCGAAGTTAGCAGCGCTGAGCGCGCTTTTCACGCGGTGAACCAGTCACTCAGCTGGATGAAACAAGGCCAACCGGGCAATATCACCCCCATGGAAAGAGCTCAATTACTTAAAAACCTGGTACCAGGGGCATCAAACGATATTGATATTCTGGTCGCAGCCCTGGAAGAAACGCTTTTTACCAGGCATCAGGTGGATATTTCCAACATCATGCGTGCAAGCTGGCGACTGAGATTATTAACCGTTCGCGCAATCATTCGGAAATGGCTGTACGGGAGTAGTTCATGACTGAGAACGTAGTATCGAGTGTGGACCAACGACTAAAAGGGCTAAGCCAGGCTGCCGGACATATCCGATCCTTGCTGCTCCCCAACCGCGCCAGCCTGCCACCAAACACCCTGGAGGAATTATCCCATCTCGAAGGCGATATTTTCCGCATATCCCAGGAAGTTGCCACCTCTCTTGAGCAGCAAAAAAACTTATTGGCGCTGGCTGACATCGGACAGGTGGTCAATTCTACGCTCGAACTGGATGAAGTACTGCGAATCGTGATGGACAATATCATCAAATTGACAAGCTCAGAGCGTGGTTTCCTTATGCTTCGTGATGAAACCGGGCAAATGTCCACCCGCGTGGCACGTAACTGGGAACAAGAATCGCTTAATGAAAGAGAACATTCGGTCAGCCGCACAGTCATCCAGCGGGTGATTGAATCTGGCCAATCAGTTCTGACCACCAATGCACAACAGGACCCACGCTTCGGGGGGCAGGAAAGCATCATCGCCTTCAATCTGCGATCCATCTTGTGTGTACCACTCAAGGTAAAAACCGAGATTATTGGCGTCATCTACACCGATAACCGCATCCGCTCGGGCATTTTCAGCGAGTCAGACCGAAACTTGCTGGGGGCATTCTCAGACCAGGCCGCCATCGCCATTGAAAATGCGCGCCTGTTTGAATCACTGCGAAAAACCCTGGCGGAAGTAACCGGTTTAAAAAACATGATGGACAACATATTTGCTTCCATTGCCAGTGGAGTAATCACAGCAGATATTGAAGACTTAATTACGCTCTGTAACCATGCAGCAGAAGGAATTCTGGGGCAAACTGCTCATCAAATAATCGGTCAAAAACTTGAAAATGTACTACCCTCCATTGCTGGCGATATCCTGCCCCAGGTAGCCAATATCCGAGATCGCGATGCGACTATCACAGATCTGGAAATCAGCCATGAAACCCCCCAGCGTGGTGCGGTATCCTGGCGCTTGAACATGTCGCCATTAAAAGACGCGAACCGGGCCACCCATGGGGTTGCAATCGTCCTTGATGACCTGACCGAACGCAAGCGCCTGGAAGGCCAGCGCAAATTATTTGAACGCATGGTATCCCCGGCCGTCATCCAGCAGCTAAATCCCGACAGCCTGGCACTGGGCGGCAAAAGAGTGGGGATCACTGTACTCTTCGCAGATATCCGCGGGTTCACCAGCTACAGCGAAAACCAGTCGCCTGAACAATTAGTTTCAGTCCTCAACCGCTACCTGGCAGCTGGCGCAGAAGCCGTGCTGGATGAGGAAGGCACCGTCGATAAATTCCTGGGGGACGCGGTAATGGCCTGGTTCAACGCCCCCATTCCGCAGGCAGATCACACCTTGCGGGCTGTGCGCGCCGCGCTGCGCCTGAGAGAGCGGGTGGCTCAACTCCATGCCATCCTGCCGCCTGAAGCTCAGCTGGCTTTTGGTGTAGGCATTCATTATGGGGATGCCATCCTGGGCTTAATCGGAACCGAAAAAAGGCTCGAATATACGGCCATTGGTGACAGTGTCAACACCACCAAGCGCCTGCAAGAGAACGCTGGCAAGAACCAGATCGTGATCAGCCAGGTAGCTTACGAACGAGTAAGAGATTACATCAACGTAGTCGAAATGCAGCCGATGATCGTTAAGGGAAAACGTGACCCAATCCAGGTTTATGAAGTACTTGGATTACGCTAATCACCTGTTCATTAATTTGAAATCTTAATTCCACAATCTACTGACAAACTGCACAATATGTTCGAGACCCAGGTCCACCTGACCGGTCTCGATGTATTCATTAATGGTGTGCGCACCACCCCCACGAGTCAACCCTAATACAAGCGCCGGGTAGCCCTGGCTAAGCGGAACATTGGCATCAGTCGAACCCATGGTCATAACGGGTAGCAAACCCTGCTCATACAGGCAACTCTCAGCCAGGCGAATGATTGGGTGATCGACACTGATCTCGCCTGGTGGGCGCCAGCCAATTGGCTTCATTTCCAGATCCACCCCTTCGCGCCTGCGTGATTCAACCAGGCTCATGACCTGCGAATACAGTTGGTCGAGCGCTTCGCGGCCTTCGGAGCGCAGGTCGAGTTCCATCCAGGCCTCAGCTGCAATGGTATTGATACTCGTGCCCCCACCAATGCGTCCAACATTATAGGTGGTATGCGGATGAGCAGCAGGTTGTATGGAGGTTATGCCATCAATCAGCCCCGCTAATTCATGCACGGCAGAAGGCTTGCCAAAGTCCGCCCATGAATGACCACCCCCGGTACGGATACTGATCAAATAACGCCGAACCCCTATCGCTTTGTGATAAATATGCCCAAGAGACATACCCTCTAGCACCAGGTAGACGATAGGGGTGGAACCGAAACGCTCAACCAGCGCTTTCATGCCGCGCAAATCACCCAGCCCTTCCTCGCAAACATTGGCAACAAACCAGATATCGCCATCAGTCTGAATGCCACGCTCCCGCAAAGACCACAGCACACCAAAAAGAGCTGCCACACCCAGCGAGTTATCACCAATACCAGGCCCGAATATTTTTCCCTGGCTACGGGTGTAAGCAAGCGGTGTTTCCAGGGGGAACACAGTATCCATGTGCGCCGAAATCACCAACGGTTGCCCATTTCCTTTGCCAGGCAGGCAGGCCAGTACATTCCCAGCAAAATCGACCTGGATCTGTGTCAGGACACTGCCAGCTTCTTCAATAAACTTCTGTTTCACAAATTCAGCACGAAGATACTCATTATGAGTAGGCGCCGGGACTTGTTGAATCTGGATGGCAAGTTCAAGCATTTGATCTACGAAATTGGTTTTCATGGTCATCCCTGTTTAACGAGATTTGATAAAGACTCGAGGCGTGCCCGCGCCAACCCTGGCATGGTATCCAGCATGTAGAACGCGCCGGACCCCTCGATGCAAAAAGAAGCCGATATATTCCCCTGCATGGCGGCTGCGAGTGGATCACCGGTGGCCGCCATACCCGCCAGGAAACCACCGCAAAAAGCATCCCCCGCACAGGTAGGGTCAACCAACCGGGACGGGTAAGCTGGGATCTCCCATTTTTTGGCACTTGAGCGCTCAAAAACATACTGCCCACGCCCACCTCGCTTGATAACGATCACTTCGCACCCAAAGCTGGCCAGCGTAGCAGCCATTTCCCATAAATCATTGGTTCGACCCCAAAACAGACTGCGGATCTCCTCTTCGGATGGCAGGAAGGCCGTCACACCCTGCAACAACGACCGCAAATCGTCCAGGTAGTTGGCGGTCATATACCCAGGGCCAGGGTCGATGGTGACAATCTGCGCGCCAGCATGCCTGAAGGCTGGTGCCAGCTGGGTATGTGTCAACAGATCCAACGGAGCCAGGTGAACAGCCTTTGCCAGGTAATAATCATCTGGGATATCTGCGAGTTTTGGAGAATCCAGGTTGGCCATCCTACGATTATCCTGTTCCGATTGAGGGGGCTGATAACCGAGCAAACCTTTTGGAAATGGCAAGCCCAGGCGCACAAAATGGGATACCGGGTTGGTGCGCTGATAATTCTGTTGATCTGTGTACACCATGAAGGTGCGCATATCAAGCGACCCCGGCAATATTTTGATTCCACGCGAGTCCAAGCCAAATTTTTGAAACGATTTCAGCCAATCATGAGGATAATTTTCAGCCACACGGGAGAGAAGTAAAACAGAATCCGCCCAGAGCCGGGCTCCCGCACCGGCGTATAATAAATTTCCACCTGGAACATCCAGGAGAGGACGACCCTCGGGAGGGATTAAGTACTGGCGACGAAGTTGCCCGGCGAAGACGAGGGAATAATCCATGACTGTTAAATAACCTGTGAAATAGAGTTCTTTGCGAATTCGCCATTGAAGTGGCGATGCATCTTCGAGCATGACCGCGAAATTGCTTGGTAAACCTGATTAAGGCTCGCGTCTCAAGGCTGTGATTGTATTAATCTTATACTATTTGTCAAATATAAGCTAGAATTGTGGTGTCATCCCCATTATAATCAGTCAGGTCTTTTTCATTCGGCAAATACCTGTATCGATCCAGTGCTATGATATCGATTGAGATTTCATGGCATGGAAAAATCGAACAGACGGTGAATAACTGGTTTATATTAAGTGTTTTTTCAACCTGTTTTTGTTCCTGAGCCAAAATAAAAACATTTACCCCACGGCTCCAGATGTTTCTGCCAAAGTAAAGGGCAGAAAAAATTCCATCATTGGACTGCAAGGAGAATAACAACATGAGTCAAAAGAAAGTCAGAGTGGCGATCATTGGTGTAGGCAACTGCGCATCCTCCCTGGTGCAGGGGCTTGAATACTACAAGAATACTCCCGATGATGCCTCTGTACCCGGGCTGATGCATGTTAACCTGGGTGGTTACCATATCAGCGATATCGAAATTACCATGGGTATTGACATCAACGTCACCAAGGTCGGCAAGGATATGTCCGAAGCCATTTTTGCCGAGCCCAACAACACCTTCAAATTCACCGAAGTCCCCCACATGAATGCCCCGGTGGTGCGAGGCATGACACATGACGGCCTCGGTAAATACCTTTCCCAGGTAATTACCAAGGCACCCGGCACAACAGCGGATATCGTCAAGCTGCTCAAAGACTCCAAAACCGACGTGGTCGTCAGCTATTTACCAGTAGGTTCCGAGATGGCTACCAAGTGGTACGTGGAACAAATCATTGAAGCCGGTTGTGCGTTTGTTAACGCCATCCCAGTCTTTATTGCCTCCTCTGAGTATTGGGGCAAACGCTTCAAGGATGCCGGCCTGCCCATCCTGGGCGATGACATCAAGAGCCAGGTGGGTGCCACCATTATGCACCGGGTACTTACCAGCCTGTTTGTCGATCGCGGTGTTCGCATTGATCGCACCTATCAACTGAACTTCGGTGGCAATACCGATTTCATGAATATGCTTGAACGTGAGCGCTTGGAAAGCAAGAAAATCTCAAAAACCGGCGCAGTCACCAGCATGATCCCGTATGAAATCGCCCCAGAAAATATTCATGTCGGACCATCCGATTATGTGCCGTGGCTGACCGACCGCAAGTGGTGCTATATTCGCATGGAAGGCACCACCTTTGGTGACGTGCCGCTCAACCTGGAAGCAAAACTGGAAGTTTGGGACAGCCCAAATTCGGCCGGTGTAATCATTGACGCGGTACGCTGCGCAAAGATTGCGCTTGACCGCGGGTTGAGTGGCCCTATCATTGGGCCATCATCCTATTTCTTCAAAACCCCTCCCAAACAGTTCAAAGACAATATCTGCCGGGATATGACCGAAGCATTCATCAAGGGTGAGTAAGAAGCAACAGGTAGCAAATCCATATGTGGGGATATCCGCTCCGCGGGTGTCCCCACATATTCTTTTTTGGCTCCCAATCGGTTAAAATCAAAGTCATGACTTTCAAAGCAATTTTCCATACCACCCCTGGCAGTATTATCCAACTGGGCATTCTGCTGGTTACCGGTATTTTCCTGGGCTCGTGCGCGCCAGCCACCACCCCAACCGTGGTCGATATGGACACGGCCATCACCCAGGTTGTGGCAACACTCCAGGCAGGTGAAACACAGACCGCCCAGGCCATGCCAGCCACCGCAACCCCAAGCCCGACAAACATCCCCGCACCGACTGCGGTACGCACTCCACCGGCCTTGCCGGGCGATTTTTTCACAACGCGCCTCAACCCGCTCGATACGCCCCATGTTTACGTTCAGGATACCTGCCAGGCACTCAAAACCAGGTGGGATCCACACAATGCCGAGCCAGGTACGGTGGTAATGCCGATTATGTTCCACTCCATTACCAAGGGCGAAGTGAATGCTGCAGATCAGATCAGCATTGGCGATTTTCGCAAATTGATGAACGACCTGCACGAAATGGGTTTTGAAGCCATTGACATGCAGCAAGCATCGGATTTTCTTTATCACAACGCCAAAATACCCAAGCGATCCGTTTTACTCATCGTAGACGACCGAAAATACCGGGGATATTTTGACAAAACCTTCCAGGAATTTCACACCTCATGGGGCTGGAAAGTAATCAATGCTTGGATCAGCCACCCAGAAACAAACCAACAACTGTGGGCTGATAACGTCGCGCTTGAAACCGAAGGCTGGGTGGATCACCAAGCACATGGAGTAATCCACAATATAAACATGAATGACAATTCCACCGACGAGTTTCTTAAAGGCGAACTGCAGGGGTCAATTGACGCATTCAATACCCACTTCAACAAGACCCCTATCGCCATCATCTGGCCTGGTGGTGATTTTGGCAGGAAACCTGTCGCGGCAGCCCGGCAGTACGGTTACCAACTGGGGTTCACCATTAATCCTCGTGGACCATTGATGTATAACTGGGTACCACTCGCGGACGCAAGCGACCCGATGCGCCCTTCTTACCTGCCGGATGGTCCCATTGGCGACCCGCTGATGACCCTGCCGCGCTACTGGGATACCGACGCCCGCTCACACCTGGATACGGTCCGCAATATTAGTGATGAAGCAAGTGACTACATTCTAAAAAACAAATCCATAGAGCTGGAATATTACGATATTATGTGTGCCCCAAGCCTTGGACCACTACCGCAGAACTAATACCAGCTTGTATGCTGCGCGCCTTCGCCATTCACCTGTACTCACGAATTTCCTACCTACGGTATAAAATGAATTCCAATTGCCTGTTTTGTAAAATCGCCTCGGGACAAATCGCTGCAAAAATCGTTTACCAGGATGAACTGGTAACCGCCTTTCGTGACATTCGCCCAGTTGCGCCGACCCATGTGCTAGTGATCCCCAACAAGCACATCCAATCCATTAATCATGTGGAAGCTGACGATGAACAAATCCTTGGTCACCTCTTTACTGTTGCGCGCAGGGTGGCTGAGATGGAGGCAATTACGGAAAACGGTTATCGCACAGTCATCAATACCGGCACACATGGCGGGCAGACGATCTTTCACATGCACATGCACGTGATTGGTGGGCAGCCCATGAAACACCCGATGGGTTGAGTTTATGACCATTTCTGAACGCCAAAAACAATGGAAAGCAGATAACACCCTTACCCCGGAGAAACTGGCCCTGGCACGTCTTGTGCTCGCGGATGTACGCACCGGCAAACCAGTGCTGGATGCTCTGCGCGCTCACCCTCAAAAGGGTGGCGGCATCCTGAGCAAAGCAGCTTTATTCGCCGCTTACAGCGAAATGATCGCCGCCAGCGAGCTGACAGCCGATATAGACCTGCTGGAAAAAATCCGCATGAAACCAGTCCGGACGCTCTCAGGGGTTACCACCGTCACCGTGCTAACCAAGCCATATCCCTGTCCGGGTAAATGCATCTTTTGCCCCACGGATGTGCGCATGCCAAAATCGTATCTGCCCGATGAGCCAGGCGCAATGCGTGCGCTGGAACATAACTTTGATCCATACACCCAGGTGCGTTCGCGCATTGCCGCGCTAGAATCGCTAGGACACCCTACCGATAAAATAGAGTTGCTGATTCTGGGCGGCACCTGGAGTGCTTACCGCAGAGATTACCAGGAGTGGTTCATTAAACGCTGTTTTGACGCCATGAATAACTCCAATCCCGCGCCACTCACCCCACCAGAGGTGGTAGATCCAGAAGAAAATGCCAGCCCCGATTTAGCCATCGCCCAGGCATTAAACGAAAATGCGCTGCACCGCAATGTAGGGCTGGTAATTGAAACCCGCCCGGATGAAATCACCCCCCGAGAACTGCTCTGGTTGCGTTACCTGGGCGTCACAAAGGTTCAAATGGGGGCACAAAGCCTGGATGACCGCATCCTGGAGATGAACAAACGTGGTCACGATGTAACCACCACACGCCAGGCAGTCAGCTTGCTACGGGCCGCGGGCTTTAAGATCGTTCTGCACTGGATGCCCAACCTGCATGGTGCCACACCCAAGGGAGACCGCGATGATTTTGCGCGATTGTGGGATGGTTTTTGCCCGGATGAGATCAAGATATATCCCAACCAATTGCTGGCCAATGCAGAGTTATATGAAGTTTGGCAGCGTGGGGAATACCATCCCTACACCACCGAAGAGCTGATAGAGTTGATTGCCGATATCAAGCCTGGTATTCCCAGCTACTGCCGGGTTAACCGGGTCATCCGTGACATTCCCTCAAACAATGTCGTGGAAGGAAATAAGCGCACCAGCTTACGCATGGATGTGCAGGCCGAACTGAAACGACGTGGCACCAGCTGCCGTTGCATTCGCTGTCGCGAGGTGCGCGGTGGGCTGGTGGAATCCGCCAGCCTGCAATTGGATGATCATATCTATGATACTGGTCAGGCGGAGGAACACTTTCTTTCATTTATCACTCCCGATGACCGGATCGCAGGATTTCTACGCCTGAGCCTGCCCGGCCCAAGCAGCCCGTCAACCGGCATGAGCGATCTGGAACACGCCGCCCTGATTCGCGAGGTACACGTCTACGGTCAATCATTGCCCGTCGGAACGGAACAGGCCGGATCGACGCAACACAGCGGCCTGGGCACAAAACTATTGGCCGAAGCTGAAAAATTGGCCATAAAACAAGGCTACCAGCGCATAGCGGTCATATCGGCCATCGGTACACGGAAATATTACATTGATCGTGGCTTCCAACGTGGTGAGTATTATCTGGTCAAACTGTTACCATCAGCCGGCGCAAGCTAATACCGGCGACAGGGAATCTTTTGGACAAATTACTGCTTTTATTCTGGACATTTTTAAAAGTCAACCTGCTGAGTACATCGGGACCTGCTTCGGTAGGTTTGCTGTACAAGGAAGCGGTTGGCCATTTTCTCACCGAGCAGCAATATATCCAGGCGGTCGGCTTTTCCACCCTGCTACCAGGATCAGACGCGCTGCAGTTGGCCATGTTTGTGGGGTTCACCGTGGCGGGTATTCCTGGCGGGACAGTTTCACTTTTGGGTGCCATCCTACCACCGACTGTCTTGATGTTCGGGGTTGTTTCGGTCCTTCACCGTATTCGCCGTGAATCATGGGTAACCAGCTTCGTGGAAGGACTGACACCAGCCGTCGCGGTGCTGATGCTCTTTGTAGCCTGGAAAGTGTTCAAAGGCGGCAACGGCGGGCTGGGATGGCAATCCCTGCTAATCGGCGCAGTGACACTGGTAGCACTGCTGTTTGAATTACCAGCACCCCTGGTGATATTTGCCGCAGGGTTGGCAGGAGTGTTTTTCTTCCGATGAATACCCCTTCAAAATTTTCAGTTTGGACAAAATTATTCTGGATGTTTCTAAAAGTTAACATCCTGACCACTTCCGGCCCGGCCTCGGTAGGGTTGCTTTATAAAGAATCAGTCGGCACAATCATGAGCGAAGCACAGTTTGTGGAAGCTGTTGGACTGTCTAATATCCTGCCAGGCAGCGAGGCTCTTAAGCTGGCCATGTTTGTTGGCCATGCTGCCGGTGGAATGCCGGGTGTCATGGCCGCACTGATAGGTGCGGTACTTCCCCCTACGATCATCATGCTCACCGTGGTTTCCATCCTGGAACGCTACCAGGGTGAAGTCTGGATGCAAAATTTTATCAAGGGCATGTCACCAGCCGTGGGCGTGCTGATTGCACTCGTTTCCTGGCAAATCTTTAGATCCGATGCCAGTAAATCTATTGGCCGGCGCGCCTTGGCCATCGCCTTGGCAGCTTTTGTGGCATTATGGTTCGATCTGCCTTCTCCATTCGTTTTACTGGGTGCGGGGATACTGGGAGTCTTATTATTCAGATGAAACCAAATATTATGATTTTTACCAATGGGTTTGAGGGCACCTGGCCTGCCATTCAGTATGGGGCATGGATAGCCAAATCGATGCATGCGCGGCTGCTGTTGACGGGCATAGTGGAAAGTGGCGATGAAAACCACCCGGTAGAGGATATTTTCAGCAAAGCAGTGTCGCTTTTCCAGGAATTTGAAATTGATTATTCCCTCGAACTGGAAAACGGCCTGGCAGAAGATGTCATCATGCGCCATACCGAGCTGCAGAAACCATCCCAAACCAATGATCCGGAACAAATGCTCATCCTGGGACCGTTCGGACGCGCACAAGTTCGCAAGCTCTTGGTTGGAAAATCCTTCCGCAAAATCATGTCAGCTGTGACCGCCCCCATCCTGTACATCCCTGCCATGCGAGTACCACTGAAACGCGTCTTAATTTGCATGGGCGGACTGGATTACTCTTTCGCTGCAGAACACCTCGGCCTGAAAGTAGCCCAAATGAATCAGTCCAGCATAACCCTGCTGACCGTCGTTCCACCCATAGATCTCGATTACCCCGAAGCACGGAAAATTCGCGATAACTGGAAGAACCTGGTAGAAACCGATACCACTCAGGGCCGTAGCTTGCGCGAAGGTTTAAAGATGGCACGAGAGACCGGTCTGGAGGCCAGGGTAACCGTGCGACATGGGAATATCGTCGAACAAATCCTGGCAGAGATCAAAGAAGGCGAGTATGACCTGGTTTGCATGGGATCACAATATTCAACCAAGGGTCTGCGGCAATATTACACACCCAATATCACCGCTGATGTGGCCGAAAGTAGTGTATGTCCCATCCTGACAGTGCGTTACCTCGAAGCACCAGGCAGCAACCCCACAACAGCATAACCATTGAAAAAGTTCACAAGAATTATTACGTATCA
>CAIVSQ010000221.1 GCA_903908605.1 uncultured Anaerolineae bacterium
GATCTGTTCCAATCACACTCAAATGGCGCGCTGATTAACCTGTCGATAGCCTTGATGATTGCAAGTCTGACCGTTTTGGATTTGCCGGGAGTTTGTCCCAATGAAAAACTACGGTTCGAATTCAGGACCCAAATTACATCAACCCTGCTGGGGATGTCCAACGCACAGCATCTTGATCTTAGCAGGGAAGCGGAAACTGTAACCCAGTGTTGGGAAATTGTTGGCGCAAAATCTGGATTGTTTTTTAAACTTGGTTGTTATCTTGGTGTCAGGATGGCAACCGACAACAAGGAAATTCTTAACGCATTCATGAATTACGGTTATCATCTAGGAGTCATTGTTCAGATTGCAAATGACATCGCTGGTTTATGGAAAAAAGATCATAGCGGGGATATCTGCACAGGTATGAAGACACTGCCGATTGTTTATGCCCGCGAATATTATTCAGAGCAGAATAACCCTTTATTCGAAAAACTCCTATCAGAGGCCAAGGGATCATCCGAGTCAGAACAGGCAGCGCGTAAAATGCTAATCGCAAGTGGGGCTATAATTTATCTGTGCCTTGAAGCCGAAAACCATAAAAAGGCAGCGATATCAGCGATCACATCCGTTCAGTCTCAACTGCGGCAGCCCCAACTCCTGATCGAAATGGTGGAGAACACATTCCAGTCTCATGAAATCCTTCCCTCTCAAGCCGGGTATTAACCTCATCTTCATCCTCGCCGCGCTCAGCTTATTGGGATTGCTGCTCTATTCCACCCGCCTCTCGCTCCAACAACCCTATTCTGAACTGCAGTGGAATTTCCGCAACGGCCTGGTCACCCGCGCTGTCAGCCCGGTGCGCACCGGCGACCGCATCGTCTCCATCGACGGCCTGTCCGTCTCCGCCGCGCGCCGCTTCCCCGGCAAACACATCGCGGAAAGCGTGCTGATCGAATTCCAGGACCAGGCCGGAACCGTTCAGTCTACCCGGCTGATACTCTCCGCCCCGCCCGCCCTCGAACTCGCCAGCCGAATTAGCTTCCAGCTCATCGCCTTTGCTTTCTGGCTGCTTGCTGCCGCCATCCTGGCCTTTGGTTATCATGCCAGGGGCTATGCTATTTTCATTCTCTTTTCCCAGCTCTTTGCCGTCATCTTCTCGCTTGGGTCCCTCTCTGCCTATGCCCCCATCTGGCTGGCCACTTTCTTTCACCTGGCCGAAATATGGATCGCCCCGCTTGCCATCCAGGCCCATGTCAACCTGCTTGGCTCAGCCCGCCCGCAACCGCACTTCACCAGGCTGGCCACCATCCTGGCTGGCATCCTCTCCGCCCTCACCCTGTTCTTTGAAACCGGCCGGGATAACCCGGCCTGGGTGCGCTCCCTGCTGCTGATCTGGCTGGTGTCCACTGGCATTCTGCTGATTATCAGCCTTACCCACCAGCTTTTCTGGGGCCAGGAAAAGACCGCTTCCGCCACCCTCAAGCTGGTCCTGTCCGGGTTGGCCCTGGCTTTTGTACCCCTTGTGCTCTTTACGCTGTTGCCTGGGCTTTTATTCTCGCAGGTCGTCCTGCCATCCAGCCTCTCCCTGGCCTTCCTGGTTCTGATCCCTGCCAGCTACGGCTACGCCATTTTTCGTAAAGAACTCATCCCTCTCGAACGTTATATCAACCACACCATCTCACTTTTTATCACCATCAGCCTGATTGCCGGGGTGTATGTCATCATCTTTCTGGCTGCCCGCCAGATTGTCCTCATCCCGGAACAATACCGGCTCGTCTTTGAACTGGTAGTCGTGCTGCTCCTGGCGTGGCTCGCCCAGCCCCTCTTCCAGAGGACCTCCGCCGCTGTTGGCAACCTGCTCTACGGGCCGCAATACGATCAGGTCACCACGCTCACCCTGGTCGGCGACGCGCTTTTCGGCACGCGGGGCGATCTGCTCGCCATCCTCGTCATCCTGGGCCAGTCTCTCATCCAGACCATGCAGATCGTCTATATTCGCATCCTGCTGCCGGGCAAAGTCATCCTGCTGGATGCCCAGGCTGGCCAGGTTCCCCAGCCCCAACAGATCGAAACCCCCGCCAGCCGCCAGCTCCTGGAAAACCTGCCCCGGCTGCCCGCCTACCAGTTCCAGCCCATCGGCCAGCTCGAGACTCTCTTACGCCGCAACAGCCTGACCCTCGCAAGGTTCGCCTGCGAAAATGCCCAGACCTGGCTGGTTGTCGCACGCCAGGAGCAGCCCCTTTGCCTGATCGTCTTTGGCAGGCAGCGCGGCGGCCGGGAATTTGACCAGCGCGAACTCAGCACGCTCGGCACGCTTTTCCAACAGGCTGCCGTCTCCATCGAAAACGCCATCATGGTCCAGGAATTGGAAACGCGCGCCGGGATGATCCGTCAGCTGCACCAGCGCCTGGCCGCCACCCGCGAGCAGGAGCGCAAAAAAATCTCGCATGACCTGCACGACCAGGTCATTCAGGCCCTCGTTGCGCTAAATTTTTCATTCCACCAGGCCCGCCGCTTGCCCGCGCTGCAGCTCCAGGATTTGGATCAACTGCAGACAGAACTGCACCAGGTCCTGGTGGAAACCCGCCGGATTTGTGCTGATCTGCGCCCGCCGGTCCTGGATACGATTGGCGTCGTCCAGCTCATCCGCGCCCGGGTGCATGAACTGCGCAGCCAGGCCTCTTTTCGTATCAGCTTGCAACTGCTTGGAAGCGAAACCATCATCATCCCTGCCGAAATTGCGTCCATTCTTTACGGCGTTTTCCAGGAAGGGCTGCAAAACATCCGCAAACACGCCCACTCTTCGCGCGTGGATATTGTCCTCGAAATTCAGCCCGAGACACTCACCTTCACCCTCAGCGATAACGGCCTGGGCTTCGAGCTACCTGCCCGCCTGGAATTATTCTCACTCAACCATCACTTTGGGCTGGTTGGCTTGCGTGAGCGCGTGGAATCGGCTGGCGGAACATTCCAGCTCGAGACCGCCCCGGGCCAGGGCTGCCGCCTGGTCTGCCGTCTGCCGCTTGTGGGTCCTGATACTGATTGGGGGAATACATCCATATGACCATCAAAATCCTTTTAGCCGACGATCATCCGCTCATCCGCTCCGGTATCCGCCTTGAGCTAACCCGCCAGGCTGGTATCGAAGTTGTCGCCGAGGCTCTCAACAGCGAAGATGCCCTCACCCTGGCGTTAAACCTCCTGCCCGATATTCTCATTATCGATGTCAACATGCCTGGCCGTCCGGTTTATAAGATCATCCAGGAACTGAAATCCAAAACCCCCGCGCTGAAAGTCCTGGTACTCTCGGCCTATGGTGACCTGGGTACTGTTTCGGCCATGCTGCAGGCCGGTGCCAGCGCTTACGTGCTCAAGGATGATGACCCGGATGTCATCCTGCAGGCTGTCTACAGCTTGCAGCAGGGAGGCACCTGGTACAGCCGCCAGGTCCGTGAGCTGCTGGAAGGTTTGCGCCTGGACAGCCAGGAAAGCACCCCGCTTATGACCGAGCGCGAATCCGCCCTGCTGGACCTGCTGGTGGCTGGTGTTTCCAACAAGGAGATCGGTCATCAACTCGGTATCACCGAAAGGACGGTTGAATTTCACCTGGACCGAATCATGGACAAAATCGGCCTGCGCGGCCGAACCTCCGTCGCCCTCTGGGCCCAGGAGCATCAATTTCTGCGCACAAGAAAATGATCAGTGTACTATTTCTCTCCATGTGAATGGGGTCATAACTGGCTGACTGTTTTGGCCACAAATAGAAACATACACTGCCCATGACATCATCATTGCTGTTTTTATTCGAATATAAAACCTTAAGCGAAGTTCTGTAATTCACTTTGCTGCTCTATCTGCTGGATGTTCACTTACTGGTTGCCATTTTGGACAGGCGTTCGGCCTGCTGGCATAAGGTTTTAGCGTCAGGGCATCCTACGCAGGTTTAATTACTTGAAATTTCCGTACATTACAAACTGAATACTGATTTTTTTTGCCGGGTAGTACAAATATTTTACTCATGGGAGGATAAGGCTCTGCAGGGCTGGGCCCACTGAATTAAACCAGGCTCGCAAGGGGCGAACAGCTTTATTTTTGTGTTATTTTTCTTTGGCTGGGCGGGTTTCGGTTTCGCCGTTGGCGTAGCGTGCGAAGCGGCCTGCTTCTCGCGGGTGGACCGGGTCGGTGCGATCCCAGGGCCAGCCGCCAAACTCGGTGCGCTGGTAGTCGGAGTAGGCCTGGCGGATTTCCTGCTGGCTGTTCATGACGAAGGGGCCGTACTGTACGACCGGTTCGGCGATGGGGACGCCCTGTAACAGCAGCAGGCGGGCTGGCTCGGAGCCTGTTTGCAGATCGAGACTGGTGGCGGGGCGCAGGTCAATGGCGTGGTAGGTGGGGATATCACGCCCGGCGGCGCGCAGGCCGGTGCCGGCAAAATAATAGAGGGTGCGTTGGGCATTTGGCCCGGCGGCGGGCAGGCTGAACTGTGCGCCCGCTTCCATCTCGATGATGGCGATAGCGACTTCGTTAAGCGGGTCGGCGGCCCAGGAATCGGGGGCGGGGGCCAGGGCGTGGGCGCTGTTTAATTCGCCGGCGAAGAGGGTGATGTGCGTGGTTTTGCCGGAGGGGTCTGTGCTTTGCAGGTGGGTCATCTCTTCGGCCCACAGCATTTTGTAATGGGGGGTTGCGAACTTTTTGGCAGCCGGCAGGTTGAGCCAGATCTGGAATAGCTCGAGTGGGTTTGGGTTGTCGCGGTCGAGCAGCGGGAACATTTCGGCATGCTGGAGGCCGCTGCCTGCGGTCATCCACTGCACGTCACCGTTGCCATAGCGGCCGGCGGCGCCGTGTGAATCGGAATGATCGACAAAACCGTTCAGCACGATTGTGACGGTCTCGAAACCGCGGTGGGGGTGGGCCGGGAAACCGGGCACCTGCTCGCCGTGATACATGCGCCAGCCATCACGCGGGGTGAAATCCTGGCCGAGGTCGCGGCCGGCCAGCGAGGCCTGCGGGCCAAATTGTTGGTTGCCGCGCGGGTAGGCGTCGGCGTGGTGGACACAGAAGAGGAAGGGGTCGATGGTTTCCCAGGCAAAACCGAGCGGCCTGAGGCGCAGGATGTCATTGGCGGGCATGGTTCAGTCTCCTTGCGGGGACGGGATGAGTTGGTTGGCGGTCAGCCAGGCCAGGGCGCCCTGCCCGGCGGCGCGGCCGGTGGAGAAGCAGGCCGTCAGCAGGTAGCCGCCGGTGGGGGCTTCCCAATCGAGCATTTCACCGGCGCAAAAGACGCCGGGCTGGTCTTTGAGCATCAGGTGTTGGTCGAGACCCTCGAAGCGGACTCCACCGGCGGTGCTGATGGCTTCGGCCAGCGGGTGAGGGGCGATGAGAGGGATGCGCAGGGCTTTGATGGCGGCGGCCAGCTTGACGGGGTCTTCCATGATCAGGCGCGGCAGGAATTCCCACAGCAGGCCGGCTTTGACGTCGCGCAGGCCGGTGGATTTTTCCAGGTGGCTGGAGAGCGAGCGTGAACCGCGCGGGCGGGCCAGGCGGGCGAGCAGCTCTTCGCGCGTGTGCCCGGGGGCCAGGTCCAGGTGGATGGTGGCGCTGCCGGCGCGCTCAATTTCATCACGGATGAAGGCTGAGAAGGCGTAGATCAGGCTGCCTTCCAGGCCGTCACGGGTGACGATGAACTCGCCCTGGCGGCGGATGGCCGGCTGGCCGGCGGGGGTGAATTCGAGGACCACGGCTTTGAGCGGGCTGCCATCGAAGCGTTCGCGGAAGTGCTCGCTCCAGTGCACGTCGAAGCCGCAGTTGGCGGGTTTGAAGGGTGCCAGCGGAGTGCCGCGTGAGGCCAGCAGTTCGGCCCAGTCGCCGGTGGAGCCGAGCTGGGGCCAACTGGCGCCGCCCAGGGCCAGGATGACGGCCAGGTGTTGGGCGCTTTGCTCACCACTCTCGGTTTCGAAACGGAGATCCCCATCGGCGTTCCAGCCCAGCCATTTGTGGCCTGGGTGGAAGCGCACACCGCTTTCTTCCAGGCGTTTGCGCCAGGCCGAGAGCAGCGCGGCGGCTTTCATCTCAACCGGGAAAACCCGCCCGGAGGTGCCGGTGAAGGTTTCCACACCCAGCCCGGCGGCCCAGGCCAGCAGCTCTGGCGGGCCAAAGGCCTGCAGGTAGGGTTCCAGCTGTAGGCGGCGTTCGCCATAGCGGGCCAGGAACTGCTCGGGCGGCTCGGAGTGGGTCAGGTTGAGACCGCTGGAGCCGGCCACCAGGAATTTACGACCAACCGAGGGGTTGGATTCGTACAGGTCGACCGGCAGGCCAGCCTGGCTGAGGACTTCGGCGGCCATCAGGCCAGCCGGGCCGCCGCCGATGACGGCCGCGGGCGAGAGGGGATTGTTCAAATTCAACCTGTCTTTCGGATGGTGTAGAGATAGAGTTGCTCAACTTTTTCGCGGGCCCAGGGGGTGCGGCGCAGGAATTTTAAACTGGACTTGATGGACGGGTCGTTCTTGAAGCAGTTTATGTCGATCTGCCTGGATAGCTCCGGCCAGCCATAGTGCTCCACCAGGTGGGTCAGGATCATTTCGAGGGTGATGCCGTGCAGGGGGTTATTGGGTTGGGTCAGAGTCATGTTTGCCTGGAAAATATTTGTTGGTTTGATGCGGCCTGGATTGTTTATTGCTCCAATTTAGTGTACGGTATATTGGTGGACCTGTAAAGATGGCGAGCCAGTTGCCAGTGGGCGGCTGAGGGTCGCAGGCTAACTGGAGGCGGGGGTGTGCTTGAGGCGGTAGGAGACAAAGGCCAGGGTGTGGTTATCGGGTGACCATGAATTGACGTTGAGGGTGCCCTGCCCGCCAAACAAGCTGGCGATGGTTTTGGAAGCTGCGCCGCTGGCGGGTGCCAGGCGCAGCTGCACGTTTTTATTGGCGGGGTGATCACCAGGGGCGACATCTTCTTTGGCGTAGACGATGTAGACCAGCCAGTTGCCATCCGGCGAGAGGTGCGGGAACCAGCAGTTGGCATCCTCGTGCAGCATGTGGAGCGGGTTGGCGCCATCGGCTTGCATGCGCCAGATTTGCATCAGGCCGCTGCGGGTGGAGTTGAACCAGATGTGCTGGCCGGAGGGGGAGTATTCGGGTCCATCATCGAGCCCGGGTTCATTGGTCAGGCGGGTTTCCTGGCCGCCCTGGACGGAGATGGTGTAGATATCGTATTGACCATTGCGCTCGGCACAGTAGGCCAGGCGCTGGCCATCCGGCGACCAGCCGTGCAGGTAGCTGGGGCCGAGCGGGGTGATCAGCCGCGGGCTGCCGCCTTCAATGGGCAGGATGTAGATGCGGGATTTGAAATCGCCGCTGGTGTGGTGACTGATGGCGATCTGGCGGTTGTCGGGCGAGAGGACGTGGTCGTTGTTGCAGTTGACGGCGAAACCGGTCGGCAGTTCGTGGATGGCAGCACTGGCAAGCTCGAAGCGGTAGATGCGTCCGTTGGAGTTGTAGAGCAGGGAACGGCCGTCCAGGGTCCAGTTGGGGGCCTCAATGATCTCCTCAAATTCCTTCAGGACGGTTCTGACCCCCGTGTGGATATCGATGGTTTCCAAAATGCTGATTGAATCGCGCTGCTGGTTGTAGTGCTGTATGCTGGTGTCATCCATTGGTTTTTATTCTCCAGTTGAACGTTGTTTTTTTTAGAGGCGAGGCCAAATCCCATGTGAATCATTTCACAAAGGCGGCGGTCAGAGAGTGGGTGCGGGGGTTATAATTTTGGTGGTATCCCTGCCAACCCGATGAGGAGAGATAACAATGACGTCATCCACGCGAATAAATTTTCTTGGGAATCTGCGCGCTTTTGTAGTGCTGCTGGTGATTGTACTTCACGGTGCCCTGACCTACATGGTTAATCCACCGACCTGGTGGTACGTCATCGACCGGCAGAATCATCCGTTGTTCACCACACTGGTCTTGCTGATTGATGTGCCGATCATGCAGATCATGTTCTTTATTTCCGGTTATTTTGCGCTGCCATCCCTGCAAAAACGTGGGGCGGCTGGCTTTAGCCGTGAAAAATTCATGCGCATCGGCCTGCCCTGGTTGGCGGGGGTCCTGCTGCTGGCGCCTCCGACAACCTACCTGATCTACCTCTCGCGGGCTGTGCCAGTCAGTTTGCTGGATTTCTGGCGCAGGGATTTCTGGGGGGAATTATTCCAACAGTCGGTCTATTGGTACCTGGGGGTGCTGCTGGCGCTGTTCCTGCTGCTGGCGCTGGTGTATGAATCCAGCGAGCGGCTGCGAAAGCTGGCTGTTGAGCCGGCCAGGCCGGGTTGGAAGGTCTTCGTGGGCTTTGGGGCTGTGATGACGGCCAGCTACTTCTTTCTCAACCTGTTTTACCATGTCGATAGCTGGAATCATTTCTGGTATTTGTTTCTTTTTCAACCGGTGCGTTTGCCGTTGTATGCTGGTTATTTTTGCCTGGGGTTGTTTGCCCAACAAAAGGGCTGGTTTGGGCCAGGCGGTTACGTACCGCAGGCGGCAGGTTGGCTGGCTGCCTGTGCCCTCTCGGGGTTATTATACCTTGGCCTGCGTTTTTCCCCGCTGATGGCTCCCGTTGACCCGCTGCCTGCGGTGAAGCTTTATAACGCGATCCTGTTCAACACTTTCTGCCTTTCCAGCCTGATGGGGCTGCTGGCGGTCTTTCAGGCGCGGGTGAGCGGGGATGGCCGAATCTGGACCAGCCTGTCGAATTCATCCTACGGGATGTATTTTTTTCACCCGGTGATTCTCTACCCGCTGACGTTGGTGCTGCTGCTGGTGGATTTGCCTGCCCTGCTGAAGGGCAGCCTGGCGATTGTGCTCGGGATTGGGTTGAGCTGGTTGTTTGTCAGCCAGGTGGTCCGGCGCCTGCCCTGGCTGAGGGACGTTTTTTAGCTGCCTGCCCGGTAAAAAGCACAGACCCCGCACGAACGCGGGGCTGATTTCCAATGGAGTGAGATGAGCAAACCTGCCTGTATTTATTTAATCCGGCACGCGACCCCGGATTGGTCGCGCAAGGATATCCCCTATGACATTCCGCCCGGGCCGCCGCTGACGGCTGAGGGGGAGCGTGAAGCGCTGGCGCTGGGGGCCTTCCTGAAGCAGGCCGGTGTGGCGATGGTTTACCACAGCCCGATGGAGCGCGCGCTGCGAACAGCGCAGATTGCGGCCGGTGTGGCCGGGGTGGAGATGCTGCTGCGAGATGATTTATCCGAGTGGCGTTCAAAGGAAAAAGACGAGGATGTGCATGCGCGGGTCTGGCGGGTGGCGCAGGAGTGCCTGACGCAGAGCGAGGCCGGCCGCCCGGTGGGCCTGGTGACGCACGGCGGGCCGATTGGTCTGCTGCTGTGTGAGTTCAAGCTGCCGGCCGGGCAACTGGATGCGCAGCGGCGCCTTTATGACCACGGTAACCCGCTGCCACCGGCCGGAGCCTGGCTGGTGAGAGCCTGCCAGGATGGCTGGGAGCTGGAGCTGGCGTTTAAGCCGGGGGGTTAGCGGGCAATGTGGAAGTTGAAGTGGTAGCTGCCGAGGGCCTGGCTGATGGAGATCCAGGCGGGCAGGAGCATTTCCATGCCGCGGGCGTGGGTCAGGTCGCCCAGGTCGAGGATGTGCTGCCAGCCAAACCAGGTGCTGAGCAGGGCGCTGACTTCGGCTTTGGCGGCCGGGTCGTTGCCGCACAGGAGCAGTTCGTGTGGGCCGGGAACCAGGGCCGGGTTGACCATCACGGCGGCGTTCATGGTGTTGAAGGCTTTGACGACGCGGGCGCCAGGGCAGGCGCGCTGGATCTGTTCGCCGAGTGAATCGGTGTTGCAGACGGTCAGGCGCAGGCTGCCGCTGGAATAATCGAGCGGGTTGGCCAGGTCGATCAGGATTTTGCCGGACAGGTCTGCGGCCGGGATGCTTTGCAGGGCGGCCAGTGAGGCCTGGCCGGAGGTGCAGTTGAAAAGGAGCTGGCTGGCGGCGGCTGCGCTGGCGAAGGTGGCGTGGCTGGCGTTTGAGCCGGCGGTGCTGGCCCACTGGACGGCGACGGGGTTATCCGCGCTGCGTGAGCCCATGCAGACGGTCAGCCCGCGGTTGGCCAGGTGGCTGGCAATGGTACGGCCCACCCCGCCGGTGCCGAGAATAGCGATATTCATGTTGGCCTCCAAATTGGATAAAGTTGGTTGTATTTTATCGTACATCCGGCCGCCAGGCCGGATGAGAACGTAAACAAGGCCAGCCCGGTGACGCAACATTGGCGTCCGGGGCTGGCCTTGTGTTTATATCGGTTGATTCAGGGTTGGTTGGAGAGCAGGGCGATCATTTCGCGGGCGATGTCGTCGCGCACCTGGCGAAAATCTTGCAGCTCGCCGCTTTTGGCGGGGTCGGGGAAGCTGTGGTGTACGCGGCGACCCTGGCCCAGCCAGAGGGGGCAATCCTCGGCGGCCGAATCGCAGACGGTCACCACCAGGTCGAAATCGACACCGGCGAATTCATCGGCCAGCTTGGAGCGGCCCTGGTGCTGGATGCCGATTTCTTGCAGGGCTGTAATGGCCAGAGGGTGTACGTACCCGGCCGGACGGGTGCCGGCGCTGAAGGCCTGCCAGGTTTCGCCCAGGCGGGCGTTAATGATGGCTTCGGCCAACTGCGAGCGGCAGGAGTTGCCGGTGCATAGAAAGAGGACTTTGCGTTTCATGCTTTTTCTTGCTCCATGAGGGTTTGTATTTTGCGGCGAATGGCGGGCAGGGAGATTTTTCCGCCGCTGCTGAGGACTTCGGACTGGATCAGCACGAGCGGCAGCAGGGCACCGGCGGGCAGGGGCGGGCAGGCCGGGTCAAACAGGTCGAAGTACTGCACGAGGACCTGGTCACCAAAGCGGGCTTGAAGTTGGGCGGCCAGCCAGCGGGCGGTATCACGCCAGGCGTCCTTGACGCCTTCCTGGCAGGCAATGGGGGCTGCGATGATTTGAACGGGGATGGGGTGCATGCATGGCCTCTCTTGATCAGGATCTGGAGCTATTTGGCGAGCTGGAGGATGCGGTATGCGCCGCGGGCAACGATCACAAAGACGATGGCACCGACCAGCAGGTCGGGCAGTGCGGAGTGGGTAAAGAGAACCAAGACACCCGCCAGGATGACGCCCAGGTTGACGATGACATCGTTGGAGGTGAAGATCATGCTGGCCTGCATGTGGGCCTCGGTATTGCGGCTTTTTTGGAGCAGGAACAGGCTGGCGGTGTTGCCGAGCAGGGCCAGGATGGAGATGGCGATCATGACCTGGAAGTTGGGCAGCTCGTCGAAGCCGAGAAAACGGCGGATGACTTCCAAGGCGCCCAACACGGCCAGCCCCAATTGCAGGTAACCACTGGCGCGGGCGATGTTCTTCTTGCGGGTGATGGTCCCGCCAATGGCGTAGAGGGCCAGGGCGTACACGAAGCTATCGGCCAGCATATCCAGGCTGTCGGCCACCAGCCCGATGGAATGGGAGAAGACGCCCATGAGAATTTCGAGCAGGAAGAAAAAGAAATTGATGGCCAACACCTGCAGCAACAGCCTGCGTTCGGCGCCGTGGGCGGTGGGGGCGGGCTGGTCTGCGCTCACTGCGCTGGTGGAGAGGTAGGTGGTATCCAGATCGAGGCTCTCAAGCTGGGCGAGGATGGGCTGGTAGGCCTGGCTGTGATAGACCTGCAGCACCCGGTCGGTGAGGTCAAATTGCAGGGCGGTGATATCGGTAAAATCGGCCAGCTTCAGGCGGATGAGCTGCTCCTCTGTCGGGCAGTCCATTTTTTGCAGGTGAAAAATACTTTTTTGCACGCGGCGCTCCGGCAGGCTCAGGCGATCTGCGCGGCGGGCAGGGCAACCGGTTGGCTGCCATAGGCCAGCTCACCCAATTCGGCCAGCATGGGCAGGCCTTTCACTTCGCAGGGCAGCAGCGGGATTTCGAGGACGGGGGTGCTAAAGCGCTGGCGGATTTCGGCCAGGTATTTTTCTTGCATGCGGCGGCGGGCCATGGCGAAGGGTGTGCTGGCCTGGTCGGGGGGGATGACCAGGTTGGCAACCACCAGGCCAGGCTGAATGCCGACGGTGGATAGTTCCTGGGCGGCGCGCCAGGCTTCGAGGATGGGGGTGGATTCGGGTACCATGACGAAGGCAAAGGTGCTCTGGGCCGGGTCGCGCATCATTTCGATCACCCCGGCGAAGCGCTGTTTGGCGACGTCATCGGCGGCGCTGCCATCGACCGAGGCGAAGACCTTGACATCGATCTGCTGGCTCCAATCGACTGGCAGTTCGAGCAGGCGCATGGTGTGCCCGGTGGGGGCGGTGTCAAAGACGACGGCCTGCCAATCGGACTGGGAGGCGTAGTCGATAAACTGGTCGAAGGCGGCCATTTCTTCGGTGCAGGGCGAATCGAGCTCTTCTCGCATGACCTGGATGGCGCTTTCGGGCCGTCCGCGCTGGCGGGCGCTGGCGAGGATGCGGGCCTTGTAGCTTTCGGCGGCGGCCTTGGGGTCGATTTTGACAACCCACAGGTTGGGGGCGCCTGCAAGGGTGGCGGGTGTGTCGCCGACCGGTTGGCCGAGCACGTCACCGAGGTGGGCGGCCGGGTCAGTGGTCAGCAGCAGGGTCTTGTACCCTTGGCTGGCCAGCCAGACGGCACTGATGCAGGAGGAGACGGTTTTTCCGACGCCGCCTTTGCCGGTGAAGAAGATTGTGCGGCGCTGGCCGTCGGGCAGGATGCGGGCACGAATTTCATTGAGCGAAGACGGGGTGGGTTGGGCGGCCAGGTTGCCGGGCTGCGGGTCGATATCGAAGGCGCCCGGATCGTTTTCAAAGAAGATGCGAGCCACCTGGCGCAGGCGGGCGGGGCCCTTGATCTCGCCTGAAAGCAGGGTCATGCGCTGGGCGGGGTAGGGTAAGAGTGCCTGGATTTGCTGCAGGTAGCCGGCTTGCATTTCGGCGCGGGCGGCGAAGAGCGGGTTGGCTGCTTCGCTGGCGGGGATGATGCCGTTGATGATCAGGCGGTGGGTGTGAATACCGAGCTTGCCCAGTTCGGCGATGGCGCGCCCGGTTTCGCGGATGGCGATTGCTTCGGGGTGCAGGACGAAGATGAAGGTGGAGAGGGTTTGGTTGCGCAGGGTGGCCAGGGCATTTTCATACTTGTGTTTGGCGTCCTGGATGGCGGCGGCCGGCCCGATGCAGGTCTGCCCGCTGCCGGCGCTGGCGGCGTCGATCGATTGGCTCCACTCGGCTGGCAGTTCCAGCAGGCGGATGGTGTGGCCGGTGGGGGCGGTATCGAAGATGATGATCTCAAAATCGATGGTGGTCTGGTCCTGGACGATGAAATCGGTGAAGCGGTCGAAGGCGGCCACCTCGGCGGTGCAGGGGCCGCTCATCTGCTCTTCCATGACCTGCACCATCGAGGCCGGAAAAGCGGCGCGGATGGGTGCCAGGGCGCGGTCGACGTATTCACGTGTGGCGCTATCGGGGTCGATCTCCATGGCCCACAGGTTGGGGATGGCGCTGATGGAGGTGAGCTGGTGCCCGATGGGCTGTTCAAAGACATCCGCCAGGTTGGAGGCCGGGTCGGTGGTGACGATGAGGGTGCGGCGGCCTTCATCGGCGAAGCGCACGGCCTGGGTGCAGGCCATGCTGGTTTTGCCGACGCCGCCTTTGCCAGAGTAGAAAATAAAGTGGGTCATGCGGGCTTCCCTTGCAGGGCGGCGCTGATCTCGGCCAGGGTGGGGTAGTCACCCGATTTGAGCAGGGTGCCGCGTACGACGGTGATGGGCAGGGCGGCCATTTCTTTTTCACGCACCAGCTTCATCACCTGCGGGTTGGCCAGGAAGGAGTTGGGATGGCTGGTCATCTGGTAGCGTTCCACGCGCAGGTTATCGCGCTGCAGGTTCATGACCATCTCGTTGACATCCAGCAGGGTTTGGTCCAGGGCCGGGCCACACAGGCCGGATGGGCAGCACATGGGCGGATCGAAGATTTCCACGTCCGGCGGGGCGATTGAGGTGGGCAGGGTGCTCAGCAGCGGGATGACGTTGTTCATGGGGACTCCTGGTGGCTTTTAGCGGCCAGTGGTGGCGATCAGGCGGTTTCGAGGGCGTTGGCGAGGAAGGTGGTAATCTCGGCTTTGGATGGGATGCGACCGGTGGAGACTACTTTCTCGTTGATGACCAACCCGGGGGTGGAGAGGATGTTGTATTTCATGATGTCGGGGTATTCGGTGACCTTGAGGACAGTGGCTTCGACGGACATATCTGCAACGGCATCCTTGGTGACCTGCTCCAGGCGTTTGCAGTTGGCGCAGCCCGAGCCGAGGACTTTAATGGTAAGCATGGTTTTTTCTCCTGTGAATGGAATTACATGATGAAGTTGAAAAGATAACCGGTCAGGATGATGGCCAGGGCGATGACACTCACGAAGATGGCGATCAGGCGCGGCTTGAGCACACGGCGCAGGATGACCAGTTCGGGCAGGCTGAGCCCGACGACGGCCATCATAAAGGCCAGAGCGGTGCCGAGCGAGGCGCCTTTCTCCATCAGGGCGCTGACGATTGGGATGATGCCGGCGGCGTTGGAGTAGAGCGGGATGCCGACCAGCACGGCGGCCGGGACGGACCACCAGGCCTGGCGGCCCATGATGCCCGCCAGGGCGCTCTCGGGTACGTAGCCGTGAATGCCAGCGCCCAGGGCGATGCCGATCACCACGTACAGCCAGACTTTCGAGAAGATGTCTTTGACCGATTCCCAGGCTCGCAGGATGCGGTCGGACCAGGTCAGTTTTTCGATGACCCCTTCGCCGGAAGAGCGCATTTGCCAGACAAAATCCTCGACCTGCGATTCGAGCTTGAGCCGCCCGATGATCAGCCCGGCGCTGATGGCAATGACCAGGCCGGAGAGGATGTAGAGGCCGGCCACCTTCCAACCAAACAGGCCGAAGAGCATGACGATGGCCACTTCGTTGATGGTGGGGGCGGCGATCAGAAAGGAGAAGGTTACACCGAGCGGGATGCCGGACTCAACGAAGCCGATGAAGAGCGGCACGGCCGAGCAGGAGCAGAAGGGGGTGACGATGCCGAGCATGGCGGCCAGCACGTTGCCGACGCCTTCACGCTTGCCGCCCAGCAGGGCACGGGTGCGTTCGGGGCTGAAGAAGGTGCGCAGGAGCGAGATCAGGAAGACCATGCCTGAGAGCAGCAGCAGGATCTTGGGGACGTCATAGAGAAAAAAGGCCAGCGATTCACCGAAGCGGGAATCCTGGGCGAGGCCGAGCAGTTCGAAGGATATCCAATTGGCCAGTGGTTGGATCAGGTTGTAGGCCAGCAGCCAGAGTACGGCGGCCAGGCCGGCCAGGACGGGCAGTTGGAAGGAGGGGCGGCGGATGGGTAAGGTGGTCATTTTATAATCAGGCTTTCGAGGGGAATCAGGTTGGGGATACAGTGCGGGCATTCGCACTCGCTGCCGGGCTCGGGGTTGGCCAGGGCGTCGACATCGGCGGGGCTGAGCCCGGCCAGGATGGCGGCATCACGCACCAGCGCCAGGATGGCTTCATCCTTGAGGCGGTAGTAGACATAGCGGCCTTCGCGGCGGTCGCTGAGGATATCGGCTTTGCGCAGGGCCATCAGGTGCTGGGAGATGTAGGCCTGGCGCCAGCCCAGGATGGATTCGAGATGGCAGACACAGGCCTCGCCGCGGCCGATGGCGATGAGGATGGCGACGCGGGCGGGCGGGGCGATGACCTGCAGGGTCTCGGCGATGCGCTCGGAAAGCTCGGGGAGAGTCATATTTGGTTTCATGAATATATTATATATCATATTCGAGATTTTGAATATGATATATAAGCCGGTATTGTGTGCTGCGATCAGGGCAGGATATATTCCACTTTCAAGGTCGGACGAGAGCCGGTTGAAGTTGAATTGCCGGAGTGGAAGGCGATGTAATCGGCAATCAGGTTATTGTTATCGTCCTGTGCAAAACGCAACCTGAATTGGGTGGGTCCGAATCGATTGATATACAGGTAATTGGCTGGAGTTAACACCAGCTGATAAAAACCAGCGGCGCCGCTGACCGGGGTGAAGCTGCCGATACTTTTCTGGATGCCGGGTGATTGAAAATCAGCGACCTGCAGGCTTGGCAGGCTGCCAAAGAAACCGGTGGCGATATCGGCGGTTAGCTTGCCATAGGTGTCGAAGGGGTTGCTGCCTTCCACCCAGGCCTTCCGAATCACCAGGGTGACTTTTGTGATCTGGGCACGTGCTGGAATGGTGCTGGTGTTGAAATGCAGAATGGTGCGGTATTGGCGATTGAGAATGTCATCACCTGCGTAGAGAAACCTGGCGGAATTGACAGAGCCGCCGTTTTGACCAAACTCGGAAGATTCCAGTACCCAACCATCGAGAACGGCGGAGGAAGTGAATGTGTTGGCATGGTTGATGGTATAGTGCGGACCGTCCCAGGAGTAAGAACCTGTGCCGTTGTCGTTAAGAGGTTTGCCGATTGCATTTTTGATACTATCGTTATCATAAACGAGTAATTGAAGGGTGTTGGAGTCCTTGTCGGTGCTTACTGTAACGGTTCGCGAGGCTCCGCTTCCTGTTACTAAAATTAATGTTGGCCTCTTCGTGAGACCATATCCAGAAAAATAAAAATCCTTTGCATCGACACCACTGACTGGCTCTGAAAAATTTACGGTAAAGCGGACCCTGGCTGCACTTGTTGGATTGGGGTCAGCCAGTTGGATGGAGGTGACACGGGGATAGGAGCGGTCGATAACGTAGTATTCACCTGCGGTGTAAGGCAAGGCCGTCATTGGGTTTCCAAGGGTGTCTTTTATAGTGGCGCTGCTGGGGATATCGAGGCGCAGGGTGCCGCTGCCCATGCCGGTGGAGACAGTTACGTATGCACGGTTCCAACCCTGATCAATTTTCACTATTTTCACATTTGTCAGACCGGGTGAGACCAGCATAAAATCGGCTATATCTACACCTGTAACGTCTCTCGAAAATTCTATATGAAATGTAACAGTATCGGAGTAGGTTGGATTGTAATCATATCTTTTGATGGATACAACCTTAGGTTTTCCCTTGTCAATAATATAGGGTTCCTCGGCTGTATAAGGCAAGCCAATGAGTTGATTACCAGCGATATCCTTGATCACGGCAGAAGATGGTATTCGTAGATCAATCGTTCCACTGCCGGTACCGGTTGCAATTGTAATGGTACGAGAAGTTCCGGTTCCGCTTACACTGGTAACCCGAGCGCCGGTGATACCAGTGGAGATCAGGTTGAAGTCTGTAGTTCCCACCCCGGTTACTTCTTCTGAAAATTCGATGGAATACGAGATGAACTTTTCCCCAGTAGGGCTGGCATCTTCTTTCGATACGTAACCAACCTCGGGCGGAGTTTTGTCTATTTGATAATACTCGACACTATAGTCATTCCATGTTAATTCCAGCCCAGACATATCGGTGATGGTGGCGGTATCTGAGATTCTTACACCGATGGCCCCGTTACCGATGCCTGTGTTTACTGTGACTGTCCAGGTATCATCCATACCGGTTACGTCAATGATGCTGGCATTTTCTATCCAGTAATCCGCATCGAGGACAAAATCATCGGTATCAACCCCAGTTACAGGTTCGGAGAAAATTACACTAAATTCCAGATTGGCAGCATTGGTAAGTGCGGGCGGCGTGATGGTAATTGCGGTGACCCAGGGTCTTTTTTCAATTGTGTAATATTCATCGCCAGTATAGGGCAGATTTGAAAGCAGATTACCAGCAAAATCGGTGATAGTGGTATCGATTGGAATATCCAACCCCAGGGTACCATCTCCGCTACCTGTAGCAACAGTAACTATGTATTGTGTGCCATCACTATAAATGTCGGTTATTGAGGTTATGGAGGAACCGCTGACACCGGTTGCATTGAGTAGAAAAGTGGAAGGGTCTTCAACAACTGTTACAGGTTCCGAAAACGTTACATAAAAGTTAACGGTGGAAGCAGTTGTAGTACTGGGTGGTGTTATTAAAATTGAATTAACCGACGGAGCAGTTTTGTCGATCGAATAATAATCCCCGATGCTGTATGGAATATTTGTCATCGGGTTCCCCGCGAGATCGTTAATGGTCGCCTCAGCAGGGATATTCAGCTGTAGAGTACCATCGCCAGTGCCTGTATCGATGGTGACATAAAAAATATCATTTGCGCCATTGCTAGAAATATTTGTGATTGAAGCCCCGGTTATTCCAGTTGAATCCAGAACAAAATCTGCGGCATCCACATCCATCACGGATTCCGAAAACGTGACGGAAAAGTCTAGATACTGTAAATTTGATGTACAGTAAACATCACAAGAAATACCGATCACATTCGGAGGGTCAATATCCTGATTTTGCACACTTGGCTGGAACTGGCGAAGCACTGGATTGGGATCCTGGATAAAGATATTTGCAGGGAACGATGTATCCATGGGTTGATTGTAAGCACGGACTTTATCTAGCGGGAAAAAGCTTATGAAAGCCAGTAGAATGACAATCTGGAATATGATATGGATTTTTTTCATGATCGTTCCTTTGTGCGTGAGGGAGTTTAAGATGTGAAATTAGCGACGATTAAATCCGAAAGTTACTTTGCCTACACAAGCTCGGGTGATAAGTTGAATGGGAATAAAGGAGAAAACTCTGATACCTAAACCCTGGATTGGTATTCTAGAGCATAGGGCAGGCCTCGTCAATTGACATTCGTCACGATTTGGAAATTATTGGTAATTGAGTATGGGGAGGATACATCAACAAAGATGGAGTTGTCGGCATGATTGTTCAATCCCCCGCGTGTAGGTTAAGGTTTTTCCAATCGATCCTGCGGTTTACGCAGCCTGGTGAAAAAAATCTACTCAATGGAAAAGTCCAACAAGAGATGATTTGTGGTTGGCAGTGGTTGGAATCACCGCCGATAAACCGCCGATAAAATGATAAAAAAAAGACAGGCGGGACACCCGTTTTTGGGGGTGACTGGCCTGTCCTGGGTGTCATTTTCCTAACAGAGTGCGTTGATGGAGTTTCATCATCTGCTGGTATGAGGGGCCGCTTCTCGCTGGTTGATCAGGGCAGCAGGAATATTCCGATGACAAAGGGCAGTAAGGCCAGCAAGGCAAGCAGGGGATGCCCATGCCGAGAGGTATTGCGGCTGTCCCAACTAAACAGATAGATCGCCAGGCCAAATGCCATCACGCCGCTGGCCAATAGCATGATCACCGAAGCCCAGGGGGAATAGGCGGCTTGTTGTCCCATGGCCAAGCCATTGAAGGCGTTCATGGCCTGGGTGGCAGGCAAAAGCTGAGCGAATTTTCCGGCTATGTTGGGCAACATGCTGTATGGAACCATCATGCCACCTAAAAGCATGGAGGGCACAAAAACAATTTGTGACCACAGCACCGTCATGCGCGAATTGGGGGAGACTACTCCGATCAGAATACTTAGGCCTGCGCAGGCAATTGCCATGGCTGCAAAGGTAATAATAAAGTTGGGCCAGTTGACCGGCGAAGGAGCGCCGAACAACACGGGTGCGCTGACCGTGATGATGACTGTTACGAGCACCAGGTGCAGCATGGTTGTTAATGCCGGAATGATCAGGATCGAGATGGAAGGGATGCCGTTGATTTTGTAACTGCGGAAAACTCCGTTTTCACGGGCGTTCACCAATGGATCGGGGATGCCCAGCAGGGTGGCTGCCAGAATGCCAAAAACAACCATGGCCGGGATAAGGTTATCCTTGAAGGGTGGGTTGATGGCAGGCATGATAAACCCCATCATCAGGTAAAAACCCAGCGGGAATAAATAGTTCATCAAGAGCAATTGTTTGTTGCGGATTCCCGCTCGAAATTCAAACGTGAAGTGGTGGATAAATGCGTTCATTGGGTAACTCCGGTGTTGGTGATTTCGAGGAACCGGTCTTCCAGCGAGGGTC
This sequence comes from uncultured Anaerolineae bacterium, assembly GCA_903908605.1. Lineage (GTDB taxonomy): Bacteria > Chloroflexota > Anaerolineae > Anaerolineales > Villigracilaceae > UBA5195. Next base: position 19,963 of record CAIVSQ010000221.1, read on the forward strand.
GCTCCACGCGCAAGTCGATTAATGGATCCTTTTGGAGTTCAATGTGCGCGATAATGGCGGAGACGGTCGGGCCGATATCGGCGCTGAAGTAGATGTTGTAATCGTCTTTCAGCATGTGCTGGCGAACACCCGGGAAGCTGATCGGTACGGCCGACAGGCTGGCGGTTTGAGTCCGGACCGAAATTTTTGTCAGGCCTGCGCCGGTCGCGGTTATTTCCATCGGCGTGCCGATATTGACCAGTTTTCTTTGCAGCAGAATGGCCACCCGATCTGATAATTGCTCTGCCTCGGCCATGTCGTGCGTCGCCAGGATGATGGTGATTCCGTCCGCCTGCTGCTCGCGCATGATCTTGTGTAGTTCGACGCGTGTTGCCACATCCAGCCCGGCGGTGGGCTCATCCAGAAAGAGGACTTGTGGTTTGTGAGCTATCGCCAAAGCCAGGACAAGCCGGCGCTGTTGCCCGGCTGAAAGCTCATAGAACTGGGTATCCCGTTTCTCGACCAGGCCCAGCCGTTCCAGCAAATCGAAGCGCGGCGCCACATTGTGATAGGCGCAGAAAAATTTCATCGCTTCGTCCGGGGTGATGCTTTCCGGTAATCCGGCCGATTGCAGTTGTACACCGATCAGTTGGCCCAGTTTGCGCGATTCGCTGGCCGGGTTCAGGCCTGCCACGCGCAGCGAGCCGGCACTTGGCGCGCGCAATCCCTCCAGACATTCCAAGGTGCTGGTTTTCCCGGCGCCATTCGGGCCGAGTAGCCCGAATATTTCACCCTGTTGTACACTAAAGCTGATTCCATCCACAGCAACGGTATTGCCGTAGGTCTTACGGAAATCCCTTACTTCAATGATTGAATTTTTCATGGTTGGATCATCCTTTGTAATAATTCTCTTTAATTATCATACATCAGGTAAGGCCATAATGCACCTGTTGTGTGACCATAAAGCCGGTTCGTTCGGTAAATTTTGCATGAACATCAGCTGAAATGCACACTAAATTGAATTTTTGTTAAGCCAAACCGCCGTTATTCCGCCGATAAACCGCCGATAAAATGATAAAAAATAAAAGGCAGGCGGGTACACCCTGTTGGGGGTGACCGGCCTGCCTTTTTGTCAAATTAACTTTCAGGCTATGTGGCTTTTGAATTGGGGCAGGTAGTCTTTGTGCTGGGCGAAGAGTTCGTTGGTCATGGCGCGGATTTCGGCCAGGGAGAGCACGGCCGAGGTGAGCGGGTCGTGGGCGATGGCGCGGTAGATCAGGGTCGGGTCGCCTTGCAGCGAGCCCTGGATGGCCAGTTCTTCGATGCCGCTGGAGAGGCCGGTCAGCAGGGCGCATTCGGCCGGCAGGGCGCCGACGTGGATGGGGCGCAGGCCGTTTTTATCGACGGCGACGGGCACTTCAACACAGGCACCCTGGGGCAGGTTGGTGACCAGGTTGGTGTTGGTGACATTGCCGTTGAAGACAAAGACCTCGCCGCCCATCAGGGCGTTGATGATGTAGGCGGCGTATTCCTGGCCGCGCTGCAGGTCCTGGCTGGTGAGCGGTTTGTCCAGGCGCACGCGGACGCCTTCCTTCCAGGTCTGCTCGGTGTGCTGGTATTCCTTCAGGATGTAGGCGTATTCGCCGGGGTTCCAGCCGGTGCCGTGGATGCAGTATTTTTCGATCAGATCGGGTCGTTTGCGGAACCAGGGGTTGTATTCGGAGTTGTGGCCGCTCGATTCGGTCACGTATTTGCCGAGGGCCAGGTACATCTCGTTGCGGACGATCTCTTCGTTATAGACCTCGGGCCGGCTGGTGATGGCTTGATGGATGAGCGGGTAGGCATCCACCCCGTTCCACTTGTAATCGAGGTACCAGGCCATGTGATTGATGCCGGCGCAGGTGTAGGTGATCTGCTCGTAGGGGGCGCCGATCCAGTTGGCCAGCATCATGGCGGTGCCCTGGACGGAGTGGCACAGGCCGGTGACGGGGATGAAGGTCTGGCGCTGCAAGGCACCGCACAGCATGGCCATCGGGTTGGTGTAGTTGAGCAGGATGGCTGAGGGGCAGTATTTCTCCATGTCGCGGACGATCTCGAGCATGGGGTTGATGGTGCGCAGGAAGCGGAAGATGCCGCTTGGGCCGCGGGTGTCGCCGACGTTGATGTCGACGCCGTATTTCTTGGGGATTTCGATGTCGTGACGCCAGACTTCGGTGGAGCCGGAGAGGATGGTGGTGAGGACCACGTTGGCGCCCCGCAGGGCTTCGGCCCGGTCGAGGGTGGCGCTGACGGTGGCGGGGTAATGACCCTCGGTGATGATCTTGGTGACGGCCGTGCGGGCAAAGTCCAGGCGCTCGGCGTTGATGTCCATCAGGGATATCTGGGCGTCGCGCAGCAGCGGAAAGGTGAGGATGTCGCGGACGAGTTCGGAGGTGAAGCCGAGGCTGCCGGCGCCGATAAATGCGATTTTTGCCATGGGGTGGGTTCCTTTCGGGTGGGGCTAGATGGATAGGTTGAAGAGCCGTGCGGCGTTCTGGTGGTAGACGCGTGCCAGGACGTCATCGGGCAGGAAGATGCCGTTAATGAACCAGCGGCCCTGGCGCGGGATTGGACCGGTATTGTAATTGAAGTATTCATCATCTGTTTCGAGGAAGCGATACGAGATGTGGTAGTTGGGCAGGGAGGGACCGGTATCCAGGCCGAAGAGGATGCGCCCGGCGTACTGCAGGAAAAAGCGGCGGGCGCTGTAGGGTTGGCGGCCCAGTTCGCCCAGGCGGGCAGAGATGTCGATGTGGTAGTTGGGGCACTCGTCCAGCATGGCACCCACCCAGGCCAGGTTTTCGGCGTAACAGCCGACATGGGCACCGATGAAGGTGGTGGCGGGGTGACGGCGGACCACCTGGCGGAAGCCGGTGAGGATCTCGAGGAAGGGCGGAAAGGGTGGGCTGGTGAAGGCCCAATCGGGGTTGGCGCCCAGCTCCTCCCAACGTTCGTTGCTGGCGTCGATCGGGTCAAAAAAGGCGACCGGGTCGGCCACGTGGGCCAGGACGGGCAGGCCCAGCTCGCCGGCGGTCTGCCAGAGCGGGTCGAGGCGGGTGTCACCGGTGTGAACGAGGGTGCCGTGCTGGTCGCGGACGTGCAGGCCGAAGGGTTTCCAGATCTTGAGGCCCTGGGCGCCGCGTTCTTTTTGCAGACGCAGGCGACCGGCGGCCCATTCGGGGAAGCGGTTGCCCAGTTCGGGCCATTTACTCCAATCCACGCCGCCGAAGATGATGAAGCGATCGGGGGCGGGCTGCTTGAAGTAGTCGAGATGGGCATGGAGGATGTCCTCGCCCCAGCCGCCATCCAGATCGATGTAGGTGCGCACATTGGCCTGGTCGAGCTGGTCCAGCAACTGGGCGAGCGGTTTTTTGTGCCAGCCACCGCCGAAGGGGTCGCCCAGGTGGTTGTGGGCGTCGATGACGGGGAAGCGCGGCCGGGTGACCTGGCTGTGCTGGCTGACGAGTTTGGACTGGGGCTGGAAATCCTGCAGCTGCATGGCGGGTCCTAGGCGTGGGGCAGGCGCAGGGTAACGACCTGGTAGGGGCCGGCTTTAAAGGGGAAAGCGCCTTGTGGGTCGGGGGAAAGCGGGCTGCCGGGTTCTTCGGCCAGGTTGGACAGTTCGGCGCGGGGCAGGGGCAGGTTGGTGGCCAGGGAGAGCTGAAGTTCGCCGGGGCCGGGGTTGCAGCCGCGGACGATCAGCGCGCTGCCATCCTCGGAGAGCTTGATGGCCTCGAGGTGGAAGTGGGAGGCGCCGGCGCCGTTCAGGCTGAGAAAAGCGCCGGTGGCGGGCAGGTCACCGGGGTGGGCGGGGGTGGCAATGGCGCGCAGCGGGGCGTTGAAGCCCCAGGCCAGGTGGGCGGCGGCCGAGGCGGGCTGGCGGCCGTGCGGGATGACGGCGTAGTCAAATTCCCAGTTTTGTGGGCCGAAGCCGGGTTGGTTGAGCATTTGGGCGGCGGGGGTTTCGAGCCCGGGGCCGGCATGGCCGCGGCGGGTTTGCAGGTCGTCACGCGAGAGCCAGCCGACGCAGCGCAGCAGGGTGAGGGCGATGCCGCTGCCGCTGGCGGTGCGCTGGGCTTCAACCTCGGGCAGGCCGCGGTTGGCAATGGTCAGGCCGCCTGCGCTGCCTGGGGCGGTCAGGCAGGTGAAAGCGCGCTGGGGCACCTCGGGGCGCGGGTCCTCGGCCCAGCTCTGGCGGTCAAATTCGGGCACACCCAGCCGGCGTGGAACGATCTCAAAATGGCCGTCGTGTTCGGCCTGTTCGACGCGGAAAGGGGCCGGGAAGTGCACACGCAGGCGGTGGTCACGGGCATGATTTTCCAGGCTGGTGTGGATGTCGATTCGCTCCAGGCCGGCGGTGAGGTGGATGGTGGTAGTGATGGGCAGCTTGATCAGCTCACGGGCGCGTGACTGGCGGTCGGGGCTGAGAGAGGCGGGGATTTCTAGCTGCAGTTCGATGCGCATTGTCTGGCGCACCGGCCCATGCTGGATGGTGGCCTGCAGCAGGCGCGCGGTGAAGTGCGGGTTGGCGGCGGGTGGGGAGTAGTTGTACTCGTCGCCGGCGTCGCCGCCATCCACGAAGCGGTTGAGCCCGGGGTAGGCCTGGCCGGTACGCTTATCCAGCAGGTGGAAGGTGCCGGTCGGTTCGAGGGTGACGCGGAAAAATTCGTTTTCGATGGTGCTGCCCGGGCGCGAACTGCGCAGGCGGGCCAGCAGGCGGCGGGTGGCGGGCAGGGCGGCGGTGCGCTGGACGAGCGGGTGCGAGCTGACCCGCGAAATGAACGGCAGGGCAGCGCTGAGCAGGGCTGGGATGCGCACGGGGCCGGCGGGGACCGGGCGGGCTGCCAGGCGGAAGGTGCGCCAGCCGTGGGCCGGCAGGTCGTGGGCGGAAAAGACCAGCCGGATGATCTCGGGGGTGTGGGCACGCACCTGGAAGCTGGTGACGGTGGGGTCTTCGAGCAGGGTGTTGACCTGGGCAGCGCCCTGGCGCCAGAGCTTCTGGTCGGGTTCGCCTTCAGCCAGGGTGATGTCGATCGAGACGGTCTCGCCCTGGCGGTTCAGGCTGAAGGTGCGCACGCCCAGCCCGATGGCACGACCATCGTGCACGCTGGCAAAGGCAGCGCGGAAGTCTTTGACGTTCATGACCGTGTTGAGCAGTTCACGCGCGCCCAGGCCAAGGGTTTCATAAGGCAGCTCACGGCCGCTGTCATCCAGCAGGGCAAAGCCCTCCAGCCCGCCTGGGCCAGGGTTGACCTCGACGGTGACCAGGTCGGTGCGGACGGCGGAGGAGGGGTTGAAGACCACCAGGCAGGCCAGGGCCGGTTGCCCGTGCGCGGCGGAGGTATCGATGCGCGTGCTGAGGGCTTCGAGCGATTGGCGGGTGAGTTCGGCGCCAATTTGATCGACCTGGTCGAAGCGGGTCTTCATCTCGTCGTGCAGTTGGTCGATGCCGCAGCCGCAGATCGAATCGTGCGGGTGGTTTTCCATCAGCAGGCGCCAGGCCTGGCGGATGAGACCCTGCGGGCGGCGCAGGCGTGGCCCACTGGTCTCGAGCAGTTCGGCAAAAGCGCCAAAAGGTTCCACCCAGCGGGTGAGCAGTTCCTCGGCGGCGGTGCTGCGCTGTTTGATCCAGATGCGGGTGGAGAGCACGCCGGGCAGCAGGTGCATGCGGCGCGACTGGCGTAGTTCACCGGTCACCACCGGTAGGTTCAAGCCAGCCAGGGCGGGCTGAATGGCGGCCAGATAGAGCGGCAGGGTGGAGTGTTCGATGCGCAAATCGGGCAGGGAGGCGTTGGCCCGCGCGATGTTGGCAGCGGTGTAGGGCGAGGGCTGCATGTGATCGGTGCCGAGCATGATTAACTGGTGCGCGACGGCCGAGTGGCTGGCGAGCGATTCACCCAGCTCGACCAGGCCGCTGACGAAAGGGTCGAGCGTTTGCGGGTCGGCGGGAGGGTCGCCGGGCAGCCAGGCGCCGTTGGAGTAGCTGTCACGCAGGTTGGCCATCAGCACGCGTGAGCCATCCGGCGATTGCCACCAGAACTCGGCCGGTTCTTCATCCAGGCCGCGCCACAGGCAGGCGCTTTGCAGGCCAAAGCCGCGCAGAAGCTGGGGCATCTGGCCAATGTGGCCAAAGGAATCGGGCATGTAACCGACGGGCATGCGTGATTCAAAGGCCCGGCAGGTGCGGGCGCCCTCCAGCAGGTTGCGGATGTGGGCCTCGGGGCCAGGCAGGAACATATCGGGCAGGATGTGCCAGGGCCCAATCAGCAGGCGCCCGGCGCGGATTTGGGCGCGCAGGCGGGTTTCGTTTTCGGGCCGCATCAGCAGGTAGTCTTCCAGCACGATGGTCTGGCCATCCAGCATGAAATAGCGGAAGGCGGGGTCGTTTTCGAGCAGGTCTAGCAGCTCGTCGACCAGTTTGACCAGGCGCAGGCGGAACTGTTGGAAGGTTTCGTACCACTCGCGATCCCAGTGGGTATGCGAGATGATGTGCAGGGTGCGGGTCTCGGGCATGCGTAAAATCCTAGAGGGTGACTTTCTCACGGGTCAGGTCGGCTGCTTCTTGCAGGGCAGCCGGGCGGATGGAGATGGGGTAGCGGCCGGTCAGTGGGCTGATGCGCGCGCCGAAGCTGGTGGGTGCCAGGATGCCCCAGCGGGTGAGCGGGCGGACCGGGCCGGTCAGCTCAACGGCTTCGCGCAGTTCACCGAGGGTGTCGTTATCCCAGCCGCCAAACAGGCCATAGAAGAACATGTAGAGCGGGAAGCTGGGCAGGATGCCGATCAGGAAGATCAGTACACTGGTGATCTGGTCGCCTTTCCAGACCAGGGAGGTGACCAGCCAGAGCACGCCGAAATGGGTGGCGCCGGCCAACAGCGGGGCGGCGAGTGACTGCCAGAAGTAGAAGCGCTGGGGGAAGCACAGGCGGTTGTTGATAAAGTAGGCGCTCAGACCCTTGGCGAACAGGCCAATGAAGTAGGCGATGATCAGGGCGGTGACCTGGTAGCGTGCCAGCAGCATCCAGGCCAGGATGACACGCAGGACCTGTTCGCCGAAGACCAGGATGGATTTTAGATAGGGTTTGTTGGCGCCGAGCTGGACGATATCACCAACCCAGGAGGGGTATTGGAAGGCGCCCCAGATGATGAGTGGAATGACATAGATGGCGGCACGCTGAAATTCGATGCCTGAGGCGCCGATGATAAAGCGCGGGGCAACTGCCAGCAGGACGGCTGCCAGGAATGCGCTGACCATGCCGTTGTACTTGTAGGCCATGGCGGCGTAATACTGGCTGAGGATGCGCTTGCCGCTCGAGAAGGCTTCGGAGATGGCCGGCATGACACCGTCGTTGAGGGTCTGGGTGACGTTGAAGGCGAAGATGAAGTTTTGGGCCATGCCCCAGTTGCCCCAGATTTCGGCATAGTTGATCAGGCGGGACTGGGTGATGGCGATCTCGGCGGCCTGCCCAAAGGACCAGGCGGCCGAACCGAGCATTTCAAAGACGCCAAACTTGAAGCTGGTTTTGACCACATCCCAGTCGAAGTGAGCCAGGAAGAGCACGCGGGTGTTGTAGCCGGCCCGGCGGTAGAGCCACAGACCCCACAGGAAGACGCATAACTCGGCGGCATAGGCGGCCATACCCAGGCCAAACAAGCCGCCCATTGGGCCGCCATAGGCGGGGTGCGAACGGCCCCAGGCGTACATCAGACTGACGAAGACCGGCTGGACCAGCATGGGCAGCACCACGTTCAGGCCGATATCGAGCAGGCGCGAGTAATCGAGGCGCTGAAAGCCGGTCAGGGCGTGGCGCAAGACCTGGTAAAAACCGGGCACCTGGATGAGGGCATGGATGATGATGCTCCAGGTGTAGAGCGCATAGGCAGAGCCGGGGGCAAAACTGCCGGCCAGCGATATGACCAGGGCAACCTGGATGGCACCGGAGAGAAGCTGCCACCAGACAAAAACCTGGCCATACTGAATGCCTTTCTTGGGGTCATGTACGCGGTACTCGGAGAGGTATTTAATGAAGGCGATGCTGGTGCCCATATCGAAGAACAACCAGGCCAGATTGAAGAACTGGGTGACGCGCGCCCAAATGCCGAGGGCCTGGGCGGAGGGCAGGATGTAGACCGGCAGAATCAGGTTCTGGTAAATGATGAGCGGGATGAAGAGCAGCAGACCAATCGAGAGGGCGACCAGGAAACCACCCAGGGGACGGTGGAAGCCGACGTTTTCCCATTCGGTGCCGGCCTGGTTGGCCAGGGCGTGGGCCGGGTTGACGATGCCATCCAGGGCTTCGGGGTGGGCCAGGCTGTAGCGGCGCACGAAGAAGAAGACGGTGAAGGCGGTAATGACCAGCAGACCCATCAGGCCAATCAGCAGGGTGCGCTCGTTAGCGTGGGGCAGCGGGCTGGCAGGGTAGCCGGCAAAGGTGAGCGGGCTGCCGCCGCCAGCGCGGACGGCCAGGTGGTAGACCAGGTAGTTGAAGTAGCCCCATTCCTGGATCTGCGGGTTGGTGTCGGCGCCAAGATAGGCGTTGAAGACGAAGATGTTGGGGCGGGCCTGCCAGAGCAGCCATTCACCATCTTCGTAGCTGCTGGCCAGCGGTTGGACGGAGGAGAGCGTGGTAAGAAATTCGCTGCGTTCGCGTACCTGTGGGGCGCTGTTCCAGACCACCTGGGTGATGAGCGGGTCATCGAGGGCCAGGGCGGTGGGCGAAACAGGTTCGCTCTTGGGCTGCAGGCTGACCGGGATGCCCAACAGGGCGGTGGCGGTCTCGCTATCGATGCCAGGGCCGGCGATCAGCACCAGACCGGCGCCCTCGGCCACGCGCGCGGTGCTGATTTCGAGCAGCGGCGCTTCGCCATTCAGGAAGAGCACATCGGCCTGGGCGGGGTCATCCACCAGGGTGAAGGTGCCGGCCGGGGCCAGTTTTAACGCGGTGAGGACGGCGCCCTGCGGGCCAGCGTAGTAGATGCGTAACACGTTGCCGGCGTGGGCCGGGGCGGCCAGGCTAAAGATCAGGAAGATAGTGATCAGGGCGGTGATGAATTTACGCATGGCGGCTTTCTCCTGGGGTGATGTGGTGATTTTAACCCCGCGCGATGGACGGGGTGGCAGCGAACCTATCTTGAAGATTGTCCAGGCGGCAGTATAAAACCGGGCTGGCCATGGAGAAATGTAAAAACCCAATCTCTAGCGGTTAATTCGACAATTTACGTATGTTGATCCTGTTGAAAACTGCTACCGAAAAAGAATTCACCCAACGGGTTGGGTGAATTTAATGAATACGGGTCATTCGTCCTGGGGGGCAAGGTAGCTGACTTTTTTAAAGAGAAGCGGGTTGAAGCTGTGCAGGCGGCTGGGGCCGAGCTGCTCAACAGAGGCGATCACTGTGGCCAGGTTGGCGCGCAGGCTGGCTATGTCGATGCCACGGCAGGTGGCGGGCCAGGCGGCCAACTTGGCGCCCGCGCGAGCCGAAAGTTTGAGAGCTCCCTCATAATTATCGTGCTGGACGTGCAAGTAGGTGACGGCGACCTGTAAAATGCCCTGGTACAGCAGGCGAACGGGGCCGGTTTCATCGCGCCAGGCATCCTCGAGCGCCTCGTGGGCCTCGAAATATTCACCGACATTGAAAAGCTCCAGCCCGCGCAGGGCGGCCGGGTGCAGGGGAACGGAACAATCGTCGGGTGAGGTGGGCATAGAATATGGTTTCGAGTACAATAATTATACAGTATGAAGAAGCTCCTCAATAACAAGACAGTGGTGTTTTTAATAGCCCTGGCCGGGTTGGTAGCCCTGGCGTTGTTGGCCGCGGCTCTGCGCGATTTGAAATTTCAACCGGCAGCGCCGGTTTCATTTAATTTCGGATCGGTCCAGGTGTCTGGGGCTGGTTTCACAGGCCCAACCGATATCGCCATGTGGCGCTACCTGCTGTTTGCGGCTCTGGCAATCCTGATTGTTGCGATTATATTTGTCCTGCTGGATCCGGAACTGCGCAAGAAACTGCTTCTACGGGTCGTTCAGATTGTTATCTGGATGCTGGCGATTGGCTTCTTGCTGAATTTCGCATTTGAGAATGGCAAGTTAAACCAGCAAAGCGGGGATAATGGTGGGCCGCCAGGGTGGTCGCAGTCTACCTTTAACCAGGGAGATGCTCCGGTCTACAGCCCGCCTGAAATCAGCCCGTGGGTGACCTATACGGTCAGCTTCGCGATCGGGTTGGGGTTGACGGCGGTGGGGTGGCTGATCTACAGCAGGCGACAGAAAAACAGCGGCAGCTTGGCGCGTTTTGAGCTGGCCGGTATTGCCCGGCAGGCACTGGAGGAATTGAAGCCAGGTGGCAACTGGGATGATGCCATTATCAAGGCCTATGTGCGTATGAATGAAGTGGTGGTGAGCGAACGCGGGTTGCTGCGTCAGCCGGGCAACACGCCTCGTGAGTTTGCGCTGCGGATGGAGCGAGTTGGGCTGCCGGGCGAGGCTGTGCGCACCCTGACCAGCCTGTTTGAAGGGGTGCGCTACGGTAACCGCAGCTCGAGTCTGACCGAACGCGACCTGGCAGCGGCGGCCCTGAGTGCGATTGTGCACGCTTTAGGACGGGATGCATGAACCAGCCACGCATTTCAATGAAACGCGCGGCCCTGTTGGGCGGCGCACTTGTTGCGGCGGCCCTGGTGATCGCCTTCCTGCTGCGCGATGTGGTCGAAATGGTGATCATCCGCCCGATGGCTTACCTGTTGTGGTTGCTGAGCATCATCTACCGGATCATCCCGCAGCCAGTTTTATGGCTGGGGCTGGTGCTGCTAATGGCGTACCTGCTATTGGGGCGCCTGACCAAGGGTGTGCGGCTGGGCGGCGAGGTGGAAGTACCCCATCGCAAGGTGCTGGGGCCGGTGGCAGATTTGGCCAACTTGATTGAGCGCAAGGATGGCGGGATTTATTTCAAGTGGAAAATTGCGCGCAGCCTGGCCATGATCGCGGTGGAGATCCAGGAACTGCGCACGCACCAGCGTCCGCGCCAACTGGCTTTTGATGGGCAGTCGGTCTCGAGCTGGGTACGGAAATACCTGGACGCCGGGTTGAACACCAGCTTTTCAGATTACCCGCTGGCGCGCAATACGCTGCTGGCGGGCTGGCTGCTGGGCCGCAGCGAGTGGCTGCGCAAAAACCTGCCGTCCAATTTAATTAAACTGACTAATCAGAGCGCCCAGCCGACCCCCTTTGACGGAGATATCGGCCCGGTGGTTGACTTCCTCGAATCTCAAATGGAGAACAACAATGATTTCAGACGTTCGTAATGTGGCTGCGCTTGGCAAAAAGGTGATTACTGAAGTTGAGCGGGCTGTGGTTGGCAAGCATGACCTGCTGGAGACGGTGATCTGCTCCGTGCTGGCTTCCGGGCATATCCTGTTTGAGGATTTCCCCGGGCTGGGCAAGACGCTGATTGCGCGCAGTTTCGCCACCGCGCTGGGCTTGGATTTCAAGCGTATCCAATTCACGCCGGACCTGCTGCCGGGGGATATCACTGGCGGGTATATTTTCAACCGCAACGAAAGCAGCTTTGAGCTGCGCAAAGGCCCGATTTTCTCGCACCTGATCCTGGCGGATGAAATCAACCGTGCCTCGCCCAAGACCCAGTCGGCACTGCTGGAAGCCATGCAGGAGGCGCGGGTGACTCTGGAGGGTGAGACCCTCAACCTGCCTGAGCCTTTCCTGGTGCTGGCAACCCAGAACCCGATTGAATATGAAGGTACTTTTCCACTGCCGGAAGCCCAGCTCGACCGTTTCATGATCAAGCTGAGCGTTGGTTACCCGACGCTGGAACAGGAAAAGGAGATTTTGCAGCGGCGTCACAGCCGGCGGATCGAAGAAGTGGTGTTGATCCCGGTTACCAGCGCGGCTGAGGTGCTTGAAATGCGCGAAGTGGTGGAGACGGTGCACGTGGATGAAGACCTGGAGATGTATATCGCCCGGTTGGTGCATGAGACCCGCAGCGACCGGCGGGTGGCGGTGGGCGCATCTCCGCGTGCATCGCTGGCATTTTTGAAGATGGCCAAGGCGCGGGCGGCGCTGAACGGGCGCACCTATATCCTGCCGGATGATATCAAGCATTTCGCCATCCCGGTGCTCAGTCACCGCATGATTATGCAGCCCGAGTACTGGATGGGGCGGCGGGTGGCCGAAGAAGTCATCGCGGATGTGCTCAGCAAGGTCGCGGTGCCGGTGATGCGCGCTGTTTAGGCGGAGAAACCAGTTTTGAGTTCACAAAGCGTGTCACGAATTTATCTGCCCGGGTTGTTATTGCTCCTGCTGCTGTTGGGCGGGCTGGCTACGTTTAACCCTGGCTGGCTGGAGCTGGCGGTGCCGTTGGTGGTCTACCTGTTGGCGGGTTTGTTTTTTGGCCCTGAAAAGCTGGACCTGACGGTGGAGCGCACGCTTTCGAGCGAACGTGCAGCGCCCGGGCAGCCGATCAGCGTGGAATTGAAGATTCATAACAACGGCGGTGATATTCGCGAGCTGCTGCTGCGCGATTGGCTGCCGGAGCATAGCAGTGTGGTGGAAGGTTCGGATCGCCGCTTGGTGTCGTTGAAGGGCGGTGAGACGCTGGTTTGGAAGTACAGCTTTCAGGGCAAGCGTGGGTTTCATGCTTTTACGCACCTGCAAGCCAGCGCGAGCGATATGTTTGGCATCCTGACGGTGCGGCGGGATTTCGCCACTAGCGGGCAGGTCCTGATTTTGCCGGTGGCGCCGCGCGTGCGGCGGATTGCCATCCGCACCCGAAACACGCGGGTGTATTCAGGGACAATCCCTTCCAGGCAGGGCGGCTCGGGTGTGGATTTCTTTGGGGTGCGCGAGTACCAGCCGGGGGATACGATGCACGCGGTTAACTGGCGCGTTTCGGCCCGGCAGACACAGGCCTTGTATGCCAACGAGTACGAACAGGAGCGGGTGGCGGATGTGGGTATCATCCTGGACGCGCGCAAGCAGTCCAACCGGGTGGGCGAGGCGCTTTCGATCTTTGACGAGTCGGTCGTGGCGACGGCTTCGCTTTCGGATGCTTTCCTGGCGGCGGGCAACCGGGTGGGACTGCTGATTTACGGGCAGTACATCAACTGGACGCTGCCTGGCTATGGCAAGGTCCAGCGTGAACGCATCCTGCATGCCCTGGCGCGCTCTACGACCGGGGAGAACCAGGCCTTCGCAGGGATTTACATCCCGCGCAGTTTGTTCCCGGTCCATTCGCAGCTGGTGTTTATCAGCCCGCTGACCGATGATGACGTGGATCCGCTGGTCAACCTGCGCGCCCAGGGATATGCGCTGATTGTGGTCAGCCCGGATGCTGTCCGTTTTGAGAGCGCCAGCCTGCGGCAGAGCGAAGAAGTCCGCCAGGCGACGCGCATATTGACCCTGCGGCGGCGGGCGACGATGCAGCGCCTGCGCCATTCGGGCATACAGGTGGTGGATTGGGATGTAAGCAAGCCGTTTGAGCAGGTGGCCGAGGCGGCGCTGGCACGTCCGCCAGCTTTCATTCGCGCGATCGGCGCTGGGGGTGCATTTTGAAATTCATCAAGGGGATCACCCCGGGTGGATATGTGCTGATGGCGAGCCTGGTGATTGGGATGCTGCTGCTGGGCCAGGGCTGGCTGATGACTGATTATGCCTGGGTGGGTTTCGGGTTATTTGCGCTGACGCCGGTCGCCCTGGTGTTGGTGATGCGCCGGGTTCGGGCGGCGTTGGGGGTGGTATTGGGGCTGGCGGTTGTGCTGGCGGGTGTCGGGCTGTGGACCGGTGTGGCACTCTGGCGGGCCTTGCCTGGCCTGGTGTGTGTGCTGGTGGCCTGGGACCTGGATGGCTTTTTACAGCGACTGGCGTTCGCAGCCGAGGAAGATAACCCGCGTGAAATGGAGCGGCGACACCTGCTGCAAATGGGGCTGGTGGTGCTGGGCGGGCTGGCAGTGGATTTAATTTCGGAGAATATCCGCTTTGCGCAGGGCTTCGAGTGGGCGCTGGGGCTGGCGGTGCTGGCCTTTGTTGGGATTGGCGCCCTGGTACTGCGGATCCGCGGGACGAACGGCTGAGTTGGCGATTATTAAAAGTTGCTCCATGTGCGGGTGCATCCGGAGCGGCTTTGTTTTTTAAAGCCAACGTGAAGCCCATTGGGGACGGCAAGCCGTGTGGATATTTACTCGAGCGATTCAAACCACTGTTGGGTCTCACGCGGGGTGTGCAGGTGAATTAGCTGCAGGTGTGGGTGAGCGGCTATCAGGAGCGGGAATTCGCGTTTGCGGCGCCAGTAGGTTGCGAAGAGCCAGGCGAAGAGCGAATCTTGTTTTGACCAGAGCTTGAAGTGGTCCAGCATGTTTTCGCGGTTGGTGCCCCAGAGCAGTTCGCGGGTCCACCAGCGCCGCCAGGTGCGGTGCCAGAGCCGCCAGAAGATGGTCCAGAGTGGGTAGTCCAGCCAGATGATTAGCTGGGCGCGTGGCCAGGTCAGGTCGCGAACTGAGCTGTAATTACCGGCAATGACCCAGCGCGGGCCCTGGGTGGCCTGTTCGGCGCGGGCGCGGAAGTCCTCCAGCGGGCGGGATTGCCAGCCGGGCAACCAGTGCAGGGCGTCCAATTCAATCCATTCCAGCCCCAGCTTGTTGGCCAGGTTCTCGGCCAGGGTGGATTTTCCGGCGCCGGTGGCGCCAATGACGATCAGGCGGGTGTAGGGCAAGGGTGGCATGGCCTATTTTTACCATAAGATTGCGTGCATGCTAAATGGGTGATCCCAGCGGGGAAAGCAGGCTGTAACAGCGGACAAAGTGCACCAGGCTACCGTGACAATTGACCGGTTTTTTTGTGTTAGGATTGGTTAACAGGACCATTTAAAAAACAGTTACCAAAGAGGAAACCATGTTTGATTTACCCGATGACCAGATTGTGCCGCTTTCGAAGGAGCATGTTTTTTGGACATGGTCGGCCCAGGCCAGGGTTAACCCGATCGCGGTCAGCCATGCCAAGGGTGTTTATTTTTGGGACACCGCCGGCAAACGTTATCTCGATTTCAACTCGATGACGATGTGCGTGAATATCGGTCACGGCGATCAGCGCGTGATTGATGCGATGAAGTCCCAGCTTGACCAAATTCCTTATGCTGCGCCGGGCATGACTACCAAAATCCGTGCGATTGCCAGCAAAGCGGTGGCAGATGTGACCCCGGGTGGGCGTTTGAGCAAGGTGCTCTTTACCCTGGGCGGAGCCGATGCCAACGAAAACGCCATCAAGCTGGCCAGGGCGCACACCGGGCGGCACAAGATCCTGACGCGCTACCGGTCATATCACGGGGCGACGGCCGGGGCGATGGCTGCCACGGGTGACCCGCGGCGGGTGAGCTGGGAGCCAAACCTGATGCCAGGCGTGGTGCATTTTCTCGACCCCTACCGCTACCGGTCTACTTTTCACCGCAGCAATCCGAATATTTCGGAGGCGGATTTTTGCCAGGATTATCTCAATCACCTGGAAGAGATTATGCTGTACGAGGGGCCGGAAAGCATCGCGGCGGTGCTGATGGAATCGGTGACCGGCACGAATGGAATCATCATTCCCCCGGCCGGCTATATGCAGGGTGTGCGCGCGCTGTGTGATAAATATGGCATCCTGATGATCGCGGATGAGGTGATGGCGGGCTTTGGGCGCACGGGAAAGTGGTTTGCGATTGACCACTGGAATGTGGTGCCGGATTTGATGACGATGGCCAAGGGCCTGACTTCGGCCTATGCGCCGCTGGGCGCGGTGGCGATGAAGCCTGAGATTGCGGCCAGTTTTGACGAGCATGTCTTTGAATCGGGTCTGACCTATACTTCACACCCGATTTCGCTGGCGGCAGCGGTGGCGAATATTGGGGTGATGAAACAAGATCACATGGTGGAGAATGCGGCGGCGATGGGTGCGGTGCTGCATCAGCTGTTGACTGACCTGGGCGAGTCGCATCCTTCGGTGGGTGATGTGCGTTCGATTGGCTTGTTTGGGATTATTGAGGTGGTCAAGAACCGCGCGACGCGTGAGCCGATGGCGCCCTGGAACGGTAACAGCCCGGCGATGGTGGCGCTGCGCAAGGCCTGCCTGGATAGTGGCTTGTTCCTGTACACGCACTGGCACACCATCCTGATCATTCCGCCACTGATTGTCAACGAACAACAACTGCGTGAGGGCTTCGCGGCGATTGACCAGGCGCTGGCAATTACGGATAAAGCGATGGGGTAGGGTAGCCGATATTTCCTGCAGGCTTGTGCTGAGGTGAGTGAATGCCATGGTGCAAAAATGTGTTTATTCGGTAGTATGAAGTAAATAGCAAGACAAAAACAGGCTCATCCTGGAGCATAGTCCCCGTAACAGCGGGAATGCCGGATGAGCCTGTTTCGTTTATTTAATCAGACCTTACCAACCGCGGGCGGCGATCAATTCTCCGAGCGGGATGCTGTTGATCTGGCGTCCAACCATTGCTTCGCCGAGGTTGCGGCTGACCTGGGCGAGGATATTGGCGTCTCTGAAGTGGGTGGTGGCTTTGACGATGGCTTCGGCCCGTTTGGCCGGATCACCGCTCTTGAAAATGCCCGAGCCAACAAAAACGCCATCGACACCAAGCTGCATGAGCAGGGCGGCATCGGCCGGGGTGGCGATGCCACCTGCCGCAAAGTTGACGACCGGTAAGCGGCCTGACTGGCGGGTTTCTTTCAGCAGTTCGTAGGGGGCGCCAATGTTCTTGGCAAATGCCATCAGCTCTTCTTCTGGCAAGTTTTGCAGGCGGCGGATTTCACCCAGGATGGTGCGGCCGTGCCGAACGGCCTCGACCACGTCCCCGGTTCCGGCCTCGCCCTTGGTGCGGATCATGGCAGCGCCTTCACCGATGCGGCGCAAGGCTTCACCCAGGTTGCGGGCCCCGCACACAAATGGAATGGTGAAGTTGTGCTTCAGGATGTGATGTTCTTCATCCGCGGGGGTGAGCACTTCGGATTCGTCAATGTAATCGACGCCAATGGCTTCCAGGATTTGCGCTTCTACAAAATGGCCAATCCGGCACTTGGCCATGACTGGGATGGTAACTGCCTCTTTGATGCGGATGATGAGTTCCGGGTCACTCATGCGTGCCACGCCGCCCTCGGCGCGGATATCAGCCGGGACGCGTTCGAGTGCCATGACAGCACAGGCCCCTGCGTCTTCCGCGATGCGGGCGTGTTCTGGCGTGACTACATCCATAATTACGCCACCTTTGAGCATTTGGGCCAGCCCTTTTTTGGCGGTCCAGGTTCCAGTCAGTTTATCCATTACGAAAATTTCCTTGTTTTGATTTACCGTTCAATTACGCATTCAAAGCCTGGTTGAGGTCCCACAGAATATCGTCGACATCTTCGAGCCCGATGCTCAGGCGGATGAAATCGGGGCTGACGCCGGCGGTCAGCTGCTCTTCGGCCTTCAACTGGCTGTGAGTGGTGGTTGCCGGGTGAATGGCCAGCGATTTCGCGTCGCCGACGTTGGCGAGGTGGCTAAAGAGCTGCAGGCTTTCGATGAATTTCCGACCCGCCTCGGCCCCGCCTTTGATGCCGAACCCGAGAATTGCACCTGCGCCCTTGGGCAGGTAACGCTTTGCGCGCTCGTAATCGGGGTGGCTTTTCAGGCCAGGGTATTTGACCCAGCTGACCTTGGGGTGTTTCTCGAGGAATTCGGCCACTGCCAGGGCATTCTGAACATGGCGTTCAACGCGCAGGGAAAGTGTTTCGATGCCCTGGATGGTCTGCCATGAGTTGAAGGGCGATTGCGAGGCACCAATATCGCGCAGGGTCTGAACGCGCAGCTTGATGGCAAAGGGCGGCAGGCCCGCGCCCAACAGGCTGGCATAGACCAGGCCATGATAGGAAGGATCGGGTTCGGTGAAGCCCGGGTACCGTCCGCTGGTGTAATCAAAGTTGCCGCCATCGACGACGATACCGCCGATGCTGGTTCCGTGCCCGCCGATGAATTTGGTGGTGCTGTGGGTGATGACGTTTGCGCCCCACTCAAACGGGCGGAACAGGTAGGGGGTGGCGAAGGTGTTATCGATCATCAGCACGATCTTGTTCTTTTGGGCGATTTCGGCTACTTCTTCAAAGGGGAAGACGGAGATATCTGGGTTGCCGAGGGTTTCGCCGTACAGGATCTTGGTGTTGGGGCGGATGGCGCGGGCGAAATTTTGGGGATCCGCCGGGTCAACGAAGGTGACGTCGATCCCGAGTTTTGCCAGGGTGTAGTGGAACTGGTTGTAGGTGCCACCATACAAGCGGCTGGAGGAAACGATGTGGTCGCCTGAGCCAAGCAGGGTGAAAATGGCCTGGGCCTGGGCAGCATGACCGCTGGCAGCGGCCACTGCGGCGACGCCGCCTTCCAGGATAGCCAGGCGCTGTTCGAGAACATCAGTGGTGGGGTTCATCAGGCGGGTGTAGATGTTGCCCAATTCTTTGAGGGCAAACAGGTTGGCAGCGTGTTCGGTGCTCTTGAACTGATAGCTGGTGGTCTGGTAAAGGGGCACTGCGCGGCTGCCAGTGGTCGGATCGGGGGAGTAGCCGGCGTGGAGCTGCTGGGTGGCGAAACCGTACTTGCGGGTGTTGGTGGACATGCGATGATCTCCTAAGGAATGGTTGATTGAATGGGTTGTGATAAAGGCGTGAACTCAGCTGTAAAGATGATTATCGACACATACAACACATAAGATATTCTCCTGTGGGTAAACAAAAAGCCTCTTCGGAAAGAGGCTAGAGTTTTAGCAAAAGCCTCCCATCTCCCAGAAGTTACTTCTGTCGGAATTGGCACCTTGACGTGTGTGTCAGGTTGCCGAGGCATCATTGGGCCGGGCCCTCCGCCTCTCTGGATAAGAGTAAATCAGTTATTCAGTTGTCTTGCTTGGTGCAGCACCAAAACCGGCGGGTGACAGAACGCAAAAAGGCATAGGTCGTTATTGCTCAAAAACTGGTTCGGCTGTGCAAAGCTATCAATGGTGCCAGCTTTTGTTTCTGTCAGAACGACGATTATTTATGTCGTATATAAAGGATAAAAATTTTTGCGCCTGGATCAGCGCAGGAAAAAAATCTTTATAACGACCTTGTTAGTCGTTATTATACGCATGTTTGGAATTTCGTCAAGAGTTTTTGGGTTTTTTAACCCCAAGTGTACGGAGATTGACCGGGGTGTTCAGTAGATGGGTGAACTTAATGTCCAAAATGTTGATTGATTATGGGATGAAAACGAAGAGGTAAACAATGCGCTGGTTAACGCGGGTGTGTTTAAAGCCGGTTGGCAAACCAACCCGGCAGGTGCAGCCCGACCCCATTCCCGCCAGCGGAGGTTTATATGCCCTGGAAGGCTTGCCAGAGTTGCAGCAGGCCAAAGAGCGCTAATGCCAGGACGGAGATGCCGAGCAGGATGCGGCTGACTTGCTGGCCGAGTCCTTTGGCGGCACCGAATATGGCCAGGATGACCAGCAGGCTGGCGATCATCACCAGGTAGAAAGCTGCCAGGAATGACAGGCCATCCAATGGAGATTGCTTCCAACCGGAAATGAGGATGGGACCGGTGACCAGGCTCCAGTAAAGATACGGCATGGGGCTGAGCGCGTTCATCATGGCTGCTTTGAGGATTGTCTGGTGACCAGAGGAAAGTGGGGCGGCATCTGGTGAGACAAAGTTACGCCATTGTTGAAAGGCGTTCCAGGCCAGGTAGAGGATGAAAAAACCGCCCAGCAGGTTGAGAGCACGCTGCAACCAGCTGGGCATTTGCACCAAGACCAGGATGGCAATGGCGATGATTGGGCCGTCGCTGATGAGCGGGGCGAAGGCGGTCATCCAGGTTTTGCGGAAACCGAGGGTGAGGGTCTGGTTGACCAGGTAGGCCATGAAGGGCCCGGGTTGAACGGCAGCGGCGAAGCCGAGGGCAGCTCCCTGCAAGAATAAAAGACTCATGGCGCGATTTTATCAGACACGGGCTTGTCTTTCGGGTAGAATATCATTACACTGATCGTACCGGTGTGTACTCCATCCCATCCATAGAGACGTGTAAATGAGAAAAAGAATCATTGTTGTGGCCGGAAATATTGGCGCAGGAAAAACCTCGCTGACAGAGCGAATTGGTGCGCGCATGAATTGGCTGACCGGGTTTGAATCGGTCTCTGACAACCCGTACCTGCCGGATTTTTATGCGGATATGAAGAGTTGGTCTTTTCACCTGCAGGTATATTTCCTGGGGCACCGGGCGGACCAATATTTGCAGGCGGCCAACGCGACACGCTCGGCCATCCTGGATCGTTCGATCTATGAAGACGCTTATATCTTTGCGCGCGCGCTTCACCACATGGGTAATCTCTCGGAGCGCGATTATATGGCATACCGGCGCTTGTTTGAGGTGGTGATGAATGGCCTGCCCGCGCCGCACCTGTTGATTTACCTGAAAGCACCGGTGGAAGTCTTGATGGAACGGATTCACCGGCGGGCGCGGGGGATTGAGACCGGTATCACCATCAGTTACCTGACGTTGTTGGAATCTTTTTACGAGGAATGGTTGGGGTCGTTTGACCTGTGCCCGATGCTGACCATCCGGACGGATAACCTGGATTATGTCAACCAGGAAAGTGCGCTTGAGACGGTGACGAGGAGCATCACCGATAAGCTATCGGGCAAGGAAGTGATTGAATTATGAGTGAGCTGAGTGCCGGCCAAAGCCAGGTGCGTTTGACGATGATGAGCGAGGAAGATTTCGCGGCCTTTTTGCGCAAGTCTATCCCGGAATATGCCTATGACCAGATGCGTGCCGGCAACTGGACCGCCAGTGAGGCGGTCGGCAAGGCGCGGGCTGAGTTTCAACAGATGCTGCCCAACGGGCCAGAAACCCCAAATGCTGGCTTGCGCAGCGTGCTGGATGAAGCCGGGCAGAAGATCGGCATGGTTTGGTATTACATCGATCCGAGCCGGACGCGCAAAACGGCATTTTTGATCGACTTTTTTATCTTCCCGGAAAAACGTGGCCAAGGCTATGAGGCCGCCGCGCTGGCGCTATTTGAAGAAGAAGCGCGCAACCAGGGCGTGGAGCGGGTGGAGCTGCAAATATTTGCGCATAAAGACGAAGAAATTGAGTTATATCGTCAGAATGCTTACCTGGATACCAGTATTATCTTAGCCAAGGACCTGGGCCAGGCGGGGCAGGTATGATCCGTTTGGTACGCATGGATGAGGCTGAATACCAGGCCTACCTGGAGAAAAGTATCCCGGCTTATGCCGCCGACAAGCTGCAGGCCGGCAACTGGACGGCAGATGAAGCGCTGGAGCGGGCTCAGTTGGAGTATGGGCATTTCTTACCGCAGGGCGTTGACACCCCGGGCCATTTTGTTGGCAAGCTGTTGAATGAAGTGGGTGAAGTGGTTGGTTACCTGTGGTACGCTGGCTTGGACAACAACCCTGGGACCGCTTTTATCTTTGATTTTGAAATCTACGAGACATTCCGGCGGCGCGGGTATGCCAGCGAAGCCCTGGCTGTGCTGGTTGACGAGGCACGGGGGCAGGGTTATAAGCGCCTGGCCCTGCATGTTTTTGGGGCGAATACCGCCGCACGGATGCTGTATAAAAAGAATGGTTTTATTGAAACGAATGTACAGATGGCCCGTGATATATGAGAGCTGATCGCCAAGGAGCAACCAGCCTATGAGCAATGATATGCCCGAACACACCACCCCGTTAATACGGGAAGACTTGATCACGCTACTGCGCCAGATGCCGTTGTTCAGTGATCTGCCGCGTGGAGAATTAAAATACCTGGCGTATACCCTCGAGCTGCAGATGCTGGAGGCAGAGCATATTATTTTCCGCGAGGGCGACCAGGGTGACAGTTTTTACGTGGTGGTCAGCGGCGGGGTGGATGTGATCATGGCGATCGGTAGCACGGATGAGAAATTGCTGGCTTCGCTTGGCCCCGGTGAATATACGGGCGAGATGAGCCTGGTGATCCCGGGTGGCAAGCGCTCGGCCAGCATTCGCACGCGCTCGGCTACGCAGGTGCTGGTGATGACCCGTGAGGATTTTGATGAGCTACTGCATCGCCAACCGCATGTGGCCTACGCGATGGTGAAGGTGATGAGCGACCGGCTGCGCAACTCAGATAACAGCGCTTTTCATGATTTGCGCGAAAAAAACCAGCAGCTGCAGCGGGCGTATGACGAGTTGAAATCTGCGCAGGCGCAGATCATTGAAAAGGAACGCATGGAGAAGGAGCTGCAGCTGGCAGCCGATATCCAGATGTCTCTGCTGCCGCGCAGGCTGCCAGAAGTGCCAGGGGTCGATTTTGGTGGATATATGGACCCGGCGCGCAGTGTGGGCGGTGATTTGTACGATGTTTTCGAAATTGACAAGAACCGTTTAGGTGTTTTGATTGGAGATGTAGCCGATAAGGGCGTGCCTTCGGCGATTTTTATGGCACGCGCGCACGCGTTGCTGACGGCGGAGAGCCTGCGCGGTGCAGCGCCCGGGGATGTGCTGCGGAACGTCAATAGCTATCTGACGCGCCTGGATCAGACCGATCTGTTTGTGACGGTGATTTATGGGATTTACGATCTGCGCAGCGCGGTATTTCAGTTTGCGCGGGCTGGGCATGAGCTGCCGCTGCTGTTATTCGAAAATGGTGAAGTACGCGAGATGGAGCGTAAGGAAAGCCTGCCGATCGGTTTTTTTGCCGAAATTCCGCTGGATGAGCAGATGATCGAGATTCCACCCGGGGCAACCTTGTTGTTGTTCACCGATGGGATGTGCGACTGCCGTGACCCGCTGGGGGAGGAATTTGGACGGGACCGCATCCGCCAGAACCTGGCGATGCTGCATGGCTTGAGCGCGCAAGATAGCTGTGATGGGTTGGTGAGTGCGCTGCAGGCTTTCAGGCAGGGCGCGGCCCAGGATGATGATGTTTCGCTGGTAACGCTGCACCGGCAGTAAACATATAAAGAAATGAAAAGCAGGGCCAGACGCTGGTTGGCAGCGCTCGGCCCTGCTTTTTTGATTGCTTGGTTGTTAGAGTAAGTCTTCGATCAGGTGTATGGGTAGGATGGCGGCGCCAACGATGCCGGGGCCGGTGTGAACACCCAGGACGGGCGAGATGCGGTTGACTTCCAGCCGGGCGGTGTTCAGCCGTTTGCGGGCGATTTCGGAAAACATGTCGGCGCCCTGTTGGAAGCGGCCATGCAGCACGTTGACCCAGACCGGGGTGTTGGCGTAAATGCCGACCAGGTTGTCGGCAATGGCCTGCAGGCCGGCGGGGATGGTGCGGGCCTTGGTGACGGTGCTGTATTTACCGTCTTCGTGCGAGACGTTGATGACTGGTTTAAGTTTGAGCAGGGAGCCCATCAGGGCCTGGACGCGGCCGATACGACCACCGCGGGCCAGGTATTCGAGCGTTTCGAGGGTGTAGATGACTTCGGTGTTGGCACGAATTTCGGTCAGGCGCTGTTGGATTTTTTCCATGCTCCAGCCGGCTTTGTCGGCCATGGCGGCGGCCAGGACCTGGAACCTTTCACCCCCCGAGAGGGTCATGGTGTCCCAGATGGTCACATTTGCCTGGCCCTGGAGCTGTTCGGCGCCAACGCGGGCGGAATTGATGGTTCCGCTCAGGCCTGAGGAGATGTGGATGGAGAATATATCTTGGCTGGTTTCGGCTAATTTGCGGTAGATGTCGGAGAAGGTGCCGCTGGATGGCTGGGCGGTGGTGGGGATGGCCGGGCGCATGGCTTCCAGGCGGTTGTAGAAATCATCGGCGCTAATGTCGGCTGCGTTAACTTCCCCTTCGGGGAACTGAATATAGAGAGGAGCCAGGGTGATCCCGAAGGCTTCCATTTCGCCGGGGGTGAGGTCCGCGGCGGAATCGGTAACAATTTTCATTAATTTCTCGCTTTCTTGATTGCTGTATTGAATGGGGTTAGTTGGTTGGGGGGCTGAGATGGTGAAAATCCAGGCGGGCGTTAAGCAGACGTTGGTACTTGCGGATTTCACGCAGCAGGCCGTCCATTTCGATAAAGTTAAGGGTGACGGCTTCCCACATGAAGACCCAGCCACCAATCAGGATTGCTTCACGCAACAGGCTCCAGGGGAAGAGGATCAGGTCGACCTGTTCGCTAAGCAGGTAGAGGGCCAGGCACAGGCAGGAAACCAGCAGATAGCGCAGGGCGCGGGCGCGTTGATGGCGAATGTGGCTGCGGATGACGAGGATTTCATGTTTGTAGAAGGTGCCCAAGCTGCGCAGGCATTCATCCACCTGGCGGGCAGTGGGTTCTTCGGCACGGATTTCAACGGAGATGACAAGCGGGTGGTTTTCGGGGATTTCGTCCGAGCACTGGTTGAGATATTCCACCAGGTCAGGCGATAGGTCACGAGCCGGGGCTGGGGAAGGATCGAGCGGGTTGAAAAAATCCTGGCAGGTTTCCAGGCGGGTGGGGATGGTGAATGTGCGTGAGCGCGGATCATAAGGATAGATGTCGCGCAGGTTTTCTACTGTTTGCATAAATTCATTATATATCAGGCTGGGCAGGTTAGTGCGCAACAGGCTGGTTTGAGTGGTTATAATTGATGAATGATGAGCAATAACAACATAAATGGTACGATTCGAGCTTATAGGCCGGGTGACCTGGATGCGGTGGTGATCCTGTGGCGGGTGTCACGCGAGCAATCGCTGCCGGATTTTCAGCAGCGCAAGGGTTATTTCTTTTTCCAGGATATTGCTTATTTTCGCGAGCATATCTTGCCGGCCAATGATGTATGGGTGTTGGTGGACGAGAAGGATTATCCACTGGCATTTATGGCGATGAAAGATGATTTCATTGATCAGCTTTTCATCCATCCCGATCACTGGCGCGAGGGGCTGGGTACGCGCTTGCTGGAGCATGCGCGTAGACGATCACCAGAGCGCTTGTGGTTGTACACGCTGCAGGTGAATGTGAACGCGCGCGCGTTTTATGAAAAGAATGGCTTCAAGGTTGAGGAGCTTGGTATCAGCCCGCCACCAGAAAGCGAGCCGGATGTGAAGTACGCCTGGGAGGCCGGTTAGATCCCGAGCGAGTTGTAGCGTTCGAGGATGAAATCCAGGACGGGCTGGGAAGCTGCCAGGATGATATTTTTAGATGCGAGCGTGAATTCACCGCCACCAATGGCCCGGTAACAGGCCCCGGCTTCAGAGGCGATCAGCAGGCCTGGCAGGATATCCCACAAGCCAAATGAAAACATAATGTAAGCATCGATCCGTCCGCCTGCCAGGGAAGTTGTGTCGACACAGGCTGCGCCGTGGAGCCTGATTTTGAAAACGTCAGCAGCGATCGCTTCCATGGCGCCCAAGCGGCGGCGGTTTTCCGCTTGCGGGTTTTGACGCTTGGAGAGGTCACCCATGGCAACGATGGCCTCATGGGGCAGGCGGTTGATGTTAGCGCTCAGGCGCTGGCCGTTAAGATAGCTGCCGCCCCCCAGGCTGGCTTCGTATAACTCATCCAGCACGGGCAGGTAAACGGCAGCGACAACGGGGATGGAATTTTCAACCAGGGCGACCTGGACACCGAAGTAGGGAATGCCGCGCGAAAAGTTGATGGTCCCATCGATCGGGTCGAGGCACCAGAAGCGCCCATTGCCGATGACGGTATCGGTATACTGCTCTTCGGCCAGGATCTGGTCGTTGGGATAGGCGGCGTGAATGTGGTCGACAATGTAGCTTTCGATGGCTACATCCAGGTTGGTGACGAGGTCGCGGGGGGTCTTGTTACTGACCGTCATGGTCAGGGTGCTTTTGCAATGCTGGTAGGCCTCGACGACGATATTCTTTGCGAAGGCCAATTCTTGCTGGTAATTGGTGGACATTAGGTTCTCCTGGACGGGTAATTGCGGAGATGATATCACTATTGTGGTGAATGGTGTCGGGTATAATCTCGCCGGGCCAGTTTTAAGATGGCAGGATGTGGAGTTATTTTGGCAAAGGTGGAAACGAAATATGATTGGAACCCTGATTAATTTTGCGGCGATTATTGCTGGCAGCGCGCTGGGAATCTTGTTCGGCTCGCGCCTTTCTGAAAACCTGAAGAAGACTGTCATTGCCGGGATGGGTCTGTTTACCTCGGCGGTTGGGCTGCAAATGTTTTTGAAAACAGAAAATGCGCTGATTGTGCTGGGCGCGCTCATTCTGGGCGCCATCCTGGGCGAATGGTGGGGGTTGGAAGAGAAACTGGCTACTTTGGGAACCTGGTTGGAAAAACGGCTTTCCGGCAGCTCTGGCGGCAACTCCAGTAATTTTGTGCGCGGGTTCCTGACCGCTTCTGTGCTGTTTTGTACAGGCCCGATGGGCGTGTTGGGTTCGATCAGCGATGGGCTGCGCGGGGATTACCTGACTTTGTCGATCAAATCCGTGTTGGATGGCATCACTTCGATCGCATTCGCGTCCACGCTGGGTATTGGGGTGGCGTTCTCGGCACTGCCGGTTTTGGTCTACCAGGGGTTGATCAGCCTGTTGGCCGCCCAGTTAAATTCGATCATGAACATCAGTATGATGAACGAGATGACTGCCACGGGCGGGGTGCTGTTGATTGGCATTGGCATCAGCAGCCTGTTGGAAATAAAGAAAATCAGGGTCGGTAACTTTTTGCCGGCGCTGGTGCTGGCCCCAGCCATGGTGTATTTATTGGCGTTGGTGACCCGGTAGAATCAATCAATTTTGCTGGAGAACAGGGGCGATTCTTTCATAAAAGCATCGGCAGGCAGTAAAATAGCAAGCATGAATACTCCTCTTAGACCGACTCACGCAGTCATCCAATTAAGTCAATTGCGCCGCAATGTAGAAGCCATCCGTGCGAAGGTTTCGCCAGCCAGGGTGTTGGTGATGCTGAAAGCCAACGCCTATGGACATGGGATTGACGGCGTGGCCCCCTATATTGAACCATTCGTGGATGCCATTGGTGTGGCTGTCCTGGATGAAGGCGTGCATCTGCGCGAGCTGGGCATTAAAAAGCCGGTGCTGGTTGCAGGCGGCACGCTGCCAGAACATGTGCCTTACTATTTAGAGCATGACCTGACGCTGACGATTTCCTCAGCCGAGGTGCTGCAGGCGGCGGAAGCGGCTTCGCAGGCGGCTGGCAAGCGTCTGAAAGCGCACCTGAAGATCGATACCGGCATGGAGCGGGCGGGGGTGCGCTGGTATGAAGCCGAAGCATTCCTGGAACAGTCGCTGCTTTGCAAACATGTTGAGATTGAAGGGATTTATACGCACTTCGCCAATTCGGAGACACTTGAGCCGGAAGGGCTGGAGCACAAGCCCGGTTTTTCGTACGCCAGCACCCAGTTACAGCGCTTTAATGAGGTGCTGGCGTTTTATCCGCGGCGCGGGCTGCCGCCTCCGCCGCTGCGACACACCGCCAATTCGGCTGCCATTCTGAACATGCCGGAGAGTTATTTTGACATGGTGCGGCCGGGGGTGATGTTCTATGGTGTGTACCCGGATGATGAGGCACTGCGCAGCGTTGCGATTGCCCCGGCCCTGACCTGGAAATCGGCGGTGGTGTACAGCAAACAGACCCTGCCGGGTAACCCGGTCAGTTACGGTTCGCTGTGGGTCTCCGATCGTCCGGTGCGTACCATCACCATCCCGTGCGGGTATGCGGACGGCTACTTCAGGCGAATGACCAACCAGCCCAAGGTGCTTGTCAATGGCAAGAAATACCAGCAGGTGGGGCGCATCTGCATGGACCAGTGCATGGTTAACCTGGAAGACGACCAGGCCGGCATCGGTGATGAGGTGATTTTGTTGGGCAAGGCGGCCAATGGCGAGTGTATACGGGCCGAAGATCTGGCTGTTTGGGCGGGGACGAACTCTTACGAGGTGATGACCAACATCAGCGCGCGGGTGCCGCGTGTTTTTGAGATCGAAGAGGGTGGCTAAGCTCACCCTGCTGGTACAATACAGTGATCTGTACGTAATTTTGGAGGCAATTTGAAGATTATTAAGACGTATGCCAGCCTGTTCACCGTGGCTGCTGTGATTATCGCACTCGACCAGTGGAGCAAATCGCTGGTGCGCATCCTGCCGCTGGGCACAACCTGGTTGCCCGAGGGCTGGGAATGGTTGATGCCGTATGCGCGGGTGGTCCATTGGTATAACACGGGCGCGGCGTTTGGTTCTTTCACCGAGTATGGCTGGGTCTTTACGATCCTGGCTTTCGTGGTGAGCGGGTTGATCATTTATTATTATCGCCAGGTGGAAGATAGCGAATGGTGGTTGAAGCTGGCGATGGGTATGCAAATGGGCGGGGCGCTCGGAAATGTGATTGATCGCCTGACCTATGGCGGCAAGGTGACGGATTTTATTTCCGTTGGCACCTTTGCGGTCTTTAATGTGGCCGACGCCAGTATTTCGACCGGCGTGGTGTTGTTGTTGATTGGGCTGTGGGTTAAAGAGCGCGAAGATCGCAAAAAAGTTGCGCCAGTCGTAGAGGATTCAGCCGGTGAGTGACCGGACAGAATTGTTTCAATACGCTGGTGATGGTGAACGGCTGGACAAATACCTGGTGATTTGCCTGCCCGAGTTTTCGCGTGCGCGTTTGCAAGGGTTGATCCTGGACGGGTTCGTGGAGGTCAATGGGCGGGTGGCGAAGAAGGGCGGGCAGATGCTGGGCGGAGGTGAACGGGTGAGTGTTCGCATCCCACCCGTGCAGTCGGTTGGCCTGGTGGCTGAAGATATCCCGCTGGATGTGATTTTTGAGAATGATGAATTAATTGTGGTCAACAAACCGGCGGGGATGGTGGTCCATCCCGGGGCCGGGCATGAGAGCGGTACCCTGGTCAATGCGGTGTTGGGTTACGAGCCAGACATTGAAGGCATCGGTGGTGAGGAACGCCCGGGGGTGGTGCACCGGTTGGATAAGGATACCTCCGGGTTAATTATCCTGGCCAAGAATGAGCGCGCTCACCGTTGGCTGCAGGACCAGTTTCGTCTGCGCAAAGTGGAAAAGACATACCTGGCACTGGTGGATGGCAAGCCGCCAACACCTTCCGGGCGGGTGGAAGCGCCGATCGGGCGTGACCCGAGCCACCGCAAGCAGATGGCGGTGACCACGCTGGAACGCGGGCGTGAGGCGATCAGCGAGTATAAGACCTTGCAGAGTTTCCCGCGTCATACGCTGCTTGAGTTTCATCCGCATACCGGGCGGACGCACCAGATCAGGCTGCACTGTGCCTTCCTGGGCTGCCCAATTGTGGCGGATCCGATTTATGGGCATAAGAGGTCGAGCCTGGAGCTAAACCGGCATTTTCTGCACGCCTTTCGTTTGAAGATTACCCTGCCCGGTGAAAAAGAGCCGCGCAGTTTTGAAGCACCGCTGCCGGCCGACCTGGCCGGGGTTCTCGAGACACTGCGCAATGCGTAGTGATTGGGTGGCAGGCTGTTAGCGGCCTGGGTTTGAAATAGTTTATTAAGGCTGAATTTTTAGATAAGAAAACGAGCGTTTATGGCGCTCGTTTTTGATTCGGGTGGCTGGTTTTGTTAGATCTGGCTGAGATCAGGGTGCTGATTGTGCCAGGGGGTGGCTTGTTCATAGGCGTGGGCGGCGCGCAGCAGCTTGCGTTCTTGCCAGGCGGGGGTGATGATCTGCAGGCCGACTGGCAGGCCGTTGGAGGAAAAGCCGCAGGGCAGCGAGATGGCCGGCAGGCCGGTCAGGTTGAAGGGCGCGGTGAAGCGCGTCAGGCGGCGGGCTTGCTCGAGGGCGTCGTTGCCTTCGATGAAGGGCGCGGTGATGGGTGTGGCGGGCAGCAGCAAGGCGTCGAAACCCTGGCCTGGCAGGGCGGCGCCGCTGAAAAAGACTTCCATACGCCGGCGGGCTTCGGTTTGGGTGCGGCGGGCCAGGGCGTATTCACTGGAGGTAAAGGAGGCGCCGGTCTTGAGACGCTGGCGGACATCCTCACCAAAGCCAAGCGGGTGCTCGGCCATCCGTTCACGGTGGAAGGCGGCTCCGTCGGCCTGGGTCATCAGGCTGTTGGCCAATGCAGCGTCGCGCAGGAAATTGAGTTCGACGGGCAGGACGGTGGCGCCGAGGGTCTTGAAGACTTCGGCAGCTTCGCGAACGATGTCGAGCACTTCGGGGTCGGTTTCCCAGGCGTATTCGCCGGTCAGGACGGCGATGCGCCAGCCCTGCACGCCGGTGTCAATACTGGTGAGGTAGTCATCGACCGGTAGGTTGAGCGAGGATGGGTCGAGTTCGTCGTAGCCTGCCAGCACTTGCAACAGCAGGGCGGCATCACGTACTGAGCGGGTGAGCGGCCCGGCGTGGTCCAGGTTCCATGAGAGCGGCAGGATACCGCGCAGCGAGATGCGCCCGTTGGTGGGCTTAAGACCCACCACGCCGCACAGGCTGGCGGGGATGCGGATGCTGCCACCCGTATCGGTGCCGAGGGCGGCGGGAACCATGCCGGCGGCGACTGCTGCGGCGCTGCCACTGGAGGATCCGCCGGTGATGCGCCTGGTATCCCAGGGGTTGTGGACCGGGCCGTAGTGTGGGTTAACGCCGGTGACGCCCAGGGCGATTTCGTGCGTATTGGTTTTGCCGGCGATGGAGGCTCCGGCGGTTTTGAGTTTTTCCACGACCAGGGCATCCTGCTCGGGGATAAAGTCAGTAAAGAAGGTGGTGCCGGCGGTGGTGCGTACACCGGCGGTTTGGTACAGATCTTTGATGGCAATCGGGATACCCGCCAGGGGGCCGCTTGCCGCGGGGGGGACCTGGAAGCGGGCGGCATCGGGCCGGGTGATGAAGGCATTGATGGCGGGATCGAGCCGTTCAACAGCCTGGGTGCAGGCCGCGTACAGCTCGCCGGCGGTCAGGCTGCCGGTGCGAAGAGCTTGCAGGGCGGTGGTGATGGTCAGGTTTTGGATATCCATGGCGCTTATTTTACGCCATCTCTGCCCGGAAAGGCGGCTGATTTTGGGACTATTTTTTGTCGAGGGGGAAAAGAAAAGAGGTGTGCATAAAAAAATGGGCCACCCGGTAAGGGCAGCCCATTTTTTTATAAATGTGAGCGGGTTAGAACAGGCCGACAACCTTGCCGGTTTCGAGGTCGAGATCGACATCGAAGAAGACCGGGCGGGTGGGCAGGCCGGGCATGGTGCGCATGGTGCCGAGCAGCGGGTAGAGGAAGCCTGCGCCGACTGAGGCACGAATGTCACTGATGTTGACGCGGAAGCCGCGCGGGGCGCCCTTGAGGGCGGCATCGGTGGAGAAGGACAGGTGGGTCTTGGCCATGCAGAGCGGCAGCTTATCAAAGCCGAGGCGGGTGTAAAGTTCGATCTTGCGTTCGGCCTCGGGCGAGTAATCGACGCCATCGGCGCGGTAGATCTCGCGGCAGATGGTTTCGATCTTGGTCTTGATGTCCTGTTCCAGCGGGTAGAGGAATTTGAAGTTGCTGGGTTGCTCGCAGGCTTTGACGACTGCTTCGGCCAGGGCGATGGCACCCTTGCCGCCTTCCATCCAATGGCGTGAGACGACTGCATCCATGGCGCCGGCTTCGATGGCGGCCTTGCGGACCACTTCAACTTCAGCATCGGTGTCATTGGCGAAGGAGTTGACCGCCACGACGACGTTGACGCCGTATTTGAGGGCGTTCTCAATGTGCTGAACCAGGTTGGGCAGGCCCTTCCTGAGCAGGTCGAGGTTTTCTTCGGTGTATTCAGCGGCAAGCGGTTTGCCAGCCACCACCTTGGGACCACCACCGTGCATCTTGAGCGCGCGGACAGTGGCGACCATGACAACCACCTGGGGGGTCAGGCCAGAGTAACGGCACTTGATATCGAAGAATTTTTCCATACCGATGTCAGCGCCAAAGCCGGACTCGGTGACGACGTAATCGGCCAGTTTGAGGGCGATCTTATCGGCGATGATGGAGGATTGGCCGTGGGCGATGTTGGCGAAGGGGCCGGCATGTACAATGGCGGGTGTGCCTTCGAGGGTCTGCATCAGGTTAGGCTTGATGGCATCTTTCATCAGGACGGTCAGGGCGCCGGCGACACCCAGGTCTTCGGCGGTGACGGCTGCGCCGTGCCTGTCGGTGGCGACGACCATGGCGCCAAGGCGTTCACGCATATCGGCCAGGTCGGTGGTGAGGGCCAGGATGGCCATGATTTCGCTGGCAACGGTGATATCGTACCCAGAGCGATGCTCGAAGCCGGCTTCTTCCTTGCCCAACCCGACCTGAACTTCACGCAGGAAACGGTCATTTACATCGACCACGCGGCGCCAGGTGACGTTGGCGGGGTCGATATCCAGGCGGGCGAAGCGCGAGCGTTCTTCGGGAGTCATTTCATTGGGATCGGTCTTATTGATGCCGAGTTTCTTCAGGCGGCGCAGCATGGTTGGCGCGAATTTGCGAACGCCCTTTTTATCGGGCGGGCAAAGGGCATCAAAGAGCTTGGTGTCGTCGGGGGTGTTGACTTCGTGCATCATGCGGGCATCCAGAGCGGCTGCGCACAGGTTGTGAGCGGCGGTGATGG
Source organism: uncultured Anaerolineae bacterium (assembly GCA_903908605.1). GTDB lineage: Bacteria > Chloroflexota > Anaerolineae > Anaerolineales > Villigracilaceae > UBA5195. The sequence goes on from CAIVSQ010000221.1 coordinate 52,523, forward strand.
CATGAATGTCACCGGTCAGGTGCAAGTTGAAGTCTTCCATGGGGATGACCTGGCTGTAACCGCCACCGGCAGCGCCACCCTTGATGCCAAAGGTGGGACCCTGCGAGGGCTGGCGGATGACGGTCATAACGCTTTTTCCCAGGTGGGCGCCGAGGGCCTGGGAAAGGCCAACGGTGGTGGTGGTTTTGCCTTCACCAAGCGGGGTGGGCGTAATGGCTGTAACGTCGATATACATGCCATTGGGGCGGTCCTTGAGGCGTTCGAGAGTCTCGAGTTTAATCTTCGCCTTGAAGGGCCCGTAGAGTTCGAGTTCGTTTTCCTGCAATCCCAGTTCCTCGGCAACCTGCATGATTGGTTTGAGGGTACCGGCCTGGGCAATATCGATGTCGGATGGTACTGGGTTCAGAAGTTTGATCGGGGTGGGGGTGAACTTTCGATTCATAGCTTCTCCATAATAGTGTCTCGCCTGAGTGGGCGGAGTGAGTAGTGAAATTTCACACTAATTATGGAATTTTTTGCGCACTTTGACAATATAAATAATGTCACCCGTTTGTCATATTTGTCTGACAAATGTATGAATTTGGAGGTTGAGCCATCAAACGGCGGAGAGCAGGGTGCCGAGTTGATCTCCGCGCAGGGTCTTTAGCAGGCTGCCGCTTTCTTCGCCGGAAAAGATTTGTGCGCTCATGCCTGGCTGGCGGGCTACCAGGTCCAACATTTGGCGCACCTTTGATTCCATGCCGCCGGTGACATCTGCGCCGTGAGAAGCGCCCAGGTTGGCGCGAATGGATTCAAAGGTGAGTGGGGTGATGTGTTCCACCCGTTGGCTGCGGGTGGGAAAATCGGCCCAGACCGCGCCCTCCAGCCCGGCTAGCAAAACGCGCTGGGGGTTGAGCGCGGCGGCGAGGTGTTCAAAGAGGTCTTCGGTTGAAAGAATGGTGCCGCCGCGGGTTTCGTCGATGACCACGTCGCCGTAGACCACCGGCAGCAGTCCTGCGCGCAGGGCAGCCTGGAGTGGGGCGAGATCCCAGTGGGCGACTTTGCCGTTACGAGCGGTCACCGCGGCAACCGGGGCGAATGCCACCGCCGGAAGGCCGGCGCGCTGAAGGGCGTCCATGACGTGCCGGTTGAGGGCTGAGGCCTGGTACCAGACTTGTGAGAAGCCATCCCAGTAGCGGTGTGCATCAGTGGCAGGTGACAGACCGTCGCGGGTGTGGAATTTGCGAGCAGCTGTGTGCCCGAATGAGCCGGATCCATGGCCGAGCAGGATGGCCTGGTCGGGTTGCAGGCGGCGGGCCTGGGCGAGCTGTGCGGCAAGGTCGTCCAGCTTGGCGAGGTGGGGAGTGTAGGGGCGGGTTTTATCGGTGATCAGTGAACCACCAAGTTTGAGGAAGACGAGTTCAGGCATGGCTTAATTATCCCCAAAAGGGCGGGTTTGTGCAATGAGGAAATACATCTCGGGGTGGTATTTGCCGAGAGGCATGATGATTGTCGAACTTACGGGTGTTGGGTAGCTCCTGCATCGCCAGTGGGCGTGGAGTAGATTTCCACCCGGTTGCGCCCGTTTTTCTTGGCGATATAAAGGGCCTGATCAGCTTTGTGAACCAGGTCGGTCATACTCATGTGGGGATTTAACATATCGCTAGGGAGCAACTCGGTAATGCCGATGCTGACCGTGATGGAGATATTTTCGTGACCGGTGTCGACTTTCGATTGGCTGATTGTTTTTCGAATTCGTTCACCAATTTGGCGGGCTTGTTGGAGGAGGGTGTCCGGCAAAATCGCGATGAATTCTTCGCCACCAAACCGCCCGATGATGTCTGAATCACGCAGCAGGTTTCTCATTATGGATGCCATTGAGATGAGCACCCTGTCTCCGCTCAGGTGGCCGTAACGATCATTGATGGATTTGAAATGGTCGATATCGAGAAAGAGCACTGAGAGGGGGTGCCGGTGAGCGAGCGAATGTTCCAGCTCCTGGTTGGCAAGAATGGAGAAATGTCGACGGTTGAAAAGTTCGGTAAGAGGATCGATCATTGCCAGTTTTTCATACATGGCAGTCTCGTGCCGGCCGGCTTCGATTTCGTGCTCGAGCTCCAGGTTCTTCACACGAACCTGGTCGGCCTCACGGCGGGTGTGTTCCATTTGGTGTTCGGTCTTGAGAAGTGCGATTTTACGGCCATTTTCAATGTTGGCATTGTTGGTATGTAAGACAAAATACTGTTTGAAATGCATGAGAGCTTTGGCCGGCTGATCAAGCTTTTCATAAATTTCACTGAGCAATGAGTGGCATGACTCCTGGTCGATTTTATAGTTGTTTATTGTGGCGATCTCAAGTGACTGTAGAAGATGGCCTTCGGCCTGGTGGTAGTCCTGATTTTTATAAAATAGAATTCCCAGGGTTTGCACAAGGTAAGAATAGGGCTTGGTGCCAGTTTTATGCTTAATTTTGTTCAGTGTTTCACGCAGGAGTGTTTCGGCTTGGGTATATTTTTTTAGCAGGGTTAGTGAAATCACCATGGTACTGATAAAGATGATTTCTTCATCGGCATAACCGTGTTGACGGGCAAGATTGACGCTTCTTTCGCTATATTCCAAACCTTCTTCAACTTTGTTGGATTCATTCAGGAATACTGCGTGGTTATTATAGATAATCATGTGGATGACAGGCGACTCAATTGCTGGCAGCATTTGCAAAACTACAGCGTGTTGTTCAAGTGCGTCTGGAATGTCGTTCATGAGGGCATAGCAACAGGCCAGCAAATCCATGGCATACACTTCGCGCTCCAGGTCATGCAGATCCCGCGCGATTTGAAGAGCAGGCAAGGCATAATCCAGGGCGGTGGAGGCTTCACCTGAATAGTTTTTCACCCAGGCAATTGCGCAGCGCGCGTCACAGGCAGCGGGAAGGAGTGGCAACCCATCCATCAGCGTCATGGCCTGGATGGAGTCATTCAGGCTTTCTTCCAGTTTGAATTGAGCCTGGTAAACAAATCCGCTGGTGGCCAGGGCGGTTACCAACCCTGCCAGGTAGGGCTGCCCCTGGTATTCTCCCGGTTGAGATAATTGGCGGGCAAGATGACTGAGGCGCAAGGCTTTTTGCTTGTCCTGGTAGCGCAGCTGCCAGGCAAGTTCATTGAGCATATCCACTCTTTTAGAGACCGGGTGAATGTGCTCAAACTCTTTTTCCATTTCTGGGGTTTCATTCAATCGTTCCATACCTTCTGAATGGCAAACTGTAATCAGTAAACCGAGAAAGGACATGACCACCGTCCTTTTGTCCATTGATTACAAAGATGTCGTATATTGTGGTAGAGGAAACTTCACACTAGCGTAACGGTTGTGCAATCAGAAGCGGAAACGTGAAAAGTGATGAATTTTGAACATTACCAACTGAATAAGGATGACATAATCTTGAGCCATATCAGCAAGCAGGAATGGAAATGGCCCAAGAACGAGATACTCAACATGCC
>CAIVSQ010000222.1 GCA_903908605.1 uncultured Anaerolineae bacterium
GGAATGATGACCTCGGTGGATAGTTTATCCGGAGATGTCGAACGTAACAAATCAAGCAGAACTACCTGACGAACAACTTTTTCGATTGACTGTCCTTTACTAACTTCATTCACAACGCCAAGTACCCGCGCCGCAGCTGGGTTAGCTAGCAATAAGCAATCATATTGATCTATCACAAGCACTGGGTCGGGAGTTGAGGCAAGAATTGCCGCCAGGCGTTGGCGACCCACCTCTGCCGAACGGAACAGGTGATAGTTGGATGCCGCCAGGGCTGCCTGCCCTGCCAACGTGCTCAAGAAACGCTCGTCCGAATCTGCAAACGGGTGGGACTGATCATACCCCGCCCATAAAACACCGTACTGGCGATTTTCATAGCGCAAAGCAATTGCAAAAAAGGAGATCGGGCCAATGATCGATTGGCTGGCTTTGTGTCCCAACATATGCGTGGCATCAACTGCAAAGAAACGATCCTGTTGTTCAACAAAATGAGCTATTTTTTCATCATAGACAGCATATGCGTCTTTTCTAGGGCCTAACGACAAAATAATGGTATTTGGTTGGCCACTTTCATTATCCTGCGGCGGCAGTATAACCCGGACAGCCGCCGCACCAGTCGCGATCACCGCTTCCAGAACAGGCTGTACCGCATTCTTCACGTCCAGGCTGGATGCTACACCCTGGCTAACCAACAACAACTGGTTCAACTCAGCCAAGCGTGCCTGCAGACTAACGCGCATCTGCTCAAACGAACCTCGCAGCTGGCCGACCTCATCGACACCATCCACAACCAGGTTATGGTCCAACTGACCCTGGGTAATTCGAACCGTTTCAGCGGCCAGTGTTTGCAGGGAAATCGTTATACGCCTGATTCCCATGCGCAGTGAAACTAGCGCAACAATCGCTAGCAAAAAAACCATTATCGACAGCGGCGCTGCGATCGATATCGCAATCTGTTGAACGCGCTGAGCTGGCACCGTCAGCACGATTACCCAGGATCTTCCATTGACCGGTTGGTAATAAACAAGGTTACGAGTTCCATCGGGTGCAGTGTCATCAAAGAATGCTGCATCAGATCTTTGCTGGCCAGCATACTGACTCATGATTTGAGAGGCAACCGGATGATATAAAACCCGGCTGTTCTCATCCAGCAATATGCCACTCCCACCCAAATCAGTAACGGATTTTAGACTTGTAATCAATGGCAAGCTAAAAGGATTGGTAGACAAGCATGTTCGCGCAATCAAGCCACGAACTGGCTGACCTGTTGCTGGGTCGAGAATCCCTATCACAAAAGAAACTCTGGCCGCACTTCCTTGAGACTGATCGTCAGGAGGGATGGCGTAAGTCTGGCTGATAACTCCATTGAAAATCAAGTCCAGGCCTGCATTTTCTTCTGGGTAAAGGGTTGCCTGAGCACTTTCCTGTGTCGAAAAATTCCCAACCAATTGTTTGGTCTGGTCAAATACAAGGATTTGCTCAAAATAAGCCACAGCCTGTGCCTGCTCCTTGAGCACTTGCACCAGCTCCGTTCCTTCGCTGCCAGCCAACTCGCGTCGTTTGGAAAGTTGAATAGCAAGGTTTTGGCCTGTCTCGAGGAAGAACGGAACACTTTGGGAAGACATGCCCGCCAACCCTTGTAATTGGTCACGCAGCATCTGGCGGGCAGACGCACCCGCAACCAACCAATCACCTGCCAGCAAGAATGCCAGCAGAAAAATTATCAACGAACCAGAGCCAAACAAAAAACGTGCTTCCAGACTGCGCTCAATCGGCGAAGGCTCCAAAGGCAACTTTGGTGCCCATTCACGAGGAAATGCAGCCAGGAGCACCTGCAAGATAAAACCAGCAACCAGCAATTCAACGGCCAAGGCCAAATTCCGCACACCGACCCCTGCCAGGGCGTAATCCAGCCGGGCGGCTAATGACCCGGAAGAAGCGAGGGTGGCATCAAGAATATATACGGGAGAATAAATCAACGCGAATACTGTTGCTGCTACCAAGGGCTCGCGCAAAATAGCAAATGAACGTGTTCGATATCGTTGGCGCACGATCAGGCTAAAAAGCGCCCCCAGCATACCTAATTCCAACGGAGTGAAAATACTGCGGGTATCCCATAAAAACCGCAAAGTACCGGCCAAAATACCCAGTATCATCGAAGCCAGCGGGCCAAGTAAAATACCAGCCAGCAGCAACGGAGTAGCCGATAACAGCATAATTGCTGGTCCACGTGGTTCCTGAGGAATACCTGGTAAGGGTAGAGCCGCCCCAGCAGGCATACGGATCCCTATCACCAGGTTACAGATAACCACCATCACCGCCAAACCAACAAACATCCCCCAGCCACGACGATCACGGGGCAAGCTTGGCAACCATTTCCAAGCCAACCAAATATTTATTACCACAATAAAAAACCAACCCAACCAGCCTATTAACGTGACAGGCCAGACTGGGATTGGAGAGGTTTCAAAAAGCCAGAGGATATTTTCCATAATGGTATTCTAATCAGGAAAAATTACCTGATTGAAATATTATACACAATGCCACGATGCAAATGGTTATTTCAACCAGCTCACTGACAATCAAATTGGAAAGGACAGCTTTTGCTTGAGGTACTTCCCCTTGTGAAGGAACTATCAAATTTCACCCTGGTGATCCACCACTTCGCTATCTGAATAATACCCTCTGTATTCCTCAGGGAGCAATCTGGCAATGTGAGTCATCACCAGGTCTGCGTTACGCTGACGGGCATCTCTTCGTGCCTGCCCTACAAGTTCACCCCCATCTTCATCCATTGCTGCCAAAGAGAACGGCTTTCCGATGCGCAATTCAAGCAAGCGGCGCTCCGCGTGTATGGCCTTTTTGAAAAAATCGTCGGTCGTACCCACAACGCCGACCGGGATAATCGGTACTCGCGCCTTTTCCACAATAAAGGACACACCCGGGCGGGCACGCCGCATCCCCAATGCATGTGACCTGCCACCCTCGGGCGCCAGGAGCAAGGGTTTTCGAGCAGCAAGAACGCTCAGCACCTTATCAAATAACGCCCGGTCATATTCACCACGGTGTACAGGAATGCCATGATACATCTTAACCAACTGAGCCTGGCCTGGCCTGCTCCACAAATCAGCGGCCCCCATAACCTCTATCATTTCAGGCCAGAATGCAAGTACAAATGGCGGATCAAAAATCGAGATGTGATTGATCGCTACAAGGTAAGGCTGGCCCTTTAGAACATTTTCCTGCCCTGTCACCCGAACCCGCGCCAAGAGGTGAAAGATCCCACGAAAGACAGGTTTGAATATAAACCTGGCAATCTGGTTTATCAATGGTACTGAGTAGGTGGGGTTGGTTGGTTCGGGCATCAACATTCTACTTACATAAATCAAAAGCTGTTTCAAAAACAGTGTCAGCGTCCATTTGATCAGAGTCCAGGATGATCGCATCATCAGCCGGTTTTAACGGTGCAATTGCGCGGGTGGAATCTAAATAGTCACGCTCGATTACCTTTCGCAAAATAACCTCATAGTCAGCTTCACCGCCGCGATCCAGTATTTCCTGATAACGGCGCCGTGCACGCTCTTCCGCGGAGGCATCAAGATAAATCTTCAAATCGGCATCGGGTAGCACAACAGTGCCGATATCGCGACCCACCATCACCACTTTGCCACGCAATCCAATCCTGCGCTGTTGAACGGTAAGGGCTTTTCGAACTCCGGCATAGGCAGAAACGGCAGAAACATTGGCATCCACCTCTAACTTGCGGATCTCCCAGGTAATATCGCGCCCTTCAACAATCACATCACAAGGCCTGCCATCATCAAGTGAAGGTGCGGACACATCAATAGGAGTCTGCTCGGCAAGGCGAACAATTGCATCCTCATCCTTGATATCCAGGTGGCGATCGAGTGCGAGCCAGGTTACTGCACGGTACATAAGACCGGTATCAAAATATAAATAGCTCAGAGAGCGTGCCAAGCGAAACGCCAGAGTGGATTTCCCAGAGGCAGCCGGTCCATCAATGGCTATCATCGAAAGTTTTTTCATGCTGTTATTGATCCCATCCAATCAGATCCCAATAATTATTTGAACAAAATTTGGAGGCCCTACTTCGAGTAAACTTTAAACGCTCATTTCCCATTTTGGGCATCGATAAACACATCGCTTCGCACCCACAAAATAATTTTCTCATCCCTGGTTGGGAATTCATGCATAAGACTCCACTTTAACCAGTCAGTGAGCAAACCCTGCGTCCAAAGCGGCGTAACGCGCCAACTAAGGTCTTGCCCGCGATAGGTGGATTCGATTTCCGTGCTAGAAAATTGGTCGGATGCTATCACAACCGAAGGAGCGCTACCTGATAAATTTACATCCGGCAATACAGCCGGGTGCCAATCTCGTAACGCCCAAAGCAATGCAGGGGAATCCACCCCAGCGATCGTAACATCCAAAACGGTATTTACACCTTCGTGCCAGCGGGAGAGATCATTCATCTGATCCACAAGGGTACTTACCTGGCCCGGGAAAGTACCTTGAGGCCACAATTCAAAAGTGCGGTACGTTCTCAACCCACCCGATGCTGTTGCTGCCGATAGCATCAAAACAAACAACACAATTAATGTTCCCCAAGCGCTTCCTTGCAGGGCGATGGAAGGAGACCAGCCAAAGCCGACCATTGCAATACTGATGATTAACAAAGCCAGGGACCCAACCAAAATCCACCAACGCAGTTGTAACGCCGCCGGATCCATGGGAACCAGCGCGATCGCCGCGAAATTCAGCATCATAAAGATAAGGATAGAACTGGTGAAGATCGCCATTCCATACGTTTCCCAGGTGCCCTCCTCAGCAGAAGACAGGTGATGGGATATTTCCACAGCAGCAAGCCCAATCATAGGGATTAAAACCCAGATCAAATCCATCACCTGGCGTGATGGATTTGCAAAGGTCAGAACCAATGCAGTTATCAACCACAGCCCCAATCGCATTACACGCCCATCACGCACAATAATTCCACGTACCAAAGCCACAACACCGACTGCAAGTAATGGCGATTCATATCCAAGTAATGCCAGCAACAATTGTGTAACCGGTATGGAGGTCAGGTTCTCATTGATGGGCGCGAACCAACTGGAGAAATAAGCTGGAATGGCTGCCAACCCTGATCCAAGACCACCTGAGACCAACAAAAACAAACTACCAACCAACACGTAAGAACCTAGCGCATATGCAACCAAGCTCATCCAGGTCTTGCCATCTGGGATGGCACGTCCTGGGTTCGCTAATTCTATACTAACCTGATCCCCATCAGCGGCGTAATCTTCATCCTCGTTACTAACCGGCAATACCCGTTGTAAACCTGACGCCAAGACAAGCCCTAACAGGCCTGCCCAAAGCGATGGGCCACTTAATAGTGCAATCCCCACCCATACCCCTGCCACAGGGTAATTCCTCGATCGCCAGGCACTCCAGGCAAGCAGAAAGGTCGTAACAGCCAGGATGGGACTACCCGCCAGGCGCGAAGTTGCCAGGAAACCTGGGTCCAACGCCAACAAAAACGCCATCACAAAAGCTGGTTTGCTACCCAAAATATCGCGGAACTTGAACGGTAGCAAGCAGAGAAAGGCTCCAAATAATGCGGGCACCAGGCGCGCCGTAAAATTACTGGCCTGAAACAGAAAAAAAGCCAACCCGGTCAGGTTGACATAAGCTGGTTGAACGCCCAAGACAGGATTAAGCCCGCGAGACACATCCAACGCGCGCATAGCCCAGGCTGCTTCGACATCACCTAAGGGTAATTCCCCCAATCGAAGCAAACGAATGAATAAAGCCAGCGCAAAAGCCAGAAAGTAGATACCAAATTGCGAGTTGTTTTTTCGTGAAGTATCCATCATGCGTTTTATTTTACTTCCTATTCGATTGATGAACTTCGTAAATAACCACTTCACCTTGTTGAAAAACCTGCGACAAATTTGCCGCGAACTTCCGTTCATCAACCTGGTAGGTGGAGCGCTCCAGGCGGCCAATGTAAACGTAGCGAATGTTGTACTTGCCTATAATCGCTTCGGCTTCACTCCAATCGGAGGAAGTGTACAGTCTGGAAATATCTTCCATGCGGTTGCCCATTTCCTGCGAGCCTCCGCGCCACTGCCCCTCGTGCCCCGGCCACCCAAGAACAGTCGGTTGGCCTGAATACGTTGATATACGGGCATACTCGGTATAACTGCCCCCAACCGCTTCGGCCACAGTGCCCGGATTCGCTTCGGACAACCACTCGATCGCACTAAAATCATCCGGCATATATTCCTGCAGGTATAAAGAACCATCCAACCGGCGACGATTAGGCGTAGCGAGGTTAAAGTTATCAGTTTTATTTGGCAAAGCCAATATGGGATACACCATACCCATCATAAACACCAGCAACACGACGACGGTGAACACGGTCGCAAGCCTTACCCGCATACCGGCCAATCCAGATCGAATTTCGCCAACCATTACAACAAAACCAAACGATGCCGCCAAAGACCACAGCGTCCAGGCCTGGTAATAAAATTTAAAGACAGTGTTCATTCGCGACCCAAACTGATCGCGCAGGTAAACAAATTCAGGCGCCAGGACCAGTGCAGCGCCCAGGAAGACAAACAACATCACCAGCATGACAACCCCGGATGGAAATTGCGCCTCTCCTTCTTCGTCCTTGCTGGATGACGCCCGGAAAATATAAGCCAATGCAATACCGATTAAAACCACCAGGGTGACCAGCCCAAAACCATAAGACAGGCGGCGCTGTGTAGCAGCTGCCAGTATGCTCTGGAAGGATACGAAACCCTGGGACTCAATAAAGGCACGTCCCACATTAGTAAGACCGGCAACATATCCAAGCAGAATAGAAAAGAGCCACAAGATCATAGCAAGCCCGGTTGCCAGACCAAAACCTAGCTTCCAATGCGATGCAAGGGGTGAGATACTTTCCCGCCTGCCAATATTCCATATCATAAAACAAAAAATGGGCACAAAGAGAGTTCCAAACATAATCCACAGGTAAATCCCGCGGGTCGGAAAAATGACATTGGGCAATATTCCACCGGCTTGGGAGGAAAACCCGATGTAAAAAGGCAAGTAAAGTAAGATGCTGGCCAGCCCAACAGGGATGGTAAATTTCAATAGATTTTCAAGTAAATCCCAACCCCAACCCAACTGACGTACCTGCCAAAGAGCAAACGCACCGGCAACAACAGCCAGGTAAACAGGAAAATCCCAGGTATTTAGGAATGCTAACCCGCCCAAAACCAACGCGGAAATTGCCAGGCCTTGTTTTTGAAGGGGAACTCGAAAACCAAAAATCTTCGTCTCGCCCTGCCAACCGCCAAGGAAGAGATTTAGAGCCAAAGCCACCGCCAACAATCCAAATGGCATGGCCAATACATGCGGGTGCAGGTCGCCCAACAGGTATGAGAAAAACGGGAATTCATCGATGACTTCTATGAAATTGCCCTGTAAATCATAATCATGTACCACCCGCGACGCACGCCACCAAAACCAAAACCGCGGCGCCCATTGATGCGGAAGCGAAGGGGCAACATTGATATCTTTAATATTCAACCAGGTCCAGAAATTGGAGACCCCAGACCACCCAATTCCATAGGCATGTAGCAACTCCAGGAAACCCTCAAGATTGCCCAAGATGAGCAAAAATAAGGGAGCCCAAAAAGCACCCACCCGCGCCGCCTGGGGCCGGGTTTTCCAATACACGGATAGCAGGTTGTACAGCAACCCATATGCACCGATGGCGCTCATGGCAAATATCAAAGGCAGCATCAGATTATGAGCAGTACTGCCGGAGGTATTGGTGACCATCGCCAGCATTGCAGTCAGGATATAGCCAAAGTAATAATAGGAAATCGCGTAACCGCTTAACCACGGATCGTGCGGCGGAAAAGTGGGTGATTTCAGGATAGCGTTGATAAAAGCGACTTCCATCCATTTTTCGCCGCCAGCACTGGAGATATCCGGATTATTGGCACGCACAAAGACCCAGGCAGCGAAGGCTACCAGGAACAGGGCTTCTACAGAAACAACCAGGCGCCAGTTAGATTTCAACCAAACAACCCACTCTTGCCACCCTAATCGATTGGTAGATTGATCACGAGATGCCGACACCCATAACGCCAATCCTGCAACCGGCAGCAAAGCCACTATCAATCCCCCGATCTCATTCCGAACAATCCCAAACGAGACCAGAATCCAAAAAACAAAGCCCCACATCAGCATTCCCAACACCCGGCTCAGGCTAAATCCGCGATCAGGTAGAGCCGGGAATAGACGATACGCCACCGGAAAGGTCAGCGCTCCAAGCAGTGAAATGGCCAAATACCAGAGGAGGAATTGAATCATATAATTGAACGAAAACTCGGTTAATTAGGAAGAAAGAGCCGGGGGTAAAACAAAGCTACCGTCATTTAATGGCAACAAATCCACTTCACTTATGATAGCATCAATGTTCAAAGAACCATACAGGTGCGGAAATTTTTGTTCAGCAGTTGGCATCGTCGCATTCTGAGAAGCGCCCCCGGGGTGCACCGGCGGCTCATATTTCAATTCAGCTTTCAGTAGCTTGGGATCTACAACCAGGATCACCAGCTCTTGCTGACCCTTGTAAAAAGCATTGGCCACTCCCATCACCTGATGCAATTGAGAAAAATGAATAAACCCCTCGCTGGACAGGCTGGCGGTTCGGTAAGAACCCTCCTGCCGGGCGGAGTTCAAAGCGGCGCGGGTGGAAATGTGATAAATATTGCTCATGGCAAAACCTCGTAAATTACAGTTCCAGAATCTTCATAGGCAACCTTCCAGGCATTGCCAACCCCAAACTCGAACTTGGCCAGACCTTCGGGTCGATACAGGTTTTGTTCCAACTGTCCAACTACAATGTATTTAACATCGTACTTATTGATGAATTTTTTCGCTGCAGAAAGGTCCCTGGAATTATAAAAATCTGTGATTTCCTGAACACGACCCGAAACCCAACCATCTGGGAACAGCGCTCGTTGTTGACGCTGATGCCAATTCCATCCGACCACACCGGGCAGGCCTGTATAAATTGTATACCGGGTGCCCCAGCGATATTCAGGTGTGTTAGCTTCAACAATCACCGGTGAACCCTGGATGTTATCCTGCATCCAACGAATTGCGTGATAGTCACGGCTGAGATCCAGCTCAACCTGATCCCAGTAAGTGGAATATCGCATATACGTGATCGTATCAAACGTAAATGGGATATTTGCAGCAATGCGATCGCGAATTTTATCCATGATCCCAGTATAGGTAAACATGAGCACACCAGCCAGGAGCAGACCGCCACCCAGTTGGAATATCAACTTGCCACGCTGACCCCACTGCGAAAATTCCTTCATGATCCAGCCCAACGCGGCTGCGGCGCTGATGGCAAACAAGACCCATACCTGCAGATAAAACTTAAATACTGTGTTCATGCGGCCGATGTCGCCAGATAATACTATGAACTCGACGATCAAGGTCAAGACCAGACCCGTTCCGATCATGAAAAGCACCAGTCGCTTTCCATCCGGCTGGCTGGGGCGTAACATCAACAGCAAAGCCCAAACAGCCAGTGGGAAGGCAAACCAGGCCACCGGAACCTTCAAAACAAACTGCAAGGCCAGCAGCATACCTGCTATGCCAGCCGCAACCACTTCAATCAAAAATTCATACGGCTTCAGCTTCGAGAGGGCCGATAGCGGGGTTTGAGCCAGCCACTGGCGTGTTTCCCAAGTCATCCATGCAATGATCACAAACAGAAACAAACCCCATTGGGTCCAATAGGACCAGATAGGCGTCTTTTCATTGACCCATTGGCTAACACTGCTATAAGCCAGTCCATACCAGTGCGCAAAAGGCTGGAAAAACAGCAGCGCAAAACCAACCAGCAATCCCATGCCCACCAATGCCAGGAAAAGACGTAGTACCACAAGGGGCAATCCCAAACGAATCGCCAGATCCTCTAAGCGCGACCCAGGCTGTCCTTCTGCCGGGGAATTTATGTCAAAATAGCGGAAAATGGTGTAACCAGTGACAATCACGCCAAGTGCCAGGTAGGTTGGGAAATCCCAGGTATTGGTCGGACGCAGAGCGCCAATCACCAACCCGCCAAACATGATTGTCCCCAACCAGGACAATAAGCTTTTTCTGCGCATCAATAACATTGATACTGTCCAAGCAATTACCAGGACAGTGATCGGCAGGGCAAGCATGTGTGCATGCAAATCGCTGTATAAGAATGTAAATAACGGGAACTCGGTAATCGCCAGATCACCCAAGGGCATCACCCGGCTGGGAGCCCAGTAATACTCTCCCCAACCAATCGGGAGCGTTGAACCAGAAAAGAGCTTGACCAATCCTTGCAAAGCCCACAACCAGCGTTGAGGAATGAAGACACCTTGGGCATCCACCATTTCGTTTGTAACCGTCATTTTTTGCAGTGCATGGAAGATTAGCTGCACAGTGCCCAAGTTTCCGATCAGCACCAACCCCATGGCGGCAGCCAGCCCTGCAATGAGCGGCCGATTTTGCCAGGATATTTTTATTTCCTGGGCAGGCTCCTCAACTTTGTCCTCAACCAGGCTGCTGATAATATTCCATACCACCGAAAAACCGCCGATACCCAGCAAAGCAAACAAAGTGGGCAAAACAAAGTTATAAGCGATGGAAGGTACGATGCCCAGTAACTTAATCGGGGTTCCTACAAGTACAAAACCCCAATAGTAATAGTTGATATAGCCGCCCGCGTACCAGGGATCGTAAGGCGGGAAAGTGGTGCTCTTGATCACCGCATTCAGGTATGAGAAGTCCATCGGACGCTCACCACCACGGGATGGGTGCCAGAGATCAGGATTACCCAACCTGATTCCCAGGTCGATCAGGAAAAGCAACAGGAAAACGCCCTCAATAATTAAGAAATATTTCCCTTTTGAGCGTAATTCTTTCGCAATATCCGCGCGCTGAATGTAATAACTGACGCCACCCGCGACCAAAATCAGCAGGTAAACAATTGCGATAACCGGACGTGTGAACTGCCCACCCAATGAAGCAAACAACCAGACCAGGTAGGCCAACAGCAAAAGACCACTCAACCTGGCAAGTGGATAACCCTTGTCCGCCAGGCCAGGCAGCAGGAAACGCAACAAAGGCCAGGTAAAAATTCCGAGCACTCCAATCGCCAGGTACCAAATCACCAACCCCAGCAATGGATATTTATTTTGCAAGGTTTGATACGAAAAGAGCGCGCTCCAGGTTCCACCGGCGCGGTTAATGGCAAGACGGTCCGGAGGAAGTGTCAGGTCGCCTGGCAAACGTCCCGCCTGGCGCGGAGTCACATGAACCACCCTAGTTAGATCTACAGAACGCAGCAGGTTACTAACAGCCCTGCCATCGTAGGTATCCGTCTTTTTGAAAATAAGCACCTTCGGGGCGTCATAGACCGTGAAGGCCTCATCTGCAAATTGAGTATTGAACTGGTGCCCAAACAGTTCAGGATATGAGGTGAATGTTTGAATTAATTCAAAGCCGAGATTTCCAGCGAACATGCCTGGTGTTGCTACGTTATAGCACCAGATCACATCCTTGTCGGCAGGGCAACCAATCAGGTTACGGTAGTAAGTAGTGGTAAGTGGGTACCGTTCAGGGATACGCGTGGTTGTCGCCCACTGCCGGTTGGAAGTTATAAATATGTAATCAGCCGAATTAAGATTGGTTTCGAAACGATTGAGCTTCTCGGCATTATCATCCCAATACATCTCAAAATTCAAATCGCCCTGATAGATGCCACCATAGGCATCGTAACCATCCATGCGCAAGGGTAACCCATCATCCCAGGATGTCTCATGGACTGGTGCAGAGCCGACAAGTGAGAGCATGCCATCGGTGGTAAAGGTCAAAAAATAAAGTTTATCCTTTTCAACCTGCACAGGACGATCGAGCTGCAAGCTATACGATTCACCACGATAATCTGACTTTTGAACCGCGAAATCAGATGACAGGGAAGCCGTTCCCAGGGCATCAGCAGCTTGCAGACCAGGCGCAGCAGCGATCGAAACGCTCAATTTGGCCGGGCTTATCACCCCAACATTCGCCGCATTGGCAATCGTAATTTCCTTCAACATACCTGATTCAAAAGCCTGGATTTGGACTTCGTATGGAGCAGCGCTCGATAACAGGAAACCAGGTCCAATTCCAGACACTCCGATCGGAAGAGACATGGGCTGGGTGTACACACTGCCATCAGCCCGGGTAATTTTCAGGTTATAGGGTCCGGGCACATTCTGATACAACCAGCGCGTTGCCTGTACACGGCTGTGATCACGCGTATAAATACGGGTGAAAGCATACGCCCAACCTACCGTAGCGATTAATACCAATGCACCAACGACCAGGTAAATGGCATTCGCAACCATAAGTTGTGCACGACCACCTTCAGAAACAGACAAACTATTTTTTTGAGAAGTAAAAAATCGCGGGCCGTTGAATATCAGCCAGGCTGCCAACATCGCCAACAGTGGATAGATCGGCAGTTGGTAACGCATGGTTGGGTTCCACTGCGTGGACTGCCAGAGGAAATAGGCTCCCGTCCAGCCCCACAGCAACAGGTGTTCTTTCCATTCTCCCCGGAGGATGCAGTAACCCATATATAAAAAGCCCAGCGTAGCCAAAATACCAAGCGGCCAACCCAGCCCCCATGCTATCAGGTTATAGCCCGAATACCAAAAAGAACGTCGAGCCCACTGCAAAGCGGGTGGAAAATCCACATCACCACTTGCCTGGGCACGCTGTTCGGTTATGTTTGCCACCCACTTGGGATTGGGACTCATACCCAGGAAGCCCGGCCCGCTAAATGCGTACGGCATGAAGACCCGGAAAGCAAGTGCAGAGACCAGCCCGCCCAGCACGAGCAGCACAAAGATCGTTTCCAGGCTGATTACCTGTACCCTGGGAGAGTCTGGTTTTTCGCCTGGCTGGGCAACGGCCAGGTCTTCGACCGCATCTGTGGTTACAGCGCCATCACTTGCGAGCGTTATCTCAGCCTGGTCGTCATCAAACTGCCGTTTCAATTCTGTACGTTGTTTGAAATAACGCACAACCAACGCCAATGGCAGCAGCGCCGCCAAAGGTGCAGCGTTAATTTTGGATGCGACCGATGCACCCAGAGCCATCCCAAAACCAATTACATTCCATACCAACGGATTGCGTACAGCAGACGCCAGGATATCCATAATCTGGGAGGCCCGGAAAGTGGAACCTGCGCTTGATTCCTCTGTGGAGCTGGGCGGAATGGGACTGCTAGCAAACGAGAAATTCCCGCTGGAATTCCCGGTCATGACTTCCACAGCAAAGTAAATCGCTAGGAACATGAAGAAATTAGCAAACATGTCTACAGTGAAAAAATGAGCCTGCTGAATCTGCATCACCGCCAACGTAGAAAAAGCTGCCGCCAATACAGCAACTTTTTGCCCATACAAGCGCTTGGAGATCAGGTATAACAACACAATCGAACCCAGGTCCGACAATGCTGAAAGCGCTCTACCCACAAGGGTAACTTCGTCATACCCCGCCCAATTGGTGGTTTTTCCCATGCGAACCAAGAGCGAACCGAGACTGCCATCGGAACCCACGAGCTGAGCAGTCTTTACCGCCCAGGCCGAAAGACCGCTCATCCAATCAGCGGCGTATCGAACAATCGTGACAGGCAGATCCCCATAAACATAAAAGGTGTAGCCACGATTATGTGGATTAAGAGAAGAGGCATCCGTGTTGAAATAATCTGACAGGCTGTGTACCGGATCGAGCGCCGATTCAACCATCGTCATAAATCGTTCATCTGGATGCAAATGCTGGCTTTGATCCCAATTCAGCCCGACGAAACGAAAATAGGCCGCCACGACCAGGATCAATAAAAACAAAACTCGGTAAAACCAGGAGCGGGAATTTTTCATATGAAGAACACCATTTACGGGGTAACCGATTGATTATCAGGAACAGTATATATCCAGAAGTTTTTTCCTTCCAATGGACTGGCAAAATGCCCAAGCACCCCGGTTGGATAAATATTTTTCAACTCATCGAGGGTCTGCAGGTCCTCTTCCTTGACAAGAAACAGCTTGCTGCCCGGTTGAGAAGTGCTGGTAGGCAGGTTTTCACGCCAGAGAGCATAATCCTTGGTGGGGTACCCGGACTGAATACCCACCAGACGCGTATCCACCCAGTAGGGATAAGGAACCACAAAAGCATTATCGGGGTTGTTGCCTGCGGCAACAAATGCGCGGATTACTTTGCCCATATCCGAAGTATTCCAGGCCCCCTGGATAAACTGTGTAGCAAATTGGTTAAAGACCAAATGGTAATTCTGAAGACTCGAAAACACAAGCAAAATCGATACCACGCTGATCGCCAGGCCCTGCCGGCTCACCCTATTCAGCCCCTTCATCGCCACAAAAATGCCATCCAACGCAAGCCCTGCCACCACGAACACCACAATCGCAGCCGCACCAGTCCGGTTTAAGGAAGGATTTTCGGCCGGAAATGCCAATGAAAGAATGGAAGGCATCATTAACATTGGCACAGCCAAAACCAGGAAGATATCCAACCAATTACGTTTACGTAAGTAACGAACGATTAAAAACAGGTAACCAAATACAAACAGTACCGCGCTAACAATATCCAGTGCTGGCCGATGGGGGATCGAATGCACCCAGATCTCGCCGTCATCTAAATTGAACATCAACATGGCGTTCATTGTATTACTGGCAAAAATTTGCCAGGCAGGCGCTTGCAGAGGTGATTCCTCCCCTGTCAGGCGGGTCATAGCCCGGTATGAAAACATAGCAGGTTCATCCATGGCATAACGTAGAAGCGGCAGGAACACCAGGAATGAAGCCAATACCAACATGACAAACATTGTCATGGTCTGCTTCCTGTTGCCAACAGATTGTTTATGCAACAAGTACAAGCCCACACCCAATAAAATCACGATAGGTACAAACCTGAATGGGCTATAACCATGCAGACCGAGTCCCAGGAAAAGGCCGGAAAGAATGAAATCATTGCGCCTTTGATGACGTAAACCTCGTATCAAGTAATAAATGGCAGGTGCCGCAAATGCCGGGTATAAGGGAAAACGCAGGCCTATTCTGCTGATTGTGTTCAACCAGTACGATGTCCCCGCCAGGATTAGCGCAAACAACCCGGCTCGTTTTCCACCCACCTCATTGCCAATTAAATACGTGTACGGAAGTGCAAATATACC
>CAIVSQ010000223.1 GCA_903908605.1 uncultured Anaerolineae bacterium
GCGCGCACCAAAAACAAAAAGAAAATCATTCCAGGCGAAATTGCGCCCCAGGCACAAGCCAGCCAGGATAAAAGCGGCTCATCCATCTTGCAAAAAATGATGCGGCAGGTGAAAGCAAAAACCGGCTTCACCAAAACCATGATCAACCCCGAAGGCGAGCTGAGCATCTCAGATGCCATCAGCAACATCATTGCGCCTTACCGCGACACCGCCCCGGATTATCAATCGTTCAACAAACTGGTCATGGTCGCCTGCGCCGCCTGGAACGCATCCATCCTGCCTGCCGAGAAACGCGAAGAGCTGCTGGCAGACATGCGCAAAACCATGCCCGACCAACAAAGCCGCGAAGATTTTACGGAAATTATCAAAGACCTGATGAAACGCAAGAAAAAACTATACCCCAATGTTGACCGGATGATTATGGAATTCAAAGTCACCGATCGTGGCAATAATTTTCATATCGCCGTTGCTTCTACGTTAAAGAAATAATGAAATCCGAGACCATGAGGGGGTTTCCCTCCCCGAATTCCAAGAGTGGGATTTAGGGGAAGGGGCTGCTCGGCTGGTGCGAGGGTGCCCTAGGGGATGATATCCGCACTGCCGGCGGTCCAAGCTGAGACGGGTCCACAAATAAATCGATACCTGCTTACGATCGGTTACAGCGGAATGTACCCTTTGACCACATCAATGCGATTATGCCCTAAGGCGCTCGAGACTTCCAGGCGCGCCTCGCGATCACTTTTGCCCTTCTTGCGCAGCTCCAGATATTTATCCTGAGCATAGTTGGAACGTAAGCGGTGCAGACCGCTGACTTTGATCCCCAGTTCACGGGCCGCCTGGCGCATTACCTGGTAGAACTTGCTTTTCCAGGCCTGGTTGGGGGTGAACAGGAATTCCTTGGATTCGTTCAACTGGTCAGCCAGGTCAGCCGGCAGTTCCACATAGCTGTCTTTGCCACCCTTTCTCTTGATGCGCAGAAGCCCAGCAGCCTTGTTCACATCGCTGCCTTTCAGACCGGCCACTTCTGACCGGAGCAGTATACCAAACTGTGCTTTTGGATTATTTTTTGGATGTCGATTCATTAATTCCTGGCGATTCTTTCATCCAAATCTCTATATCTTGTTTGGGGGCGATATAACTTACCCGAAAACTTCGCGTAAATGAACCTTACAAAATAGAAAAGGGAGGGGGTCATTCTCAAAATAATAAACATGCCAGGCTGGTTTCGACCAGCCTCACATGTATCAACGGCGATATTTAATGTGCCCCCAAACACACCCGAATATCATCCCCTCAACGGGGACCGCTGTTTGGTCCTTATCATCCTTCCATAAGACGAGAGGGCCAAGGTAAATCAATAACCCGCCGAAAGGCGGATTATTTTGTGTCCCAAGGCTTCCATTCGCTGCTGCTAGTAAGCCTTGTATTGTATTATTTCAAGTATTTATCCAGAAAACCGATCACTAACTTCACGTTTTCATCGGTCTCGAACTGGGCACCACCATGGCCGGCACCAGCGAGCAAGGTATAAGTACTATCCAGTTTTGCGGCACTGAGCGCATTTGCCAACATTTTAGTGCTTTCAACCGGCACTGTGCAATCCTGGTCGCCTTTTTGGATCAAAAAGGGTGGTGTAGTTGCGCTGATGTAGGTAATCGGATTGGATTTTTTGACCTGTTCAGGCACAGTTTGAATGGCTGCCCCGATATAGGCTGATTCGAAGGAACCGGCATCATTATGCTTCTGATCCGCAGCTGTGCAGCCCTGCGCTTTGGCCTGAGCATCCATCAGTAAAAAGTCAGTTGGGCCATATTGATCAACGACAGCCTGAACCGCTGAGGAAATCCCGGCATTTCCCAGGCTGGCATCGTCATAATCGCTAATATTGCCGGTTACACCCACCATCGCGGCGATGTTGCCGCCAGCAGATTGACCGAAGACGGCGATCTTATCCGGGTTGAGATTATATTGGGCAGCATTGGCACGTAGGAAACGAACAGCCGCCTTGGCATCCTGAACTGCAGCAGGAAATTGGGCTACCCCGGAAAGACGATAATCGATTGATGCGACAGCATAACCTGCCGTCAACAGGGCTTTGCCAGTTATATCGCTCAACATACCCTTATCGCCAAACCGAAACCCACCGCCGTGGATGTTAATCACCACGGGGAAGGGTCCCGTGCCGGTGGTTGGGATGTACAAATCCAGTTTCTGGGTAGCCGAAACAGGAGCGTAAACCAAATCTTTATAATTGGGTTCTACCGAAAAAGCAGACGAGCCGCCAGGTATCATTGACGAGATTACGCTGCAACCAGCAGCGCCAAACACAAATACCAAAGCCAGCAGACCGGGGACAAACATCTTAAAAAATTGGGATAACTTGATTATTGACATATTTTTCTCCTGAAAAGTTGCATTGTGATGATTGAACTATATCAATCAAATCTGAAGAAAATCTTAAGAAAACCTGCAAGAAAACCAGAGCTTTCCCGGAACATATAGGACATTGCAACAATTTCTTTAGATTTCCTTGAGAATCCTATGCTAGGATAAAATAAATACTCTTCTCTTTTCACTTCCCCAGGAGCTATCCTTTGCCTCA
>CAIVSQ010000224.1 GCA_903908605.1 uncultured Anaerolineae bacterium
ATTTGAAAGGATCTGCCCCTAGTACGAGAGGACCGGGGTGGACAGACCTCTGGTGTGCCAGTTGTCGTGCCAACGGCATCGCTGGGTAGCTATGTCTGGCAGAGATAACCGCTGAAAGCATCTAAGTGGGAAACTCGCCTTGAGATTAGATCCCTCATGGAGTTAATCCAGTAAGACCGCAGGTAGACTACCTGCTACATAGGCAACAAGTGTAAGCACAGTAATGTGTTAAGCTAAGTTGTACTAATGGTCGAGGACTGACTTGTGTGGTACGGAGAACTTGATACTTTTTTGGATTATGAATGCTTAGGTGGCATAATACGCTGTTCAGAAGTCACAATACAATGTGAATTTAGTCTCTTGGTGATTAGAGCGACGAGGGTACACCCGGTCCCATCCCGAACCCGGAAGTTAAGCTCGTCAGCGCCGATGGTACTTGGAGGGCAGCCTCCTGGGAGAGTAGGTCATTGCCAAGAGGCTTTTTCTTTTTTATCAACCTTGCTTATGAGTTCGGTTGATAGTATAATGAGAATGGTCCATAAACGGCATCCATGAGATCGTGTCAAAGCGATCAAGGAGTTGTGCAGGAGCGTTTTATTCTTGAAGATGTGGTTTTTTTCATCGTAGGGATTGCTCCTTGCCTCGGCTGTATTTATGGACAGCCGAGTTTTGTTATCCCCCTCTGGAAGGGAGGTGATTTCGCATGACGCTCGTAGTATTACGTTCCAACGAATCGCAGGAGTCTCTGCTCAAGCGGTTCCGCAAGAAAATTGTTAAGAGTGGTGTTCTCAGCACCGTGCGACGCAAGCGTTGGTTTATCTCGAAGAGTGAACAGCGCCGCATGGAAGATAAGAAAGCTATTCGTCGCCTCAAGCGACGTACGGTTAAGGTCACCGAATAAATGACCGGAGGTGTGTATGGCAAAAGAAGATGATAAGTTAGTTGTTGAAGGAACTGTGATCGAGGCTCTGCCTGGTACCCAGTTTAAAGTCAAATTGGAAAGCGGCCACGTGATCCTGGCGTATCTTTCGGGTAAAATGCGCAAGTTTTATATTCGTATTTTGCTTGGAGACCGGGTAAAGGTGGAGATGTCTCCTTATGACCTTAGCCGCGGTAGAATTACATATCGCGCTAAGAAAACAAGCAGCGGCGAAATTATCGAAGAAGCAATTGCTTAGCCATACATCTAGTCTGAATATTAAAAGGATGCCTCAGGGCATCCTTTTTTATTTGACCGTAAGTGGCTTTCGCCGTACGATCTTTTCGTGTCATTGGCAGAATTGTGGAGTACAATTCAAAAGAAGGAGAATATTTAGACATGAAAGCTTTCAAGATAATGCTCTTTTTCCTGGTTTTTTTACTGACCTTGAGCGCCTGTAATTTGCCTGTGGCAGCTACTACTCCACCACCGCAAAACAGCGCAGATGCTGTTTTTACTGCTGCGGCAATGACTGTGGCGGTACAATTGACTCAGAATTCCTTGCTAAACCCTACCAGTGCTCCTTCCCAGGCGCTGCCAACAATTGCGCCAGATGTCTCCAATACCCCGGTACCTGCACCCAATAATCCTCCCCCTGCGGATGCAACCCAGACCCCTATTCCACCACTGCCAACTGCTGCGCCCAGGCCAACTGCCTCTTGTGATGCCGCCCAATTTATTAATGATGTCAGCATCCCGGATGGCACCCTCTTTACAAGCGGAGCAACATTTACAAAGACCTGGCGACTGAAAAATATTGGTACTTGCACCTGGGATTCAACCTATAAATTGGTCTTTGATTCTGGTGATGCCATGAGCGGTGCTGCCAGTTTGCCACTCGCTGGTACCACTGCCCCTGGACAAACCATCGATCTTTCTGTTAACCTGCAGGTTCCCGCCAAGGTCGGCGTCCTGCGCGGCTATTGGGGTCTTCTTAATCCCGCGGGGGCGCGAATTCCCGTTGCGGGCGGCTCCAATGGAAAATCGTTTTATGTTGAGATCAAGGTTGGTGAGACCGGTTCCGGAACAGAAACTGCCGGGAAATTCGCCGTGACCAGCGTCGCTTTCAGTGTAACCCGTGATGGTGCTTGTGCCGCTGCCGGGGGTAAATACATTGTTGACGCTGTCATAGAAGTCAACAAGGCTGGTACGGTTACATATAGTTGGATCTACAGTGATGGTGGCACTGGTCCGGACGGCACATTGGAATTCGATAACGCTGGGACGAAAAGAATCACCATCGAATGGGCTACCACCGCAACAGATTTGTGGGTTGATCTGTACGTGGATAATCCTAATCACCAACAATTTGGACGTGCGGTACTGCGTTGCCCGTAGCAAGATCATAAAGAAGCCGGGGTTCACCCCCGGCTTCTTCCTTGAATGGGAACTTTTCTGCCAAAATGGGCGTCATTAGGCAGGATAGGAAAACATCCATGGAGGCACGTATGCGTACACACATTAAACCAATTTTGCTTGGGCTGTTTTTGTCGCTCTTATTAAGCGCCTGCAATTTACCTTCGAGCACGCCAGATGCCGCTGCTACGCTAAAAGCTGTTTACACCGAGCAGGCTGCCACCGTCCAGGCGCTCCAGACCCTGGCATATTCTTCCGGTCGCCAGACTCCGGTGGCTACTTCGGTCTTGCCTACACTGCCGCCAGGAACTCCTTACCCATCCATCACGCCAGTATCAACCAATCTACCCGCTACGATTCCCCCGCTTCTTCCTCCCAGTCTGACGCCGTTATTGCCACCCACTATTCAATCTCCCACACGAACACCGGTAGCTCCAACTCGTACACCGGTGACATATTGCAATTGGGCGGTTTTTGTTAAGGATATCAGCGTCCCAGATGGTACGTTTTTTCAGCCTGGTGAGCTTTTTATCAAGACCTGGCGACTAAAAAATATTGGCACCTGCACCTGGACCACTTCCTATGGTTTGGTCTTCCTGCGTGGAGACAATATGAATGGCATAGCGACAACCACCCTATCTGAAAAAGTTAAGCCCGGCCAGACCATCGACGTTTCAGTCGAGTTAACCGCCCCCCTGGAAACCGGTTCGTACCGTGGGTACTGGATGCTGCGCAACAAGGCAGGCGATATCTTCGGTCTTGGCCCGACTGCCTCCGATCCATTTTATGTTGATATAAAAGTTACAGATCCAATGAAAAAAATCTATGATTTTTCGTTTGATTATTGCCACGCAACCTGGCGCTCTGGCGCGGGAATTCTGAGTTGCCCAGGGAATGCGGCTGGCAAATTGGGATCTGTTCGTTTTGTTAAGAATCCTCAGCTGGAAAATGGACAAATTTTCCGCGGGCCGGGTTTGCAGATGATTCCTCAGCGAACGCCTAATGGCTACCTGCAAGGAACATATCCTCCATTTACCGTGCAAAAAGGTGATCGGTTCCGAGCTTTGATAAACTGCCAGTACCTGGCAGATGGTTGCGATGCCATTTTCCGCCTTGATTACCGGGTAGGGGATGGGCCAATAATTAACATCTGGAAATATGGCGAAGTGTTTGAAGGCAAGTATTATCCTGTCGATACAGATTTAAGTGTGCTTGCCGGGCAAACTGTCAAATTTATCCTCAGCGTCCAGGCCAACGGTCCTGCCGCGCCAGATCGCCTGATTTGGGCCGGGCCGCGCATTGACCGGCTCGGTTACCTGATGCACCCGACGCCTGTTCCCTCTCCAACACAATCAAGTCCGGGCGCTACACCTTCAGGTAACTGAACAATCCGATGATTATAGTGGGTGTGTTCCGGCATTGCTGGAACACACCCCTTTTTGTTGAATTTTTGATAAATATTCATGCCGTTTTGTGTGTTTTGCGGTCAATACAATTGCATGTCAGGACGTAGACCGCGTAAATGTGGGTCAGTTAGTGTATGGGTGTAACCAGGGTTATATTCAGGTCGTATAAGAATCTGCATTCTCTTGCATGGGATATAATGTATCAATATAGATGTATATTTTTGTTGGTTACAGGGAGTTTATAATGAAAATATCCGCTCGTACTTGCTTGCTTACGATTTGGGTCATCCTTCTTCTTGCTTTGAATGGCTGTTCGCTTGGGCAGGCAGCTACCCCTGCCGCCACTGAGACACCTACCCAGATGAGTGTTAGCGCCGTTATGACTTCTGCGGCTGCCACAGCTTTTGTTCAACTGACTGCGATTGCCTCACTGCCATCGCCTACCGCTGCACCCACCCGCACATCAGCGCTCGAAGCACCCACCAGCGCGTCTGGTACAGCCGATTCGACCCAGGCGCCCGCATTGCAATTACTGACCCCAACCTCAACCGAATTGACTGGCGGCCTCCCGGTTGCGCCGACCGATGTGGTATCAACACCCTTGCCAGGCGCTGTGCTTCCGACGAATACGCCCATTCCAAGTCTTACGCCGCTATCTCCTGTTAACCCGCCCAAGAATGCTGGTGCTTGTTTGAATTCTGCATTTATCGCTGATGTGACCATCGCGGATAAAACAGTTTTGAAACCCAATGAGACGTTCCGTAAAGTTTGGCGCATTCAGAACACGGGTATTTGTAACTGGGATGGTGGTTTTGGTCTGATTTGGTGGACGGGCCCGGCCATGGGCGGCGAGTCGAATTTTTATTCAAATGATGACCAACCTGTCTTTCCTGGGGGCATTGTTGACATTGGTGTTGATATGGTTGCACCTGAAAAAGCCGGTGAATATATTGGTCACTGGGTGATGGTTAGTGATAGCAAGATTACCTTTGGCACCGATCTGATCGTTAATATTATCGTGGCACCCTGATACAAAATTAACAATCAGCCCCGCTCATAACATCGAGCGGGGCTGATTTATTATTGGAGAGTATTGTGGAATTTCCAGTAGATTTTTTGCATAATATCCATATCGCTTTTGGCGAAACGGGACGGCAATGGTTATCAGATCTGCCAGCTTTGCTGGAGTATGCCGCCCAGCGTTGGGATCTGCAGATTGGCGCACCCATGCTGCTTTCTTATAATTATGTCACCGCTGCGCGCCGTGCGGATGGCCTGCCCGTGGTGCTAAAAATTGGCGTTCCTAACCGCGAATTTCTTAGCGAACTGGCCGCCTTGCGCTATATGAATGGTGACGGATGTGTAAGCCTGCTGGATGCGGATGAGCAGAAATACATGTTTATTCTTGAGAGGCTTATGCCGGGGGAGATGCTGGCCAGACTTCCGGACGATGATCAGCGGACGCGCATTGCGGGCGAACTGATGGCGCGCATTCACCGCCCAGCGCTACAGGAGATGCCCTTTATCAAGCTGTCAGATTGGTTTGCAGAACTTGGGAAGCTCCGTCCCAGATTCGCAGGGGCGACTGGCCCATTTCCTGAAAAATTATGTTCGCGAGTGGAAAATCTGCTACCCATTTTGTTCGAAACCGGTGGGCTGAGTTTGATCCATGGTGATTGTCACCACTTTAATATTTTATCTTCGGGCTCTGGATGGTGTGTTATTGACCCCAAAGGGGTCATTGGCCCACCCGGCTATGAGTGCGGCCCGCTGCTTACCAACCCGATCCCTGATTTTCCCTATCTGGCAGGTGCATTGCGCCGGGTAGAGCGCCGCATCGCCATCCTTTCAGAATGTCTGGGTCTATCCAAGGAGAATATTCGTGATTGGGGGCTGTGCCACTGCCTGCTCTCAGGTTGGTGGGATATGGCCGAGGATGGCAGCGGC
>CAIVSQ010000225.1 GCA_903908605.1 uncultured Anaerolineae bacterium
GGATCATCGATGATCGGATTTGTGGGCTCATTTTGGTTAAGCAGCAGGATATGAAATAAACCGACGCGTAAGCGTCAGTTAAATCCCTGTAACCAAAATCGCTCTCCGACATCGGAGAGCGATTTTTATTTTGATAGCCCGAGGAGAATCATGGTTGCAATACTCGATACAACTTTAAGAGAAGGTGAACAAACACCCTATGTTAATTTCACCCTGGCGGAAAAAATCGAAATCGCCAGGTTATTGGATAATATCGGCGTGGAGATGATCGAAGCCGGCGATCCAAGCGTTTCAGCCAGTATCGCTACCGCAGTTGAAAAAATTGCCCGGCTTGGGCTGAAAGCCGAAATAGTGGCCCACTCCATGGCTCACAAAAAAGGGATTGAAAAAGCCCACACCTGTGGTGCAAACCGGGTGGCCATTTTTTACGCGACTTCCAAGATCCACCTGGACACGAAGCTGCACAAGTCCCAGGATGAAGCTATTGCCATCATTTGCGAGCACATCGCCTACGCCCGCAGCCTGGGGTTAAAGGTTCGTTACACCCCAGAGGACGCCACCCGCACCGATTTTGACTTTCTTGTGCGGGTATGCAACGCAGCCATCGAATCTGGTGCAGACCGCATTAGCTTTGCCGACACCCTTGGTATTATGCAGCCACATACCATGTACGATCGCGTCCGTGCCCTGAAAGAACAATTGCTGCCATGCAAAATTGACCTGCATTGCCATAACGATTACGGTCTGGCCCTGGCAAACGCCATGGCAGGCATCCGCGCCGGAGCTGACTGCATCCATACCACCGTCAACGGCCTGGGTGAGCGAACCGGCATCCCTGATCTGGCAGAGACGGTTGTGGCCTTTCACAATCTGGAAGGCGTGCAGCACTACAATATCCAACCTCTCATGCAAACCGCCAACTATCTGGAGAAGGTTTCAGGTTTTTTCCTGGCACCCAATAAACCAATTACCGGGCAGAACGCATTCACCCATAAAAGTGGGGTGCACACCAACGGCGTACTTAAGGACTCACGCACCTACGAACCTTTTGACCCCGCCTTACTGGGACGTGAACGCAAGATCGTGATAGACAAATATACCGGCAAAAGTGCCGTCGCCGCCCGACTGGATGAGTATGGCATTGAAGTCAGCGGTGCCGAGCTGGAGGTGATTGTGCTGCGCATTAAGAACCTGGGTGACCAGCGTAAACAGTTGTTTGATACCGACATCATCGAAATCGCCGAGCAAGTCACTGGGCGCGAAATTGACGTCATCCCGCATGATATCAATGCCTTGGTGATGATCGAGGTTGAATCGCATACCTACACCCCGGCCGTTGTCCGAAGGTTGCGCAGCTTTAAGGATGTCAGCAATGTCTACGAAGTGACCGGGGAATACGATATCAGCACCTTCGTCAACGTAGAAAACGTGATGGCGCTCAACAACCTGATCGAAGAACTACGCTCGGTCCCAGGCGTCAAACGGACCGAAACACGTGTCATCTTAAAAAAATACACCGCAAATGGTAATGGAGGAAACTATGGGAACGCTGGTTGAAGAAATATTTTCACGTAAAGTCGGGCATGAAGTGCATGCCGGTGAAATTGTCCTGGTAGATGTGGATTACATCATGAGTCACGACAACACCACACCGCTGGCCATCAAGGCCTTCCGTGAAATTGGCAAGCCAATCCACGATAAAAACAAGATAGTCATTCACTTCGATCATGCCTATCCGGCTCCTAACCTGCTGGCGGCTGAAGCCCAGAAAAAAGCACTGGACTTCATGAAAGAACAAAACATCAGCCAGTTTTATCACCAGGGTGTCTGCCACCAGGTCATGATCGAAGAAGGCTACATCACTCCCGGCGCCATTGTCATCGGGGCAGACTCGCACTCCAACACCTATGGTGCCCTGGGAGCCTTTGGTGCTGGCCTGGGATCCACCGAGATTGGTGTAGCCTGGGTAACTGGCAAGTGCTGGTTCAAGATTCCAGAAACTATCCGCATCGAACTGGATGGAAGCGGGCAGAGGGGGGTTTTTGCAAAAGATGTGATGATTTACATCGCCGGGCTGTTGGGAATGGATGGCGGCACGTATCGCTCGGTGGAATTTGGCGGCAGCTATATTGATCAACTGCCCATGCATGAGCGCATCATCTTCTCGAACATGTCCACCGAGATTGGTGCCAAATGCGGCCTGATCGCTGCCGACCAAACCACGCTCGATTACTTGAAGAACGAGACCAGTGCCACCGGCAATTATGAGCAAATTCGCCCGGTCAACCCGCAGTATGAACGGGTCATTGAGATCGATGTGACTCAGATTCCACCTTATGTCTCCTGCCACCCAGACGTGGATAATGCCAAGGCACTCAGCGAAGTGGAAGGCCTGGCCATCGACCAGGTTTATATTGGCACATGCACTAATTCACGTTATGAGGACCTGGAAGTTGTGGCGGGCATTCTGAAAGGCAAACACGTCCACCCGCACACACGTGTGATTGTAACCCCTGCCAGCGCTAAAATTTACAAGAAAGCGATGCAAAACGGTCTGATTGAAATCCTGATGGATGCCGGTTGCACTGTAACCGGCACCGGATGCGGCGCTTGCATTGGTCGACATGGCGGCATCCTGGCACCCGGCGAACGCGCTCTGACGACCATGAACCGCAATTTCATTGGCCGCATGGGCAGCCCGCTCTCAGAAATTTACCTGGCTAGCCCGGCAGCCGCCGCAGCAGCCGCCCTCACCGGCCGGATCACCGATCCCCGCCCCTACCTGGACAAATAGAAGGAGCCAACCATGGGAAAAGCCTGGACTTTTGGAGAAAATATGAATACGGACGAGATCATTCCCGGCCGATACAACATCACCATTGACCCGCAGGAGCTGGCCAAGAATGTCTTTTGCGAAGTGAAACCGGATTACGCTCCCAATGTGAAAGCTGGCGACATCATCGTCGGCGGACAGAATTTTGGCTGTGGATCATCACGCGAACATGCCCCAATCGCCATTAAGGGATCGCAAGCCAAGTGCATCATCGCCCCTTCGTATGCGCGAATTTTCTTTCGCAACGCCATCAATATCGGGCTGCCAATACTGGAGTGCCCCGAAGCCGCAGCAGATATAAGCGAAGGCGATGAGGTTGATGTGGACCTGTCGAGTGGGAAAATCCGAAACCTGAGCAATGGGCACAGCTACCAGGCTCGCCCGCTGCCTGATTTTGTGATCAAGATCGCCGATGCTGGCGGGATTGTCAACTTTCTAAAAACTCACGACATCCAGGAATTAATGGGGTAAGGAACCGATATGAAATATGAGATATGCCTCTTACCCGGCGATGGCATTGGACCGGATGTGATAGCAAGCGCGGAAATGGTGCTCAACTGCCTACCCCTCGAGCTTCGATTCACCCCGGCGGAAATTGGCTACGGAGCCTACCAGCGCCTGGGCAGCCCACTGCCTGCCGAAACCCTGACAATCATCCGTCGCGCACATGCCAGCTTATTGGGTGCTGTCACCTCGCCACCCAACATCCCCGGGTATTTCTCCCCCATTGTACGCATGCGCCAGGAACTGCAGCTGTACGCCAACCTCAGACCCTGCCGCTCAATCAACCACCCCTCTTCACGCCCCGGCATCGACCTGCTGGTGGTGCGCGAAAACACCGAAGGCTTATATTCTGGCATCGAACGGCTGGAAGAAGATGGCAACCGGGCGGTGACGGAGCGGGTGATCACCCGCCGAGGTTCCGAACGAATCGTGCGCAAAGCATTTGAGCTTGCCCGCCAAACCGGTCGAAAAAGTGTGCACGTCGTTCACAAAGCCAATGTCTTGCGCCAAACCTGTGGATTGTTTTTGCGGGTGGCACACGAAGTAGCGGCTGAGTTCCCCGAAATCGAAACCAAGGAAATGATCGTAGACGCCTGTGCAATGGAACTCGTTCGCGCTCCCGAACAATTCGAAGTAATCGTCACCACCAATCTTTTTGGCGATATCCTGAGCGACGAAGCCTGCATGTTCGTCGGTGGTCTGGGTGTGGCTGCCTCTGGCAACATCGGCCTGGATGCCTCGGTCTTTGAGCCCGTTCACGGCAGTGCCCCAGCCTTGGTGGGCAAGGGAATCGCCAATCCAACGGCCACCTTCCTGGCAGCGGCAATGATGCTTGAACATTTGGGTGAACACACGCAGGCCGGACGGCTGCGCGCCGCAGTTGAAGCCTGCATCGCCGCCGGTGAAACAACCCCAGACCTGGGCGGAACACTTAGCACCGCTGGACTGACCAGCAAGGTCATTGAATATCTACGCCAGCCAGTGACGCAATAAAGAGGAGAATAACCCATGATAAAAGTCGGCTTTTTATATACCCGCCTGCGTGTTGAAGAAAAATACCTGATCGATGAACTCGAAAAACACAGTGATGTAGAGTTGGTACGCATTAACGATGGCGACCACTTCTTTGATATTGCCAACCTGAAGGAGCGCGTGGACGTTCTGTTTGAACGCTCTATTTCTTATTCACGTGGGATTTATATCTCCAAAATTTATGAAGCCAACGGGGTGACTGTAGTCAACACGCCCCAGGTGTCGGAACGCTGTGGAGATAAATACGTCACCAGCCAGATACTTGTAAGAGAAAACATTCCAACCCCGCGCGTATTGATGGCCTTTGACGAAGAAGCCGCCCTGCAAGCTGTGGACGAGCTCGGCTACCCCTGCGTGCTCAAACCAGTGGTGGGTTCTTGGGGCCGTCTATTGGCCAAAGTGGATAACCGCCACGCTGCAGAATCATTTATTGAACACAAAGCCACCCTGGGCGTAAACCACCAGGTATTCTACATTCAGGAATACATTCAGAAACCCGGACGCGATATACGTGCCTTTGTTGTCGGTGAAGAACCAATCGCCGCCATCTACCGCACCTCAGAAAATTGGATCACCAACACAGCACGCGGGGGCATTGCCTCCAATTGCCCTCTGACACCCGAGTTGAGCGAGATCTGCCGGCGCACAGCGCGCGCCATCGGTGGTGGCCTGTTGGCGATTGACGTGTTTGAATCTGAAAACGGGCTGACGATAAACGAAGTAAATCACACCATGGAATTCCGCAACAGTATCACCACCACCGGTGTTAATATTCCCGCGTTGATGGTTGAATATGTCCTCGCACAAGCCCGGAAAGTTTCATGATTATCGGCGGAGCTCTCCCGGCCAATGGGGCAGCAGGGTTTGTCGTGGAAAAATAAAATAATGGACGAATACGGGCCAAGTTGAGTAATCTGCGCCTACAGGCATTGACACATTCTCATCGAGTGGTAGAATACTGCCTGTTATGTTTACCTCAGGAAACCTGCTCCGTACACGTCGTCCTCAAACCTCCTCCCTCCGGGAAGGCCGGGGTTTTCTGTGCGTGTGTGCAAGTTGACAGGGTAAACAAATCCCTCGCTAACAATCGTCACCCAGGCGGCCCTCCTTCCAAGGATGGCCGCTTTTCTTTACCACCACAAAACATTGGAGATGTTATGAATACAAAAGTAAAACCGCAAGTAAAAAAAGTAGTCCTGGCTTATTCCGGTGGCCTGGATACATCCGTGATCGTTCCATGGTTGAAGGAAAACTATGGTTGTGAAGTCGTTTGTTTCTGCGCGAACGTTGGGCAGGGTGATGAAGACCTGAGCCTGCTCGAGAAAAAGGCTATTGCCAGCGGTGCAAGCCAACTGATTGTGCATGACATGCGCGAAGAATTTGCTGCAGATTACCTCTTCCCCATGTTGAAGGCTGGTGCGGTATATGAACATAAATACCTGCTCGGCACATCCGTTGCCCGCCCTCAGATTGCCAAGCACATGGTGGATGT
The DNA here is from genome assembly GCA_903908605.1 of uncultured Anaerolineae bacterium. Taxonomy (GTDB): domain Bacteria; phylum Chloroflexota; class Anaerolineae; order Anaerolineales; family Villigracilaceae; genus UBA5195. Next base: position 5,862 of record CAIVSQ010000225.1, read on the forward strand.
TGCCCATCAAGTAGGCGCTGATGCCATCGCACATGGCGCAACCGGTAAAGGCAATGACCAGGTTCGTTTTGAACTGACCGTAATGGCGCTCGACCCGCGCCTCAAGATCATCGCCCCATGGCGCGAATGGGACATCCGCAGCCGCGAAGACGCCATCGCCTACGCCGCCAAGCACAACATCCCGGTAACCGCCACAATCAAGTCGATTTACAGCCGCGACTCAAACCTATGGCATCTTTCGCACGAAGGCGGCCTTCTGGAAGACCCGTGGAACGAACCCGAAGAAGCCATGTACCAGATGAGCACCTCGCCCGAGAACGCTCCGGACGAAGCTGAGTACGTCACAATCGAATTTGTGACCGGCAACCCAATCGCAGTCAACGGTGAAAAACTTAGCCCCGCCAAGGTTGTCGAACGCTTGAACGCGATCGGCGGCAATCATGGCATTGGGCGTGTGGACCTGGTGGAGAATCGTCTGGTGGGGATGAAATCTCACGGTGTGTACGAAACCCCCGGTGGCACAATCCTGCTGTATGCCCATCGTGAACTTGAATCTCTGGTGCTCGATCGCGAGACCTGCCACTTCAAGGAAATGGTCGCCGTCAAGTACACCGAACTGGTCTATAACGGCCTTTGGTTTACACCGCTGCGCGAGGCCATCGACGCCTTTGTGCTTTCCACCCAGGGCCCTGTCACCGGTATCGTGCGCCTGAAACTTTATAAGGGTAATATCATCTCCGCCGGACGCAAATCGCCCTTCAGCCTGTACCGTGAAGATTTTGCCACCTTTGGTGAGGAAGATGTGTACGACCAGAGCCATGCCGAAGGCTTCATCCGCCTGTATGGTCTGAGCATGAAGGTGCGCGCCTTAAATGGCCTGCCCGTCTCTGGCCTGGAAATGCCCAAGCCTGATTACAGCCGCTTCAAGCGAGACTAAACAATGACACTTTGGGGCGGCCGCTTCAGCGGCAAACTCGACGAAACTGCCTGGGCGCTGAACACCTCGCTGCCCGTGGACCAGCGCATGGCCATCCAGGACGTGGATGGCAGCCTGGCCTGGGCAGGCGCGCTGCACACCGCCGGGATTCTCTCGGATGACGAACATGTCCGCATATCCAGTGGACTGAGCGCTATCAAACAGGAATTTCTCAAGGGCGAATTCACTTTTGCTCCGGCCGACGAGGATATTCATACCGCCGTTGAACGCCGCCTGACCGAACTAATCGGCGCGCCCGCCCAAAAACTGCACACCGGGCGCAGCCGTAACGACCAGGTCGCCACCGATTTCCGTTTATGGATGCTGGCGACTCTGCCCGCCATCCAGGACGTGATTGCCTCCCTGCAATCCGTCCTGGTGGCACAGGCCGAAAAATCAGACGACGCACTGATGCCTGGTTATACGCATCTACAGCGGGCCCAACCTGTTTTGCTGGCGCATTGGTGGCTCAGCCACTTTTGGCCGCTGCAGCGGGACCGGGAACGCCTGGAAGACCTGATTAAACGAGTTTCCAGCCTGCCGCTCGGCAGTGGCGCGCTGGCCGGCACGCCTGTACCGGTAGATCGCGAAGCCCTGGCAGAAGCCCTGGGCTTCTTACAGGCGGCTCCGAATAGCCTGGACGCCGTTTCGGACCGCGATTTCGCAGCCGAGTTCCTGTTTTGCACCACCCTATGCGCGGTGCACCTCAGCAAGCTATCCGAACAAATAGTGCTCTACACCAGTGCTGAATTTGGCTTCTTCGAACTTTCAGACGCCTATTCGACCGGTTCGAGCCTGATGCCCCAAAAGAAAAACCCGGATGTCTTTGAACTGACCCGCGCAAAAGCCGGCACCCTGCTTGGCCTGCTGACCGGTCTTATGGCCACCCTGAAAGGCCTGCCTTCCACGTATGATAAGGATTTGCAGGAGGACAAGGCCCCGGTTTTCAACGCTGCCGATACCCTCTTGCTAATGCTGCCAGTACTCTCTGGCGCGCTGCAGACCATTACCCCGCGCATCAAACGCATGCGTGCCGCCATCGACTCTTTTATGATGGCGACCGACCTGGCTGACTACCTGGTTGGCAAGGGCATCCCCTTCCGCGAAACGCACGCACTGGCCGGCAAAGCCGTGCGCCTGGCCCTGGAAAAAGAAATGGGGCTGGATGGCCTCAGCCTGGAAGATTATAAAAGCCTGCATCCCGCCTTCGAAGCAGACGTCTATCAAGCCCTGGACCCGTTGGAATCGGTCAAGCGGCGCGCAGCCCTGGGTGGCACAGCGCCAGCAGCTGTCCAAATCCAGATACAACAAGCTAAAAACACACTCAAAGGAGAATAAACTCATGTCTAATGTTAACTGCACCGAATGCGAAGCCGAAATCACCCTGGAAGCCAATACCGAAGTTGGCGAAATCATCGTCTGCCCTGACTGCGGCGTTGACCTGGAAATCATCTCCCTCAACCCCGCCAAGGTCGAACTTGCTCCGATGGAACAAGAAGACTGGGGCGAGTAATTCGATCCGGCATCCCCCGGAAAGGCTCCCATGCAAAAAAGACTCAGGATTGGTGTTCTCTATTCGCGCGTGCGAGTGGAAGAAAAATGGATTTTCTCCGCGATGGAAAAGCGCGGTATTGACTATGAACGGTTGGACGATCGGGCAATTTCTTTTGACCTGGACAACCCAACCCCCTGGCTCACCTTTGACGCGGTGCTTGAACGCAGCATCAGTTATAACAGTGGCCTGTACGCATTGCGAATTTTGAATGCTTTTGGAGTTCCAACGGTCAACAAAGCCATTGTTGCCGAAATCTGCGGTGACAAGTTGACCACCAGCGCCATGTTGGCACGTGCCAACGTACCCCAGCCGCGCAATGTGGTCGCCTTCTCGCCTGAATCGGCCCTGGAAGCGATCGAAGCCTTTGGCTACCCGGTGGTACTTAAGCCGGTGGTTGGTTCGTGGGGACGCCTGCTGGCCAAGATCAACGACCGCGACGCTGCTGAAGCTGTGCTGGAACATAAAGCCACACTTGGCTCTGTCCAACATTCGGTCTTCTACATCCAGGAATTCATCAAGAAACCTGGCCGCGACATCCGCGCGATCGTGGTAGGCGACCGGGTGCTGACCGCAATCTATCGCAAATCCGAGCACTGGATCACCAACACGGCGCGGGGCGGCGAAGGCGAACTCTGCCCGATCACACCCGAAATCGAAGCCCTGTGCCTGAACGCCACAGCGGCGGTCGGCGGTGGTGTGCTGGCTGTGGACCTGGTGGAACATCCCGAAAAAGGGATGGTGGTCAACGAAATTAACCATACGATGGAGTTTCACACTGCTCAACCGATCAGTGGTATCGACATCGCCGACGAAATCGTTGCATATACGATCAACACTGCCAGGCAAAAATCGTGACCGAATCGCAACCCCGGCAGGAGACAAAACCACTACCCTCGCCGGCTTATCCTTCCTGAGAGAATTCTCGCAGCATACCAGGAGCAAGACATCATGACTACAGTATCCATCGTCGGCGGCTCCGGCTATGGCGGCGGCGAGTTATTACGCCTGCTGCTGGGCCACCCACACGTCGAAATAAAGCAAGCCACCTCGCGCAGTCACCTGGGTGAATATATCTACCAGGTGCACCCCAACCTGCGCAAACGCACCCAACTTAAATTCAGCGACCCAGCCCAGCTTGAACCAGTGGACATCCTCTTCCTGGCCCAACCGCACGGGCAGGCCCAGCATAACATCGACCAGTTGGCCGGGCTGGCTGGCAAAATCATCGACCTATCGGCTGATTTTCGCCTGAAGGACCTCGCCAGATACCAGCAATGGTACGGTGAACCACACGCTGCGCCGGGCTGGCTGGATAAATTTGTTTATGGGTTGCCTGAACTGCACCGCAGCGAGATATCCAGTGCCAATTATGTCAGTGGGGTCGGCTGCAATGCCACTGCCAGTAATCTGGCCTTGCTGCCGCTGACCAGGGCTGGCCTGATCGACTTGGAAGCGCCTGTGATCGTTGAAATCAAGGTCGGTTCTTCAGAATCGGGTGCCGAGGGCAATTCCGGCTCGCTGCACGCCGAACGGGCCAACGTTATTCGCACCTTCTCCCCCTTCGGGCACCGCCACACGGCTGAAGTCATTCAAGAACTGGGGCTAAAAGATATCTCTCTGACCATGACCGCCGTGGACCTGGTACGCGGCGTGCTTGCCACCGCACATGCACGCGTAAAACCCGGCGTGGTTATGAAAGACCTGTGGAAAGCCTACCGCAATGTGGCAACTGAAAACCCATTCGTGCGGGTTGTTAAAGAACAACGCGGTATTTACCGCGTTCCTGAGCCCAAAATTTTGGCAGGCTCCAATTATGCCGATATCAGTTTTGATCTGGACGAAACCAACGGTCATATCGTCTCAATATGCGCCATAGACAACCTGATGAAAGGCGCATCGGGCACTGCCGTGCAGTGTATGAACTTGATGCTCGGGTTGGATGAAACCACCGGCCTGGAATTTGCCGGCCTGCACCCGTATTAATCTGCAAGAGGAGCAAGCATGTCAGACTCGATCATCGTTGTCAAACTGGGCGGCACAGAAGGTGTAGATTTTTCAGCCATCTGCGCCGATGCCGTTGAAATCCTTAAAAAAGGACAGAAACTGATCCTGGTACACGGCGGCTCGGCCGAAGCCAATGCTTTGGGCGAAGCAGTTGGCAACCCGCCCAAGTTTATTACCTCGCCCTCCGGTTATTCCTCACGCTATACCGACCGCAAAACCCTGGAGATCTTCCTGATGGCAGTTAACGGCAAGGTCAACAGCCTTTTGGTCGAGCAGCTGCACCGGCTAGGCGTTAACGCATTTGGTCTGAGCGGTATGGACGGCCGGTTGATGCAAGCCACACGCAAAGATTCGATCCAGAGTATCGAGAACGGCAAACGCAAGATCATCCGTGATGATTACACCGGCAAGATCGAGCAGGTTAACAGCGAGCTGCTGCACATGCTTATTAACGCGGGCTACCTGCCCGTGGTAGCCCCGGTGGCTGTCTCAATGCAAGGCGAAGCATTGAATGTGGATGCCGACCGGGCTGCAGCCATGGTCGCTGCCGCCGTCAAAGCCGAAACCTTGCTGCTGCTGACCGCAGTGCCTGGGCTGATGCGCAATTTTCCCGATGAAAGCACACTCATCCGCCAACTGCCCCAGGCTCAACTTCCAATGGCCCTGGAAGCCGCCCAGGGGCGTATGAAGAAAAAAGTACTGGGCGCTGAAGAAGCCCTGCAAGGCGGCGTCGGACGGGTCATCATAGCCGACGGACGCATCCAAAACCCAATTTCGAACGCTATTAACGGTAACGGGACGGTCATCCAATGAACGCTAGTGAAATTTTTGAAATTGAAAGCCGGCACACATCCGGTCTTTACACCAAGCAACCGATCATTTTTGTGCGTGGGCAGGGCGCATCTCTGTGGGATATTGACGGGGTGGAATATCTCGATTGTGCCTCCGGGCATGGGGTCGCCAACCTGGGCCATGCCCACCCAAAGGTTGCAGCAGCGTTAGCCTACCAATCCACCCGCCTGATCACCCTCTTCGAAACCTTTTACAATGATCAGCGCGCCGCTCTGATGCAAAAAATGGGTACTCTGGTGCCGGGTCTGGATCGAGTGTTCTTCTGCAATTCGGGCACTGAGTCAGTGGAGGCGGCCATTAAATTCGCACGCATCTCCACTGGTCGCCCCGGCATTGTGGCAGCCATGCGCGCCTTCCATGGTCGCACAATGGGCTCGCTCTCAGCCACCTACAACAAAAAATACCGCGAAGGTTTCGAACCGCTCGTACCTGGCTATACACATGTACCATACAACAACATTGAAGCACTTGAAAAAATCGTCAACGACCAGACTGCTGCAGTTCTGCTGGAACCGGTGCAAGGCGAGGGTGGCGTCTACATCGCTGACCCAGCCTACATCCAGGCCGCCAGGCGCATCTGCGACCAGCACGGTGCGCTTCTGATTGTGGACGAGGTCCAAAGTGGCTTCGGCCGTACTGGGAAATGGTTCGCGGTCCAGCACAGCGCTGTCACTCCTGATCTTTTGTGCTGCGCTAAATCGCTGGCTGGCGGGGTACCGATGGGCGCTGTATTGATTGGCCAGGCAGTCAAAAACCTGGTTCCCGGCGTGCATGGTTCCACCTTTGGCGGCAATCCTCTTTCATGCGCAGCAGCCGTGGCTGCCTTGAGCGCGATTGAAGAGGAAGACTTACCCACCCAGGCGGCAGAAAAGGGCGCTTACCTGGTGGAAAAAATCCGTGCCATCAACGCGCCGCTTGTGCGCGAAGTACGCGGGCTGGGCTTGATGGTCGGCATAGAGATGAAACAGAAGGTACAACCTTACCTGAAGACGCTGCAGGAACGTCATATCCTGGCCTTAAATGCCGGTTTGACGGTCATCCGCCTGCTGCCGCCATTGGTGATCACCTATGAACAGATTGACCACCTTATCGCCACTCTGGCCGAAGTGCTGACCAGCGACCCAGTCATCAGCCCTACAGAGTGAGCCCAAGGCAACCCGATGCAAAGTGATTACGCTACACTGCTAGGTCTGGTATCGCAATACAGCCCTTCCGGAGCCGAACGACCGGCTGTGGAATGGTTGGTCGCGCGCATGCAATCGCTGGGCTTTGATCGCGCCTTTATTGACGATGCAGGCAACGCGGTTGGCATGCTGGGTGACGGCCCACGCCAGGTGATTCTGCTCGGGCATATCGACACCGTCCCAGGCGAGATCGCGGTACGGGTGGAAGATGGGCAACTCTACGGGCGCGGTTCGGTGGATGCCAAAGCGCCATTGGCTTGTTTCACAGACGCTGTGGCACACACAGGCGCTCTGCCCGGCTGGCAATTCGTGGTCATCGGCGCAGTGGAAGAGGAGCGCGACTCACAAGGGGCGCGCTTCGTGGCACCGCGTTACCAACCCGATTTTGCGATCATCGGTGAACCCAACCGCTGGGACCGTGTTTCTTTGGGCTATAAGGGCAGTGCATGGGCAGACCTGACCGTTCGTGAAGATCAGTTCCACTAAGCTCACGCCGGAGAATCAGCCTGCGAACTGGTTGTAAACCACTGGCTGCAGGTCAAAGCCTTCGCAGAATCGTTTAACAGCGGACGCGCAAAAATTTTCGACCGCTTGTTGCTAACCTTGCGTGAGATGGATTCTGGTTCAGATGGTTTTGAGCAATGGGCGCGCCTCTCGATCGGAGCACGGCTGCCAGTAGACCTGCCCCCCGCCGATTGGTACGCAAAACTGGCTGAGTTAACCCCAGGCGCACAGGTGGAACAACGCGGCTTTGCCGTGCCTGCCTGGGCTTGTGAGAAGAATTCCGTGCTGGTACGCGTCATGTTGAGCGGTATCCGCGCTGCTGGCGGCACGCCTAATTTTGTCTACAAAACTGGCACCGCCGACCTGAACATCGTAGCGCCAGTATGGCATTGCCCGGCAGTTGTATACGGCCCCGGTGACTCAGCTTTAGACCATACCCCCAATGAACACATTGAAATTGAGGAATACATCAAGGCCGTTCAGGCCCTGACAAACGCGCTTAATACTCTTGCCACATTGCCTACACAGGCAGTATAATCTCGCTCGCCTAGCGGGTGTAGTTCAGTGGTAGAACGCTTGCTTCCCAAGCAAGATATCGTGGGTTCGAATCCCATCACCCGCTCAAAGAATAAAATCGCTATCCCACAAAGGGTAGCGATTTTATTCTTTTTTAGGTCACTTTTCGAATTCGAGCAATCCGATATTTCACGTAGAACGAAGCTGTTCAGAACAATCATATGGGCCTGAAAGCGGTAAGGGACCGCGACCCAAAAAATTGGTCTATGGGTTCAGATTGGAGTAATCAAGTAAAAGCCCAGAGAAAAAAACCAGCTTTTCCAAGCCAAAATATTCGGGCAACCTGGCGCTTCAATCATAAGGCCTGAAACTACGGACCCAATTTGATTATCAGCGGTGATTTTATGGTATTTTTTGGCAAATACAGGCCGTAAAAATCATTTTCTACTATAAAGAATATCTACAAGCCTAAATAGTTTCGGCCAGGTTCATGCGCAACA
>CAIVSQ010000226.1 GCA_903908605.1 uncultured Anaerolineae bacterium
CAGTAGAGTCGAACTCAATGAACGACAGGCTGCCTTCACGAACCAGGCGCTTGTTCCAGACACCTTCGGGCAGGCGCTCGCGAAGGTAATTATTCATGCGGGAAGGGATCATTCCTTGTTCCTTTTGTCTGTCTTCCCCTCCTTCCTGTGGAAGGAAGGGTCGGTTTACTTTACTTGTGCAAATTCCGCGCCGCGATGAAACTCAGGCCGTTTTGGGTCAGGGCGCGAGCGGAGTGTTCACAGGCGGCAACTTTGTCGAGAAAATTCGTTTGCAGGTTATCCCAATCGCCGCTGTCGATAACTTCGTTTTTCTCGCGGAAGTAATCAAGAATATCCGAGATATGGGCGCGGGTGATGTCTACTTCCGGGTCACCGCCCTCGTGTTTGGCGGCGATATTGGCTACATGGTCGGCAATTTGCACCAATTCATCACGGCGGTTGTAGGGTTGAATGACGATGTTCTTTTGCGGTTCGGTGATGTGATGCTCAAAGCGCACGACCTTCTCAAACCCAAGCGCTTTGCGAAACTCGGCGCTCAGTTCCATCGTTTGGTTGTTAATTGAGTTCGACCAGTTGAAACCGATCAGGGGGGATGTGCCATCATCACGGCTGAACAGCTTGGCCATCGTCATGATCCACAAGGCGTGATAAGGATTGTCCGAGCCGAAAAAGACCGAGATTTTAAACTGGATATCCACACCCAGCTTGTAGAGCATGAAGCCCAGCAGGATGGTCCCGGCGTTGAAGTTAAGCACATGTTGGACACCGTAGTTGGTATAGTAGTACAGGAACTCGTCCAACCACATCACAGCGTGTTCGTTGGGCTGGCCAATACCACCGAAGTAACCGGTAATGGTCGCGGGGCCGCCCAGGTGGATGTTGGAGCCATCCGTGCCTTTGGTGTCGAGCGTCTCGACGAAGGAGGCGCCGATGATATCCAACGCGGCGACGATGGCAGGCAGGTCGCCATCTGCTTCGCTTTCCTTCATCTTGCGCACGGCAATGAAACGCCCTGGGATGAGCGTTTTATTGGCGATGGCTTGTTCCGCCATGACACGCACCCAGGGGAAGTACTGCAGCGCCGAGACCTCCAGTGTGACAGCGTACTCATCCTTGAACTTTGTGGTCATTGCTGCATTGCCCAGGATATTGCGCCGGTAATCGGCAACTGAAACGAAAGTGCCCAGGTCGCGCTGTTCAACCAGCCAGTTCAGGTCTTTGAGGTATTCAGGTGACCTGGCTTCCACCTGTTTAAGCAGGTTTTCCAGCTTGCGCGATTCGCGGTGTTTACGGTTGATCTCTTCGGGAGTACCGTATTTGGCGACAACGGCAAGAAAATCGTTCATTACGCGGCTGCCGGGGTCGAGCAAAACGGCGTTGATGGCATCCAGGCGTGATGCGGGAATTTGGAGAAGAGCGCGATAGTCAGTCATGATGTTTTCCTAAATCGTCTTTAATAATTCATCGTACTCGTCATCTGCCATCCCGAACCAGTTTTCGGAAGCGGGGAAGGTTTTTTCAGTCACTTCTTTGACGTAACCGTTCAAGCCTTCACGGATGACAGCTCCGGCATCGGCAAAGACTTTGGCCATACGTGGCTTGAACTTGGGGTATAGGGCAAAGGCATCATGATAGATAAGCAGTTGTCCATGCGCATGCGGGCCGGAACCCAGGCTCATGATCAGGCAGTTTTTGGCCTGTTCCGTGATGAGTTGGCATAGCCGGTCTGGAACAAGTTCAAGCAGGATCATGAAGGCTCCGGCTTCTTCAAGAGCTTTGGCATCATCCACGATTTTTTTGGCCGCCGCTGCACCTTTGCCCTGTACGCGAAATCCGCCCAGCGCGCTGACACTTTGCGGAGTAAGCCCGAGGTGTCCAATAGCAGGAATCCCGGCATCCACAATACCCTTGATGCGGTCGGCCATGGCTGCGCCGCCTTCAAGTTTAATCGAATCGCAGCCGGTTTCGGCCATAAAGCGCCCGGCGTTACGGATGGCGGTCTCCACCGAGGGCTGGTAGCTCATGTAAGGCATATCGCCCACGATCCAGGCATTGGGCGAACCGCGTCGCACAGCTGCTGTGTGACGAATCATGTCGTCCATCGTCACTGGCAGCGTGCTGTCGTATCCAAGCATCGTCATGCCCAGGCTATCACCAACAAGAATCATATCCACGCCAGCCTGCTCTTGCAGATAGGCGGTAGGATAGTCGTAGCAAGTCAGCCAGGTGATGGGCTTACCTTCTGCAGCTTTCTTGAACAATCCAGGCAGGGTCATTTTCTTGCAAGGTTCGGACATTTTATCTCCTTTTCTTTACCCGTTATTTTTATCGGTTCTTATTTCTGTTCTCAATGTATCAATGGTCTCAACGGCGTGGCGCATGTGTGGGATGACGATACTCCCGCCAACAACAAGTGACACATTGAGCGCGTCAAATAATTCGGCATCCGTCCAGCCGACAGCGACGCACTGGATCAGATGATAGTCGATGCAATCATCGCAGCGCAAAACCATCGAGGCTACCAGCCCGAGCAGTTCCTTGGTCTTTCCGTCCAGTGCGCCATCTCGATAGGCCGCAGTGTCGAGGTTGAAAAAGCGTTTGATGCCCAAATGGTCGATGGACAGGATGCGGTCGTTCATGCGCTCGCGCTGGGTGCGGAATTCGTCAAGTTGAGTGGACATCTATTTTCCTTTGGTTCAGTCATTATTTCAGAGGTAAGACGGTGGTAGATTTGACTTCCGTAAAAACAAGGCTGGTATGGATGCGCGCCACGCCGGGGATGGGCGTCAGCCGATCGACGGCGAAACGCTCCAGTTCTTTGCGATTTCGAAATACCACCTTAAGCAGGTAATCGTATTCTCCAGTAATGTGATGACATTCCAGAACTTCCGGCATCTGCTGGATGAGCAAACGAAAATTCTCAACCTGCTCAAATTGATGCATTTGCATGCTGATATGAATAAAACATAGCAGATCATACCCGGCCTTTTCACGGTCAAGCACGGCGGTGTACCTGCTGATATAAGCCTCCTTTTCCAGACGTCGCAACCGAACAGAAGTTGCAGGCGGCGACAGATGAACGATGCGTGACAGATCGAGATTGGTCAGGCGGCCATCGGTTTGCAGAGCATTCAGCAGGGCTGTGTCAATGTCATCGAGTAAAGGTTCCTGGGTATGTTTTATCATAAAAACGCTCCATTCCTTCTTATATTTTGGGCTATTGGAAAAAGTCAAAATCATATTTAGCAAAACATTTCTTTCGAAGAATTATATTCCGAATAGCGTGATTTTCCTCAACTGAAACAAAAGGACATAAAGCAAAAGAAAACTTTTGTAATGCGCCTAAAAACAAAATCTTGCGTAGCCATATTAAAAATGTCACACAAAATATGAAGTAACAAAACTAAACCCCAAAACTGTCCCTTCCCATCATCCGAAACTGTGATAAACTCGCCGCTCACAACTGAATAACGTTAGCCGAACGGTCGCCACCCCTTCCCTATTATTCTAGAAACGACCACCTACCGCAATGTCTTTGGGTATCAAAGACCTCCTGCGCAGGTGGTCGCTTTTTGCGTTAAGCCCAAAGGAGAATCACGAACATGGAAAACAAGAAGAAACGCTCACCCATTATGGTCATCGGCTTTGCCGTCCTGATCGGTTTTCTGGTCATCGCCCTGCTGAACGGTACGATCCGACCATCCAGCGTTGTGGCCGCCAAGGTTGGGCTTGCCCCAGGCACCTTGCTGACTGCCGACCTGATGGAAGTTCGCTCTGTTCCCGCTGGCGGTGTGCCTTCGGATGCCTTCAAGGTCATCGCGGATGTCGAAGGTCAGATGCTCACGGTTGGCCGCGCTCCTGGCGACTTCATCACCAAGTCGGTGGTGGGTGAATCGGCTGCTTCAGGCATCCCGTCGCAGCTCCAGCCCGGGCATGTTGCCCTAGCCGTGCGCGTCAATGCCGCATCCGGCGTGGCTGGCTTGATCCGCGAAGGCCAAACCATCACCGTCATCGGGATGCTCGCCCCGGATGTGCTCCAGAACGCAGGATTGAACTCGGCGCTCGCCCTTATGCCGGATGCCGGTCAGCAGGCTGTCGATCCCAACGCGCCAGTTGCGACTGCCACACCAATCGTTACTTCAACCCCCGCGCCGCTCCAATCCCCGCTTGTGCGCATCGCCATCACCGGCGTGAAAGTCCTGCTCGTCCCTCAATCCTTCCGCTATCAGGAACTGCCACCCGGCAGCGGCAACGACCAGATGTTCGCATCGGCCACCACCTCGCAGTCTGCCCAGTCCGGCAGCGTGATTGTGCTGGATGTGCCGCTCCAGCCGGTCGAGATCAAACCCGGCCTGATGGTCAACCCGGCCACACTGCTGGCCGCTTTGGACCAATACGGCAAGTTGCACCTGGCCATCGAACCGGCTGGCGGTTTGCAAGCGGGTGAGATCCTGACGCTCAACCTGGGCGAGATGTACCAGGCGCTGAATGCAGGTACCCAGCTGATCCTGCCTATAGCATCCCCTTTGGGGACCCCCACTGCCACCCAGATCAAGTAGGAAACGATGAGCGAACAACAACTCACCGTCATGCTGGCGGGTCCAGGCCACGAGGTGGTCATTTACCAGATGCAGCCCGCCTTCCTGCACGACGCGCGCTTCAACATCGTCGGGACTGCCCAGAACTG
>CAIVSQ010000227.1 GCA_903908605.1 uncultured Anaerolineae bacterium
AACTGCTTACGGCTGGTTACTCCAAACTTGACAAGGATGTTGCGAATATGAGATCTGATGGTATCGATTGAAACCCCAAGGTGGGTGGCGATTTCGGCATTGGTATATCTAAGGCTGGCCAATGCCGCTACTTGCTGTTCCCGCCGGGTCAGCGTTAGCCAACGCTGCCATGTCTCTGCAGCAGCATATCGCTGATTAAGAGCCTGGTTGAGCAGCTGCTCGGTGATTTCTTCGGGGGAAAGCTGTTCTTGTTGGGCCAGGTCCGCAATGCGAATGTGAAGGTCTGAGTTTAAGTTATAGGTATGCGGTGTTGGGTCCTGCGCGATTCCAAGCAAGTACAGCAGGCGTTGGAGGAATGACATAGACTAACATTATATAGAATATAAGTTCTATTTACACATTGCAGATGTATATCAGATTGCACCTTTTCGGTGTCATTAGCAAATAAATAGGTCTGCCGCAGGGGGACGGCAGACCTTACCGGTAAACACCACCTAATCTAGGGGGAGACTGGCGGTGAATGTATGAGCATTTTATAATAGAACTTATGTTCTGTCAATGGTCTGCTTATTAATTTCATCACGGATAATACCCCAATTCTTCCAGTCGCCGTCGAGCCTCAACTAATTCTTTTTCTGTGAATAGTGAACGAAATTTATCTTGTAAAACGACTGCTTCCATTGACTCGTGCAATAAACTGCGGTGATAAAGCTCAAACAATCCAGTTTGAGGATCCCGATGTGCCAACAACCGTCTGGCTGTCTCAACCCCACCATGTTCAGCAAGCATCCGTATAAAAAAAGTTGGATTATAGTTTTTCGCTTTTGCCGCTTCTACAGTGCCATCAAGCGCTTTTGTGAACTCATCTTCAAGATTCATTATTGACCTCTCACAAATTGGTGACTTTTCCGTCAGTAGCAACAAATAATGCAGTAATACCGGTGCGACTCTTTGCAAGATCAGGCAAACGATTCCACAGCCCTCTGAACTGTTGCATATCAGGGAAAGCAATACTATAGATTGCGTTTGGTTTGTCCATGCGCTGGAGTAATTCTCCGAGAGCACCCAGAAAATAATTTACTCGCATAGGCTGAAGGGAACCACTCCCTTTAACCTCGATGAGCCATAGAGATGACCCTTTGCTAGCCTCGATATCAATTCCACGTTCGTGACCCCAGGCTACCTGAACTTTCCATCCTTCAGTAATCAGCCATTTTTCAAGGAATCTTTTGACATCATCTTCTGATAGGTTATCGCTTGGTGGTTTGTGATCAGTTTCGACCTTAGGGGCGGTAACAACATTTTCAACCTGCTTGGCTATAAAATTTCCAATCAGTCCATCATTCCGCTTGCGCCTTTCTAAGACGCCTCGGTTCTCTAAATCGCGGCATTTTTGGTTGGTTGGTTGCTGCGGCGCAGAATGGTTTTCTAGCGCATCTGTGATCTCTCGGTCTGTTAAACCCGGAGTATGCTCCAATAACTTGATAATTCTTTCAGCCAGAGTAGCCATATTTTCTCCTTTATTGTGTGTTTGATGATTGTTGGCAACAATATAAAGCCAAAAGCCATTTAACACATAGATCCAACCAGGTATAAACAGTATCTAGGCCTGTGCTTATATACATGCTTACAGCTTGTATCACCCCTGAGTATACAGGGCGGACAATCCTTGAAAGTGGGGGGAATTTTTTCAGTAGCCTAATAGATAGGGGTTGACCTCTCCAAAATGAACATGGGGGGTACCCTTTTTTGTTGACCAGGTCAGGCGCAATCCGGCGTCTGACCTTTTTTGTTTTAAGCCCACACAAGGAGGGCTCCATGAAACCTATTTGGTTAGTTTGCCTGTTGATTGCGGTCATTACCGCCAGTCTTATTCCCACACCTGTTCATGCTGCACCAGTGTGCTTGGACGAATGCCCCAATACATATATCCCTTACTTCTGCGATTACAACTGGACTTTTGAAAAGGGATATGCAAGCAAGGGCGATCTGCATTGCGGGCATTGGTTTGCTGTGCCCGAATTGCCTGGGCTTGAAGCCAGTTGGGGAATGTATTTTTGGGTTCCCAACATTTGTTCAATCGGTGGCGGTTATGACGAATCCACCGGAAAGTATTTCTTGATGGGCAGCTGCGAAGACTGAGTCCATCACCATTTCACTCACCCGCGAAAGCGGGATTTTTTGTTTTAACGGCACAAAAGGAGGCCGAACATGGAAGTTTTGATTAACAGCTTGTTGTCCCTGGGATTGAATAACGTTCAGATCGTCATGGCAATTGCCTTTGGCACAATCGTAGTCGCCTGGCTCTGCCTGTCGACGCTTTATATCCTGTTTCTTGGACGGTAAACAAGAAAATCTATCTTTCCCTCGAGGGAAACGGGTCTGGCCGTTCCAGCACAACAATTCACTGGCCTAAGGAGAGCCAACATGGGTAAGAAAAACAACAAATATCAGAAGTTCAGCCGCAATAACGACGAAAACGATGAAGAAATTGTCGATGTGTCGGTCAATAAACCATTGAAGGGCCATGGTGACTGGAAAAAGGAATATTTGCGCGCCAAGCGCATTCGCCAGGATATCGAGTATATAGCTGCTGTCTTGGAGGCTCACCATGCCGCCTAAAGGGATCATCAATGTTCTGTACGAAGCCCTAGACAGTGCTGGCTTTTCATTTGCAGATGCAACTGCCATTGGGGTGCGCACTTTTATGCTTCCAAAGACCCACCGGGAAGCCATTCGGTACAACATCATCAGCAAGTGCAAGTCAGGAACGTTGAAACCAGAAAGTGCTGATGGTCAAAAGTTGATCAAACTGGCTAGAGGGCTGCTGAAATAGTTCAGCAACCATGTTATTTGCAACGCAAACCGTCAATTCAAACTAAAAATCAGGTTTCACAAGCGGTCCATGCTCGCGTGAGCGTGGCGCTTTTTTGTTTTAAGGGCTTGAGGAGGCCCATAGTAATGGCTAAGACCAATGTTATTACCCGTGATGTAGCAGAGAAGTTCGTTGAGTTCGCTGAATCAGCAGATTACACCACCATCATCACCAAACTGCCCGAATTCAATCGCAAGAACAAGACAAAGTATGCCCTGAACACCATGCTGGTAGCGATCAGCGAGCATATTTGCCCGGTCGAACTGCCCGAAATCGAGGAAAGCAAGGAAGAAGACAACGATTTCTCGGATGTGGAAGCCGAAATGCTGACCAATCAACCCGTAGAACAGCCCAAAGCAGTTCTCAACGCGGAAATTACGCTAGTGGCCGGGGATTTCAACTTCAGTGACCTGAATTTTGAATTCGTAAACGCCCAGATCAACGCGGTAAGTGAGTATGACACCGACCTCAAGCGCGCAAATGACCTTGCAGACCAGGCTCATCAGATTAAGAACGTCGATCTCAAAGAAATCAACCGCGTAACCAACCATCTCATGCACGAAATCGAGGTCACCAATAAGCTGATCAAGGACGCCAATAAGAAATTTCGCAGAGTAGCTGTTGAAAAATTTGAGGCGTTCATCACTTATATCCCGGTTGGCAAGACGATGGACAAGGCTTTATGCAGCCTGGCAAGCTTGGATGATTTCCAGGTACAGAAAGCAATCGAAACGGCCACCTACGTTTGGAACCAGATCTGGAATGAATCAAAGGACCTTGACCAGTACCGGTTGGACATTCTCGGAGCTGAGAACCACCTTGTGGAAGTCAAACATGCACTCGATGAGAATTTCGCTCGCAACAATGAGGCCATCGACCGGATGCATACCCTCGGCCGCGAAGCCAACGAAATTCGCCGCAAGTATGGAAAGACCCCGCTCTGGAACAAATAACGCGCATAAGGAGGTGGTGAACTCGGAACTCGTAAGTGCATGGCAAACATGCGGTTCATAACCAATCTATTTCTTTACCCATAACCAGATTCACTGGCTCTAAGGAGGCCAAGCTATGCCTACTACTTCTAATTCTATGGATTTCGCGATGAATATGTTCCGCTTTTACTCTGCCCTGAGCG
>CAIVSQ010000228.1 GCA_903908605.1 uncultured Anaerolineae bacterium
AGGAAAGACCAGGAACGCTTCAGCATCACCTCTCGAGGTGTAAATTGGAATAATTTTTAGCGCCATAATTTCAGGTTATGCCTTTTTATTATATGTCGTTATATGTCCAATATCGGTTGACGAAAAAATTCCACATCATCACAATCCCAACTGCGAAAGCCAGGGTGCCATTGTGACTGATAAACTGGTGGAAGTTTGAGAACATAGGGAATTTCACCAATTGATTATCAAGCATTGGTTCGCCAAATTTCAAAATGGGTACCCGAATTAATAGCCCAGCAGCGTTAACAAGTGCAAACTGCCCAAGCTGTCCGAACATGTTTTTTGACCGCGATTCTGGATATGTCCAGAATCGGTTCCAGGTGAAATTGCTTGCTACTGCGCTGATGAAAGATATGGTACCTGCAAAAACAAATGATAAGCTGGAAAACACCATAAGTAAATTCATGACGCCAAAATCGACCACAGCGCCTATCAGGCCAACGGTTGCAAATTTTAGGAAGCGTACACGCTCAGTTGGACTGCGAAGTACCGAGGTCATGCCACACCAAGTTTTTGTTTGAAATAGGGAATGGTCCGAAGCAGGCCTTCTTCGAGATCTATGTGCGGTTCCCAGCCAAGTATGTTTTTAGCGCGGGTAATATCCGGGCGGCGGCGTTGTGGGTCACGGGCGGAACGTGCATCCATGTAGGTTACTTCGGCCGGATTGCCAGTCAGCCGGTTAATGGTTTGAGCAAATTGAAGGATGGTCATTTCGACCGGGTTGCCAATGTTGACGGGCATATGTTCGTTGGAATACAGCAAGCGCACAATGCCTTCCACCAGGTCGTCGACATAGCAAAAGGAACGTGTCTGACTACCATCTCCGTAAACCGTCAGTGACTGCCCTAGCAAGGCTTGCTTGAGAAGGTTGGGCAGAGCGCGGCCGTCTTCGAGATCCATTCGCGGTCCATAGGTGTTGAAGATGCGTACAATGCGGGTATCCACCCCGTGCTGGCGATGATAGGCCAGGGTTAATGATTCAGCAAAACGCTTGGCTTCATCATACACGGCGCGCGGACCGGTGATATCCACGTTGCCGGCGTATGTTTCACTTTGTGGATGTTCCACCGGATCTCCATAAATCTCACTGGTGGAAGCCAATAAAAACCGGGCGTTATTGGCTTTGGCAAGCCCCAATGTGTTGTGGGTGCCCAAAGCGCCTGCTTTCATCGTCTGAATTGGCAGGTTGAAGTAGGCATATGGTGAGGATGGATTGGGGCTGGCCGGTGAGGCAAAGTGCATCACTGCATCTAATTTTCCAGGAACAAAGATGTAATTGGAAACATCGTGTCTGTAGAAGGTAAATTGAGGGTTGCCAACCAGGTGAGCGATGTTTTCTTGCGAGCCAGTGATAAAGTTATCCATGCCGACCACATCATGCCCATCTTTGATCAGACGATCACTCAGGTGGGAACCCAAGAACCCGGCCGCTCCGGTAATTAATATTCGCATAAAAATCTCCAGTGATAAATTATTAATAATGCTTGCGCATCGTTAATTGATAAGTAACAGTGCAATTTTACTTCCAGATAAGTTTTTGGATGAGGCCATCGCTGGTTACCTGGTGTCCTTTGCCAGTGGCCGCGTCGATAAGCCATAAATTGCCCTGGTAAATTACAGCCAGGAAGTCGCCTTCTTCGAAGGATAAAGGCACTGGAGCCCAGGTGGGTGTTTGTGTTTCGATAATCGGTAATGCCG
>CAIVSQ010000229.1 GCA_903908605.1 uncultured Anaerolineae bacterium
ATTCAAACCCTGCGTGCCATTGCGCTGGACTTGGTGACCTTCCTTGCCCAACTGGAAGATTTTCAGCTTAAGCTTTGGCTAAAAAAGAAGTTCGTCGTCGCTACGCACTACTGCATCACTCTCGACCGTGTGCCGGAAAGTCTTTACTCAACGATAGCCGACAATCCTCTGCAATGGGAGCAGTGGAAAAGCTTGGGGATGCTGGATGGCAAAGTTGATTTAATTAACCAAGCCGAATCGGGCAGCGTCGACTACTTGAAAGAACATCCCTACTTGATGGCGGATACCGCCCTATTTGATGCCGAGTTCAAATACGCCCTGTTGGCAGGGGTGGATAATCTGGATGACAGCCTTGATGGACTATTGATACACGGGGATAATTTTCAGGCTTTGAATTTGTTGCAGGAGCGGTATCGGGAGCAGGTGAAGTGCGTTTACATTGATCCGCCTTACAACACTGATGCAAGCGCCATTTGTTATAAAAATGGCTATAAGTCGTCAAGTTGGGTTTCGTTAATTCAAGGGCGACTAGAAAAAACGCGATCAATACTGACTAATGATGGCGTACTTATCGCCGCCATTGATGACGCCCAACAAAGAGAGTTAAGTTTTCTGCTTTCAGAAAACTTCGCAGAAAACCTGCTAGGCACGATATGCGTTCGTTCAAACCCTTCGGGACGCCCGACACAAACCGGCTACTCCGTTTCGCATGAATATCTATTGGTTGCAGGGCAGTCGGAAAAGTCTGTAATTGGCCGTCTGCCTCCTACTCCTGACCAAAAGGCTCGCTTCAATCAAAGCGATGAGGATGGTGTTTTTGAGTGGAGAAATATGAGGCGTGAAGGATCTAATTCTGATCGGGATGCTCGAAGGGCACTTTATTATCCAATGTATATCAATGGTGATGAAATCCGTGTTCCAAAAATGAGTTGGGATGAAAGTGCAGAATCGTGGGTAATTGATGAACAGCCAGCCGAAAGGGATAAAGTTGTCTATCCAGATAACGATGAGGGTGTGCAGAAAACATGGCGGTGGGAGGGGAAGACGATTATGAAGTCTATATCCTCTTTGGCCGTCAGGAAGGATCGCTCGGGTAAAGATTATGTCTACTACAAAAGACGTCCAAATGAAGAGGGAGTTGTTTCAGTTTCATCTTGGTTTGATGCCAAGTATTCTGCCACAGAACATGGCACGGCCTTGCTTAAGAACCTTTTTGGATCAAGCCAGTTCTCCTTTCCGAAATCAATTCATGCCGTAGTCGATTCTATTTACATCTCTGGTGCATCGAATCCAAAAGCTATTACACTTGATTACTTTGGGGGCTCAGGCACAACTGCCCACGCCGTCATCAACCTCAACCGCGAAGATAAAGGCAAACGCAAATACATTCTGGTTGAACAAGGCGACTACTTCGATACCGTGCTAAAACCACGCATCCAGAAAGTAATCTATTCCGCCGACTGGAAAAACGGCAATGCAACAGCCCCTCAAACAGGCATATCCCATGCCTTCAAAGTTCTCAAAATAGAAAGCTACGAAGACACGCTGAACAATCTGCAACTGCGCCGCACGGGTAAGCAACAAGACCTGCTCGTCACCCTGTCGGAATCTGCCCAAGAAGATTATCTGCTGCGCTATCTACTAGACATTGAAAGTCGTGGCTCATTGCTATCAGTTGAACAGTTTAACAAGCCCTTTGATTGTAAGCTGAAAGTGACGGTAGATTCGGCGGGAGCTTATGAAGAGCGCACCATTGATCTGGTGGAAACTTTTAACTATCTGATCGGCTTGCGGGTAAAACATATCGATATGCAACTGGGTAAAGGCTTTGTAGCAGTAACAGGCTGGCTACCGACAGGTGAAAAAACGC
>CAIVSQ010000230.1 GCA_903908605.1 uncultured Anaerolineae bacterium
CGTTTCGGTATTTGATGAAACTACCCAAAGACATTATACGATTTACCCGCCAAAGCAATTTGAAACTTTTGTCGACCGGGCAACGTTAAGATTAATAGAAGTAGATGAAAAATTAGCGAAGGTATATTTAGAATGGACACCGTAAAAGAATTGCAAAGCGAAATAGACGAATACGCAAAGTGGACATCTATTGTGAAAGAAGATCCTTATTCCCCGGATTTTCTTGCGCCGCTTAATGCGTTGTTTTCCAGAGATATGTTATTTGATCGATGGAATGACTTGACAGATGATCAGAAATCTCAAGTAGAAACGATTGATAAAGAACTTATTTCAATAAAAGAATTTGTGGAAGGTATTCTCCCCGACAAGGCATCCACCCCACAGGCCCGCGCCGAAGGCCGCTGGTGGTGGTTTCTTAATGAGTCTCAGTCATGACCAACAACTCCCCAAGTCTCAAAAAACCGATCAGGAAGATTCCAGCCCATCTCATGCGGGCCATTCCGGAACGTCCGGAGCCGAACGTCATTGGCCTTGAGAACGACTTGCTGTTGACCCTTGTATTGGCCGCCATTGTAGTTTTCCTGCTTGGTGGGATGCTGATCGTCGTATTGACTCCAGGGAAGTTTTTGATTAATTAGGCCCGGTATCGATTGAGTAAAAAATGAATGTCATTCACAACACAAATATTCGAGAGTATACAGAAAGATCAAATGTCATTATCGAGGAAACGGATGATGCGTTATTGATCATTGCCACTAACGAGGGTGGATACAATAGAACCGCGGTTGACGCAAAAGATTTCCTAGATTGGCTTATTAAGTACAAACCAGAGTTGCTTAATTCTAGAAAAATTACAGATAGTACGTTGTTATCAGACGCGATTCAGTGGATGTCAACCTATCGGGCAAAAATATTTCACAAAATGGTGATGGATGTGATTGATGTCCGAGAATAAGCTGGAAGATTTTATAAACAACTTTGTTGACGCGGCTGAAACTTGTCGAGATAAGCGGCTCATAAACCCGACACTGGTCTTAATTTATTCAGCAATCGACATTCTTGGTTCTTTGATAAAAAGTGAAGCCAGAAAGGATTTTGAATTAAGAAAATCACAAAGTGGTTCCAAGGAAACTTTTGGAATACGGCATTCCTTTTGTTTCTGGGTGGACCGTTACATGGAGCCTGGAAAATATCTTGATCCTGAGTGTAAATCCATTGATATCTACGGCGCACGATGCGGATTACTCCATGAATTGCGCCTGGAATCGAATATCAATCATTCTCATGGAGCGAAGATTATTACTTATGCCTGGGGTATCGCGAGCGTTGATGACCTTCGACATTCGATAGCAATAAATGAAAAAGACTACATTGCCATCCACTTGGATACATTTATAGATGTTTTCAAAAATGGAATAAAACGTTTTTTGAACGATATAGAAATGATGTCAGTCGCAAGTATAAAATCGGAAGATTTTGTCGCCGGTTTATCCACTGAAATAATGAGACAATTTCTTGAAACTCAAAATGACGCCAATAAACTTCAGGATAGAACATGACCGACACCACCGACCCATCCATCATCAACATCGAAGGCTTCGAGCAGTTAATCAAAGCCCTGGAAGAGGCCCCCGAGAAAGTGCTGCCGCTGCTGGAAAAAGCCATGCAGAAGAGCGTGCGCGTCGTGCAGGCGCGCGTGGCAGAATACCCGCCCTCGACCGAAGCCAACCAGCCCGGGCGTTTCAGTGTTGCCACCCATCGCCCGATGGGCTACTATGAAAGAGGGCGCGGCTGGTGGTACCCAATCATGAGACCCTGGACAGATGCCGGGCAGAAGCTCGGCAAAGCCTATGGCATGATCGACGCACCGGCCCGGATCCGCAAAGCGACCGCGGTGCAAGGCTACAAGCTGGCCGGCGGTGGCGAGAGTGAAACATTGGGCAAGTCCTGGGCTGTAAACGTTCAATCTGGCAGCCTGTGAACAGTTCGGGCACGATGACACTGCCGTTTAACCAGTAAGAATGCAAACAGCCAGTTCGCCCCGGGGTTGGGAAAACAACCCCGGCTGAGCTGGCTGGTCTTGTGGGGCAGGGTGGTTTTTGCCAGGCAAGGCCCTTCAACAAACGGGCCTGCCTGGCAAAAGACCGGGTGAGGTTTCAGGCGGATTTGTTGATCTGATCACCAGGTGCGGCTGATGGTTCTCAGGCAGCGATTCCATTCGGCGGTGTTGCTGGCAGCGTCATAGCCCTGGTTGAGGCCACGATTGACAAATTCGGCAAAACACTTATCACCATTAGCCGAGTTGTAGGGCTTCCCGCCTGCCTTTCTTTCATTTGCAATCTCGCCAATCGGCCAGCAGGTGGCCATGCAAGCATCCAGCTGCATGCCGTTGTTTTCACCAGCGCAATCGTAAACATCCTGGGGCCAGGTGGGCTTGTAATTAAACGCGCAAGCCAAGGAACGGGCATCGCGTTCGCGCATGCACTTGTTATTGCAGGATTCAGCTTCTGTTGCATATTCACCAGGCTCACTATTATCATGCGTGTAATAGCCGATTTGCAAGTGGGTGTTTATTTTGAATAATTTCTGGTTGTTCTGCGCGGCTTTTTTCATCTTACTCTCCTTTGAATAAACGGAATCGAATTTACTTGGTTCCATCATAACGCCTGCCCGTGACACAAGCGCGATGGATATCAAACTGAAAGATGGCCCGTTTAAACACTTGGATGGCGCTTGGCGTTTTATAGCGCTAAATGAAAATGCTTGTAAAATTGAATTTGTAC
>CAIVSQ010000231.1 GCA_903908605.1 uncultured Anaerolineae bacterium
GGTTACTGCGGGTAAAATTCGTACTTGTCTCCTTCGCTAACGGATATAAAGCGTTGTGCAGAGTGGTGATAAGCTAAAGCCCGCAGGTAGGGAACGAATGGATAACCAATAACGTTAAAGATAAAACTGTTCCTGTGATATGCAATCATGAGACTTGAGGAGAAATAGTGATGAAAAAACCAACGGCCCTAGTTATTGTTTTGGTTGTTATGATCGGGGGGATTGCTTACTACCTTGTGCAGACCTTTCGCCAAAACGCCAATCAGGCAATGCGTGACGCAATTGCTCCCTTCCAGGCGAGTAACGCGGCCTTGCAAACCCAGGTCTCCATCCTGCTGCACCCAACCCCCACCATCATCCCAGACCCGGTAACAATCATCAATGAGGTCCATTCACTTGCACGTCTGGAAACCATTCATTATTCGGTAGAAAAAGTGATCACTGCAGAAACAGGCCAGGGTAATTTACGCCTCTTGTTTGGGGACAAACTGCTTTTTGTGGCTCACGGATATGTCATTGCGGGGATTGACATGGATAAGTTACAGCCCTCTGACTTGAAAATGGTTGATGGCAGGCTGCATGTTCGCCTGCCGCAGGCTGAGATATTGGTCAGCACGCTTGATAACGAAAAATCGTATATTTATGATCGGAATACAGGCCTGTTAACCAAGGGAGACCAAACCCTGGAAACCAAAGCCCGCCAGGTGGCAGAGCAAGAAATATTGAAAGCTGCCCAGGAAGATGGTATCCTGGCTCAGGCCCAGCAAAATGCAGAAGTATTTCTATCGAAGTTTTTTGGAGCTCTTGGGTTCCCCAACCCGCTTTTCACGAGCGCGACAAGCCCCTAGAGTCGCTCCGTCCAGGATGGGTGGCCATATTTATCGCGAACCAGCTCATCTGTGCGGGCCAGTTCTGCCGGAGTTAGCATGCTGTGTTCCAGCGTAATTTCCAGGACTTGCTCGAATGCGTTCGAAAAAGCTGCCGCCGCCAGTTGCCATGTAATGGTTTTGCCGGTTACTGTTTCGGCAGTTACGGCGCGCGTGAGCAGCTTGTTCGCCGCGGCTTGCCGTAAATGTTCATCTTCAAAAACAAGGACCTGGGTGATGCGTGTCAGGTCACCAGTGAGGGGGAAGGTGCCGTGCTGTAAGACCCCCTCTTTTTTGCGGGCCTGGGCGGACCCGACCAGTTTTTTACCTGCCACAACAATTTCATAAGCAGAGGGTACTTCGAAACAGACCGGCCCCTTGACGCCGTCTGCCTGTGGGCCAGATGGTTCCATCTCGACTGGCAAGCCAAGCGAGCGAACAGCGGAAATTAAAGCACCAGACAGTCGTTGGTAGCTTTCCAGGATGGACCCTTGTACGCGCGGCTCATCTGGGGGGGCTATGACCGAATAGGTCAACTCATCCACGTGCAGGATGGCGCGACCACCGGTGGCTCTACGGACCACGTCCCAACCGTGAGCTTGCAGGCGGGCTGTATCCACATCTTTGAAAGATTGGGCATACCCCAGCGATAGGCAAGCCGGTTGCCAGGCATAAAGACGCAGGATGGGCCGGGAATCTCCGCGTCCGACTGCTTCGAGCAAGGCCTCGTCAAGTGCCATATTCCAGGCACCACGTGCCGGTGGGCTTGAAATAATGCGCCATACATCGTTCATGGATGATTACCTCGAAAAATCGATATCAAACCCTGTGAATTCAGCCCGGTAGGTTTCTTCTTCCTGGCGGCTCTCATCCACGCGCGAAGCGCTGGGGCCTGTTTTTACAACCTGGATAAAGCGGTCCACCCGGGCTTGGTCGCCTTCGGCGATGGCTTCCACAGTGTCCCAGCCTACATTGCGAACCCAACCGGTGACGCCGATTGCCTGAGCCGAATCGGCCACAAATGCCCGAAAACCAACCCCCTGGACACGTCCTTGCACCCAGATATGGACTCGGACATTATTCTCCATCATTGTTGGACCTCTTGACAGAAAATGCGCTGATCAGAGAAACGGTCAGCAAAACAAACAGGATGGCCAGGTAGGGGAAAAGCTTTTTTAGCGCGGTCCAGCCGGCATTTTCCCCGAGTACTGCCGTACGCCAATCTGTTTCAACCTGGGTGAGGGATTGACCGATTGAACGTTGCATGCCCTGTGAGCAGTCCTGGCCATCGCCATAAGCGCTGATTAAGGCCAGCAGGCCGGTCTGCCCATATTTGTCGATGATGTAGCGTGTGAAGGATTCAGATTGGGCATAGGCCAAAAACTGACGCCCACGTTCTGGTGGAAAAGCACCGCATAAATCAGCCATATCAATTACGGCTCCTTGGTCAGAAGCCTTCTGTAGGGCAAGCGGGTAATCCGGATTGGAGGCAAGTTCAAATTGTGATGCCAGGCCTTCGCTTAGCCAGACCGGTAAAAGTGAATAACGCTCTGCCAACAAGCCGTAAGTGAAAATGTGGGCCATTTCGTGGGGAATTTTCTGATCCATTTCCAGACCTTGATCCAGACCTGGCGCTATTGATACAAAGGCTAACCGCAAATCAGGGCTGGCATGCCCACCCACTGAGGATGATAACCCCCCGATTTCGAGGGCTTTATCCTGGTCGGCACCGGTGGCATAAATGTATATATTGATTGGATCGGTTGGGCTTACCAGTAATAATTCTTCAATTTTCTTTAACCCGCGTTCGGCAACATCCAGGGCAGCTTGCCCGAAAGACAGGTCGCCCTGGTACCAATGCAATGTGATAATGCCAGCGGTGAGGGTCTGCCAGGAAAAGCGATTGTCTTCGTATTGAAAAAAGTATTCCTCGCTGGTCAATTCTTCGCCGGTTTGGAGCTTGATGCGATAGTGGAAGCGGACAGTTGAGTATGGGCGGACAAGGCCTTCGCTCATATTATATTGTTGTGAAGTATTACCCTGATTGTCGAGACTGATGGGGATGACGTGGGTCAGATCTTCGCCATCGGCGCGAAATAATAAATACGCTTCGCTGGGCAGGGTCGCGAGATTGATTTGTGCCTGGAAGATGATATAGTTGCCGAATTCATAGGTGATGCCAAGGTTGCTGACTTGCAACTGCGATGCTTGTTGCGCATGAACGGCAGAAATGCCCGTTGAAAGGGCTGTGACAAGTAGAAGTACTATCAATACAAAGCGACGCATATTACTTCCCCAAAAACAAAATTAATGGTGTCAGGGTCAGAGGGCTGATCAAGGTACTGACAAGGATGGTGGCGGCTACCAGGGCTGAATCGAGGTTATATTCACCAGCCAGGTTGGTGTTGGCTACGGCGACTGGCATGGCGGATTCCATCACGCCCGCCTGTCGACCTGGGCCGGTAATACCGAGGAGCGCTGTAAGCCCTAACCCAAGCAAAGGGCCGATCAGCAGTCGTATGGAAGCGCCAACCCCAAGCGCCTGCCAGTGGCTTGTCCAGCGGATATTACACAGCTCGAGACCAAGTAGCAGGATCATCAAGGGCACGCCGGCGCCCGCAGCCAGAGATATGGTTCTTTCCAACGGCTGAGGAAGTGTGATGTTTAAATAACCGAGTAAACCAGCTAGCAGGACTGCATAAAAGGTTGGCACCCGCACCATGCCCCAAAACGCCTGCTTTAGATCGAGGTGGCCAAGAGAGGCTACCAGCACACCCAGTGTGTTGATTAGGAGGGCAGAGAAAACAAAGTAAATACTGGAATGCGCCAACGCATTTGAGCCAAAGGCAAAAGAGATCAATGGCAAGCCATAATTGCCATTATTGGCAAACATGGCAGTTATCAGCATGGAGATCAGCACTGGGCGTTCAAGTTTTAGCACCATTCCCGCCGCTAGGGCAATTAATCCGGAACCAAGGATAACACCAATCGCCAGAAGTGCGGTTTTGAATATTTCCGTGAGCGGCAGCTGGCTGTGAATGATCAGGGAAAAAACCAGGATTGGATTGAAAAAGAAGAAGGAAACTCGTCCGACTGAACGGGTATCAATTTTTAAAGTCTTGCCAAGCAACCAACCCACCGAGCTGATCAGCATCACCGGCAAAATATTATTGGAAAATGTGGAGAAGAGGTTGGAAACTGGCATGGCTGGCTCGTTGGTTGTTTATCTCCAGACCAATTGTAACCTCTCACGGGCTATCAGGGCTAGTTCTAAGAAATTCGCCCGGCTAAAAGAGCCGGGCGAATTTCTTCAGGTTGCGATGGAATTATTCGTAGTTAATCTTTTTCTTCATCGAGCAGATCGTCCGGGTCAATTGCAAGCATGTCGAACTCTTCCATGTCTTCGGTGAAAGAGAGGTTGGCCAGAGCTTCTTCGAGAAATTCTATTTGGTCGTCATCCTCAGCTTCAGCCAATATCGCTTCCAGATAGGTGCGAACATCCTCGCCGCCGATTTGGGATAAAGACCAGATAATGGCCTGAAAGACATCATCATCGGCTTCTTCCTCGAGCATGTCGATCAGCGGCTTGCGGGCGATTTTAAGGTCAACCAGTCCTACACTTTGAGCGGCCGCCAGGCGCACCGGGTCATCTTCACTCAATAAGCCTGTGAGTATATATTCCTGCCAGCGTACATGGCCAGAGCGCCCGGCAGCAAAAAGCCCGGAGGCCTGCCAAAGAGGGTCGTGACGATTGAGGGCATCTTCGATAAGCTGCGCGACTTCGGGCCGGGCTGAGTAACCAAGGGCTTCCAATGCGGCGCGGCCGACATAGGCATTTTCGTGATGGGCAGCCAGCAAGAGGGCGTCTTCGACCTGTTTCAATTTGTGTTCAGCCAGCTCTTCCAATTCGCCCAAGTGAACAAAGCCACCCAGTACAATGGCAGCTTGCGCGCGCACTTCGGGATCGGGGTCAGAATTGAGAATATGCGTGATGGGTGCGATAAGCCGGTTGTCACTGGTTTCTGTCAACAACTTAAGGGCCAGTACACGCACCAGGGCATCATCATCCTTAATTATTTTCGCGGCCATGGCTTCATACGAAACAATGGTGTCCTCTTCAAATTTATCAACCAGGTTGCGCAGGAAGACACGTTTTTGCTCCAGCGAAACGCCAGACCACGTTCGCACAAAGGCGGCGAGGTCTGCGCCTTCGAGATCACTAAAGCGAGGCAGGTAACGCGCCGGGAAGGCTCGATCCGGGCTGGTCAGGGCTGAGAGGACAGTGGAGAAGGGTACTTCTTTCATTTGAAATTCCTGCTTAAGGTAATTTTATGTTGGCCGGGTTAATAAAGTCCATGGCGTTGATGAAAACCATCAGGCCAATTAACAACAGCATGGCAACACCATTGATGACGTTTTCCAGGCGGTATGGGATGCGCCGGTGGAAAAGTATTTCGGGCAGGGCAAATAAAATGCGGCCGCCATCCAGGGCAGGAATGGGTAACAGGTTAAACACACCCAGGGAAATACTTAATGTGGCAATCAGGGAGAGAATGTAATTGGTGGGTTGCTCGGAGGGTACCTGGGCCGTGGCACCTGGAACCGGAACGGGCTGGCGCGATTCGACATCACGCTGGACCGCCTGGCTAAAGATGTCATAGATCCCCTTCAGGCCAATCAGGCGTGCATCTTTGGGGGCAATCGCTCCCTGCACCAACCCAATTGGAAGGTAGAGCATGCTGAGTGCCTGGACGCCGGTGTAATAAAAACCACCGGAGATTATTTCGCCAAAACCAGCTGCGCGGCGTGGGTAGCCGAGCCCAACCCCAAGTGCGCCCTGTTCGGCAGAGCGACTGGAGAGCGGGGTGGCGATAATGGTCACTTGCTGTCCATCCCGTTCGAACAATAAATTCACGGGTGTATCCATGCCGGCGCGTATCAGGCTGATTGCATCTTCTGTTTTCGCTACGGTAGAGCCGTTGACGGCCAGCAAAACATCCTTGGTTTGGATGCCAGCTGTTTCAGCGGGTGATCCGGGCGTCACGCTCTCAATTAATATCTTGCCCTCCACCGGGATGCCGACCTGGATGATGATTATGCAGGTAACCACAACAGCGGTGATTAAATTCATCAGCGGTCCGGCAGCAAACACGGCAAAGCGAATCCAGGGGTTTGCTGCGCCAAGACCATCGGGCAGGCTGGGATCTGTTTCGCCCTTGGGTCGCACAAAACCGCCAATGGGCAGCCAGTTGAGGGTGAAATCAGTTCCCTGCCACTTAAAAAGTGTCATTATTTTGGGAGGGAGCCCAAAGCCAAATTCTTCAACCTCGATTTTGAAAAAACGTGCTGCCAGGAAATGCCCCAGTTCGTGCAGGAGCACCATGCCACCAAATACCAATACCACAACTAAAAGAGCCATATTTATCCTTTTCCCGCGCAAAAGCCATTGAGGGAAAACGCGGTAACAAGATTATAACGTTATTTTATTAGCGAATTATTAGATCAAGCGAGCTGCCGGTCCGGACTTTGCAATCAGGACCGAACCAACCCCGGGAATTTTTCTTAAAAGTTTTGCCACCTGGTTCGAGGCAGCCCGGGTGCAAATTACGTGCACGTTGGGGCCAGCATCGATGGTGTAGGCGGCAGGGATACCACGTGTGCGCCATTCACGCACCGCTTCCATCACTGCCAGGGTGGCAGGTTTCCAATAGAATAGGGCCGGGCGGCTGGTCATCATGACGGCGTGCATGATATCTGAATCGTGTTCGATAACGGAGGCCAGAGCTTCAAAATTACGCTCCAGGATGGCTTGTCGGCAGATCTCCAGGCGGCGGGGGGTATCCGCTACACGAGCGTTCTGCAGGGGACTGCTGGGGGCAAGGGCGTGGCCTTCGGTGGAACCGGTAGCCTTGGGGCCGGAATTGACGACTGCGATGCAATCGGCAAGGTCCCAGTGATCTGCCGGAGCGATCGAGAAGGCATAGGAATCTTGATCGTCCATGCCCATTTTCCATTCGACGAAACCGGCCGGGATGCTGCGTGACGCTGAGCCGGAGCCAAGCCTGGCCAGGCGAGAAATGGCGGGTTCAGACCAATCGAGACCAGCGGCATGGGTCGATGCCAGTGCCAGGGCGGCGAAGGCGGCGGCCGAGCTGGCAATGCCAGCCCCGGTAGGAAAGTTGTTCTCGCTAAAAACCTCGGCTTTCATTTGAAAGCCGGCAGCCTGGCGGACAATATCCAGAATGGAGGAGACTCGATCCAGCCCAGGGCCAGCGACTTCGTGCTGGTTGATGACCAGCTTGTCCGCAGCCAGTGCTTGGATGAAGTTGACGCTTGTGCGCGTAAAAAGACCATCCAGGTTCATGGAGATGGAGCCGTTGACCGGCAGGCGCAAGCCAGAATCGCGGTTGCCCCAGTATTTTATAAATGCGATATTCGGCGAGCTTTGGGCGGTAGCAGTATGAGTTTTCATGGCAGTTTGTACGCAAGACAGCGGATATTTTGGTAAATATGCCAGCTATTTTTGCGATTTTCCTTTCCTTGAAACAAATAAATTGCAGGTAATCGGGATCGCTTATATTCATTCCGTAACTTTAAACCAGTTTACCACTGCTTTGGATGCTTTGCCCGCGACAGGTGGATGGGAATGTAAGCATCCGGTGGGTTGATCTACCTGGCCGTGCGAAAAGGCCGGCGGCAGATTTATTGGCCAGGCGGACAGTAGTTAGATGGATGCTGCGCGAAGATTTTTTAGGATTAGGATCGAAAATAATGATTACTGCCTGGGTCGAAGGATGGCTTAGTGCTATTTTACCGAAAGCCAGGACATAAACTCCATGAATTTTGACAAATTCATGGAGTTTATGTATAGTGGATGTATGTTCCCACGCGCATATGAACCCATTGAAGCTCACCTTCAGCCAAACAAGGCGCTGGTCATTTATGGACCGCACCGGGTCGGTAAAACAACCCTGCTGCGAACTTTTCTGAAACAAACGCACTTGAAGTGCAAGCTCGATTCCGGGGATAACATCCGCACTCAGCAAATTCTGAGTTGACAGGACTTTGGGCAAATTCTGGCCTATGTTGAAGGCTATGAATTGCTGGCAATAGATGAGGCCCAGAACATTCCGAGTATCGGCATGGGCCTGAAAATCATTGTCGATCAAGTCCCAGGTATTCGCGTGGTGGTGACCGGATCGTCATCCTTTGAACTGGCTGGTCAGGTTGGCGAGCCGCTCACCGGGCGCAAACACACCCTGACGCTCTATCCGCTTGCCCAGCAGGAATTGCTTTCAGCCTACAATAAGTTCGAACTCCAGGAAAAGCTGGTCGATTTCCTCATATTTGGCAGTTACCCTGAAGTGATCACGTCGGCAACCCGTCAGGCGCGCAATGAAATTTTGACGGAAATTGCGAACTCATACCTGCTGAAAGACATCCTGTCTTTTGAACGGGTCAAGAATTCGCGGACTTTGCTTGACTTGCTCAAACTGCTGGCTTTCCAGATGGGCAGCGAAGTATCGTTGGCCGAACTCGGCACACAAATCGGTGTAGATATCAAGACTATCCAGCGTTATCTGGATTTGTTGGAAAAAGCCTTCGTGACCGTGCGGCTGGGTGGGTTCGGCCGAAACTAACGTCAGGAAGTGACCAGCAAATCAAAAATCTATTTTCTCGATAACGGCATTCGCAACGCACTGATCGCACAGTTCAACACACCCGATCAGCGCAACGATCTGGGCCAATTATGGGAAAATTTCATGCTTATGGAACGACTCAAGCACCGCCCCTACCAGTCCATTTACGCCAATGTTTATTTTTGGCGCACGTATGACCAACAGGAAGTGGATCTGGTCGAAGAACTTGATGGAAAATTATTCGGATCCGAATTCAAATGGTCGAAAAATAAAACCGTCAAGCCTCCGAAAAATTGGGCCAGCGCCTATCCGAATTCAGAATTCACCGTGATCCATCCTGGCAATTATCAGGATTTCATCTTTCCAAAGTAAATTTTGACGATTTCCAGGCCTGTTTGCCAGGATAAGCCATCCGCAGAAGAAGAGCGGGCGGATGTACTGACCACCGAAGAGAATCTGGCAACCATTAGCCGCGATGAACAGCACGCGAAGATCCTTTCCGCGATGTTCGAACTGCTGCAATCTGTTGCGGCAAAACAATAAACACAAACCGGAGAAAAAACCATGTTCTTTCAAATAACTGGCATCATCCTTTGGATATTGGTTGCCTTGCTGCTGACGGGCAGGCTTTTGCGCGCAATCAAGGAGCGCTCTCGCCTGGAAATGAAAAATCGCTGGGTGGTCATTACCGGCTGTGATTCAGGCATTGGCTTGGGTGTGGTGGAGCAACTTGCCGCTGAAGGCGCAAATGTAATTGCCTGCACGTACACGGCTGAAGGCGCGGAACTGGCGTCAAAGGTGGGGGCAAAACAGGCACTGCGTTTTGACATCACCGATGAAGTTGCGGTTCAGGATGCGGTGAAACGAATCAAGGATGCAACAGGCGGCAATCTCTGGGCGCTTGTCCATAACGCCGGTATGGTTCAACCCGGATTTGTGGAATATCAAATCATGGAAACCTACCGTCGAGTGATGGATGTGAACTACTTTGCGGTGGTGCGACTCACCCAACCGTTCATCCACCTGATCAAACAATCAAAAGGGCGTGTGGTCATTGTCAGCAGTGTGGATGGCATTGTGAGCTTGCCGGGAAATGCGCCTTATGATGGTTCGAAGTATGCTGTAGAGGCGTATGCCGATGCTTTGCGGGTAGAACTTTCATTCTGGGATGTGCATGTGGCAGTGGTCAATCCCGCCACCATGCGCACGCCGCTGGCGCTCGGTTTCTTTGAATCCCACAAAAAGGCATGGGACATGATGGAGAAACAGGAGCCGGATGGGGCTTGGAAGGAAACCTGGACGCGGGAATGGCTGGATGAGTTCGTTGCAGTCAACGGCAAAAATCTCGCGAACATCGCGCAAGATCCCATTCATGCCATACGGGATGTGGCACACGGTGTTGCCGCAAAGTATCCCCGCTTCCGTTATTTGAGCGGCACGCTGGCGAAGACTTTGTTCCGCGCGTTGTGGAAAATGCCAGAAGAATGGTCGTTTGTGATAAAAAGAGGCACAATGTCACCCCTGCCCAAAATTACGAGGCAAAGATGACATTTCTAATTATGATTTTTGTGATGATAATTATAGTTCTAGTATTGGTGATTGCCTTTGCTGGCATACCTATGTCCGTAGAGTATGTGTATGTTGCTTTTGAATTACACGATCCTGAAGGACTGGAGAAGGCATTAGCGTAGCTTTTGTGCAATCAGATCAAGAATCGTAAAAAACGGCAAAAAATGAATTGAGCGTGGCGGCTTTCCACGAGCCCGAAAAAAGAGTTGTTTGCCCGCGAAAACACTGGCTGGGCTGAACCTTAACAACATA
>CAIVSQ010000232.1 GCA_903908605.1 uncultured Anaerolineae bacterium
ATATTGTCCTATTTTTTAGATCATTACCACCCAATACGAGTATTTGTTGATAGGTTGGTGGATCCTCTATTACTTCCAATCAGACGGATTGTGCCTACAATCGGTATGATGGATTTCAGTCCGATGATTTTAATAATATTGTTACAGGTAATTTCTAATATGCTAATTTCGTTTTTGGGTTTCTAATACTCTTATGTCCCAACGAAAATTTCATTTACATGATGGGAAGCATGGTATTGCCTTGGCTGTCCGGTTAAAGTCAGGATCAGCAGCGAATGTTATTCATGCACTGCTCGAAGACGGAACAGTGGAGATAGGCTTGTTTTCGAAATCAGTCGATAATGATGGAAACAAGGAATTGGTCAAATTTCTCTCCTCAGTACTGGATATTCCAACCGGGAAAATCGAAATCATCGGTGGGCAGTCGGGGAATAATAAATTACTGACGATCATGGGGATTGACATGGATGAGGCGCAACAGCGACTACAAGCGAATTTGCATATTAAATGAAAAAAAGTAACAATGCTGGCTTGGATCGATTGAGATTATTTCATTGGGCTATAGAGGTGCCTGTAGGTTACATAAATTTCATAAATACTTCTTATGTAATCCCTTGTTTCTCCATACCTGATGATTTCCAACTCTAAGTCCAGGTCTCCTTTGGCCAAATCTTGCCAAATCGCGGCATTTCCTGGTCCACCATTGTAAGCAGCTAGCATGGCATATGGATCGTTATTTAAATATCTTCGGTTGGAGAGCAGGTATTGCGATCCGAGGCGAATACTGATGTATGGGCTGTAGAGATCGTCGGCTGTAAAATTGGTCGGCCAGCCCATTTGAGCGGCGATGCTTTCACCGGTACTGGGTATGATTTGCATAAGCCCGCGTGCACCCTGGCTTGAAAATACGAAGCCTTCGAACAGGCTTTCCTGCCGAATAACGCTGGTGATGAATAACGGATCAAGTGTAGTTTCCTGGGCTGCGTTCCAAATCAAATCCGAATAATATAGGCCATAACGCACGTGGGAAAAATATGCCGGTGCGCTTAAACTTGCGGTTTGGTTATCGAGTCCTGCCAGGTTCAGAACATCTCTGAGTGCATAAATTCCAGACCTGTACATACCAATATCCAGCAGGTAATTTCCCAAGCAAAACGAATTAATTAAATTTGCCTTATTGTTTTCGCGCAAAATCTCAAATTGCGCTCTGGCTTCGTTGAATAAACCGAGGTTCCAATATTCAGTTCCGCGGAGGAGATATGGATCCTTTTCCAAACTTCCTGGGGAGGAGAGGTCAGTTGTTTCGGGTAAATTGAATTTAATTCGCAACCAAGCTGCTGCTTCAAGTCGTTCCTTGGTCAGATCATATTCCAAATGTAAGCTCGGTGGAGATAGAAATGGTTCCCTAAAGGCGATTAAATCCGCTCCCCTAATTCCATAATATCCATCCGGGTCAGAAATTTGGGCTTGTTCCCAGTAGGAGATTGCTAATTTTTTATCGCCAGCGGCTGCGATTGATTTCCCAATCCAAATTAAGGCCCTGGCTCGATCTGGGGCAGATTTGGATAGTAATAAGGATTGTTGAAAATCATTATTTGCTTGTTGAAACTCAGCCAATCGGTACCGGCTGATTCCTGCTTGAAACCAAGCTTCGGTTGTTATTTCAGCTTGATCACCAGAACGTGATTGGATTGACTCCCAGATGGTTGCAGCTTTGCCTAAATCGCCAGAGCGCTCGTAAATTCGGGCGGCATCCATCAGGTAGGTGGTTGTATATGGCGAGCCTATGGTCTCTGCAGCAAAATTTTCCAATCCTCGTGCTGCGGCTGTGTAATCATCAAGGTAAATCCATTGGGTAGTAGCGCGCTCATCCCAGGCAGAGGCCCAAAAACGGTTGCCTGGATATTGATCGATCAAATTACTCCATAGCTGTACGGCGGAAGAATAGTCTCCCATTTCTCTTAATGTGAGAGCCATGTAATGTAAAACCGTACCATCGTGATTGGGGTTGGCCGATGAAAACCGTTGAAACGCCGCCAGGGCAACATCATATTTTTGCGCAAAGTAATCAACTAGACCACGCGAAAACTCATCCACTGGTTGTCCGGCTTCTACTAATCCGACCAGAGCAGAGTAAGAGTCGTATGCCAGTGGATAATTTTCGACAGCATGTCTCCAGTAGCCATATCCTTCGATGTTGTTGCCCATGGCAAGTTGTGTTTGACCGTAGAGTAAATCCAATTGAGCTTTTAGATAGTCGTTATCAGCGCTGCTGGAAAGGTTGTCAAGTATTTTTAGCGTTTCGTCTTGCTTGCCAGATGCAAGGAGTGTCTGAGCGATTTTTATTTCGATTTGACTTGGATTGAGCTGATCGATAGCTTGTTCAGATAATGAGAAGGCCTTTAAGGCATTCTCATTATCTCCTATCCTAAAGAATGAGTCCCCTATTTTGGTTTGTACGTAGCCATCGAGAACGCCAGGTCTTAATTTTATATACTGCGCATAGGCGTCTGAAGATTCGCTATATCTCTCAAGCGAAAAATAGACTTCCCCTAGCAAAAACCACGCCAAATAGGCGTTCTTTGA
>CAIVSQ010000233.1 GCA_903908605.1 uncultured Anaerolineae bacterium
AAAGCCAGATGTCAAGCGGTCTGGCAGGTCAATGCCAGGCCAATCGCAACCCGTCGCCCCAGGTTATTTCGTCTGATAAGCTGGGATCCCAGAATATCCGACGATCTACATTACGTTAGCGCTTACCAATAGAGGAATCTCACAATGAAAATCTTTGCAGCAGTTTGTTTCGTTCTCACTTTATCGGCATGCGCGACGCCCTACGGTAAATATGGAATCGCCGGCGGCTACACAGACTCTCGCATTGACGAAAATACCTTTTCGATCAGTGTCGATACCAACGGCTTCACCAATCAGCAAACG
This sequence comes from uncultured Anaerolineae bacterium, assembly GCA_903908605.1. Classification (GTDB taxonomy): domain Bacteria; phylum Chloroflexota; class Anaerolineae; order Anaerolineales; family Villigracilaceae; genus UBA5195. Next base: position 304 of record CAIVSQ010000233.1, read on the forward strand.
ACCTCAATGCACGGCCTGTATCGTGCTGCCGAACTAACCGTTCAAAATGGGTACGACTTTTTCGTCATCGTAAGTGACGCACAAAACCCAACGGGAATGTCTATGGCAATGCCAGGATCGAGCAACACAACAATCAATTCCTATGGGTCGAGAGCAACTGCGACAACAACCTACACCCCCGGCGCTATAGTGCCAGTGGTTTTCCCAAATTCCACACTGACTATCAAGTCTTTCAAGGGCAGTAAGCCGACTGACAATCCTCGCGCCTACGATGCTCGCTCAGTAATGACATATCTTGGCCCGCAGATTGGCGTGGACGGAAGCAAGAAATAATGAAACGCGCTAACCCGGCAGTCCACACGGACGCTGCGCGATAAAGCCGCGCAGCGCCGGTGACTTCTACGTTAGACCGCGCGATACACTGATGAGTCATCAACGCCCCAAGGGGTCCCAGAGAGGCAGTTCCGCATGAAGAGGTTGAGCAACTGGTATGGCGGCCTAAACAAGAAGCAGCGTTGGATCATTTGGGGAGTGACGGTTCCCTACGCGGTTTTCCCCCTCACTGGGGTCCTGGGTGGCGGCATTCCCTGGGCATTGGTGCTGCTCTACCTGGAATTTCACCGCGATGGCTCTGAAGTCCCAAAGAAGCCGGAGGCCGAATAGTGGCAAGCATGAAATTTGTCCTTCGGGTACGTTCAGTCGAGGTGGGCGACATGAATCGGAGTGTTCAATCGGTTCCTGACGAGGACGAGCATTCGATGTACCTCGACGCATTGGGCGAGGAGATAGGTTCGAACCAGATAATCGCAACAGTCGTGCGAACTGAGTCGGCCTTCGAGCTGACAACGTCGAGTTCCATTTCCGAGAAAGAGCTGTCCGCACTCCTGAAGCCGCACTTCGCAGGTGACCTGTTCGACAAGTTGCGGTGCGTGTCTCTTGAGGAGGCATGAATGCCAGGTCGGCGGTTGGCTTACCTTCCAGGTTGGCCGAACTCTGAATGGCGCGGTCTAACATTTCGTTCAACACGGACGCCTTGCGGCGTCCGGCCGCTACGCGGCCTCCTGGCGCAAGTCGCCGGTTAACTCTGCGTTAGGCCGTGTCGCTGCCCCACGATATGAGGCTAGCTCATAACCAATTAGAGCAAGGAGAAATGAAAATGCCAGATAAAAAAACCTTCTAAGCCACCACCGAAATAAACTGGTGGATCAGTAGTAAAAACTGACCCTACTAAAAAATTATGTCTAATTTTGGAGTAACTATGAAAATCGTATTGTTAATATTAATTGCTTTTGTACTCAGCGCGTGTGCAGGCGTTCCAGTTACAAGGGAGAAAGCAAACGCGGCAAATTTTGCGGCACAGCCAACTGACCAAGAAGCAGTTCAAAATATCCAAAATTATTTGGAAAATATTCTAATTGATCCTGGTTCATTGAGATTGAAATGTTCAAAAGTTGCAGGCAAAGGCTGGGCTAGAGAAAACTTTATTTCCGATGAGCCTCAGTTTGGTTATTTAGTGTCTTGTGATGTAAATTCGAAAAACAGGCTAGGAGGTTACACTGGAGGAAAAAGTTATATTTTTATTATTAATGGTGGAAAAACCATCGGATTCGATTTTACAGGTTATGGGTCTAATGGACCGGGCAGGCACTTTGGCCTTATCCAATAAATAATAATTCGTTGGACTAACATGGCAAATGAACTTGGACTGCCGATGATTTGCAACGTTGGGCAATTTATATGGAAAGCACGATGACAAACGAAAAATGCGATGAAAAATCTGATAACAATATCGCCCTGAGAATGCGCGAGTTCGAAATTACTCAACTCGCGCAACGAAATAACTTCTTTATGATTTTTCAGGGGGTAATGTTGGCAGGGGTCATTCAATCTTCTCATGCCATACCCGTGGTTAGTTTTTTGGTATGTGTTGCAGGTTTTTTTATTTCGCTATTCCAAATTGGCATGGCCTCGGGAGCCAAATACTGGCAAGAGTATTGGGAGGCTGAGTTATCTAAATGCCAGCCTGCTTTATTTCATGAAGATGATTGTAAATACCACAGCACAGTGAAAGGTCGCCTTAAAAAGCGCGGTATTGGTTGCCTGATTGAGGGGTTAATAATGCGCCGCTATTCTGTTAGCCGCATCCCTATTTGGGTGGGTATAACATTTTTGGTTGTTTGGTTTTTTTTGATTCTATGCACTCTTCGTGCTTATCCACCTTTCGGCATTCCTTCGTGCATAGTTGGGTTTAAATAGCTATGCCTAACCCTACGCTCAAGCGGGACTGCGCAAAAGCGCGCAGCCCCTTAGCTCCACGTTGGGCGCCTAGTTCCTGGCTTTAGGAAAAGGAAGCAATGTCATATGCACGGGCAATTGTTCTAACGTCGCTGGCCATGATTGCATTTGCGGGCAATTCACTTCTATGCAGGGTCGCTCTCAAAGACACCACAATTGACGCGGCCAGCTTTACTACGATTCGATTGCTTTCCGGAGCGGTGATGCTATGGCTGGTCGTGCGTATGACTCGAGGCACGCTTTCCGGTAAGGGTAATTGGCTGTCGGCATTTGCGTTGTTTGTTTATGCTGCGGGTTTTTCCTTTGCATATATGAGCCTGCCTGCGGCAACTGGTGCGCTATTGCTGTTTGGTGCGGTCCAGGCAACGATGATCGGCCGCGGCATATGGGCAGGAGAACGTTTTCGGCGACTGCAGCTCGTCGGACTTGTGCTGGCTCTCGCAGGACTAGGCGGCCTGCTACTGCCAGGTCTCACGGCACCGCCGCTGTATGGCTCCATATTGATGTTGGGGGCCGGGGTTGCATGGGGAGTCTATTCTTTGCGCGGGAAGGGTGCGGGTGATCCCACTAGGGTAACGGGGGGTAACTTCCTGCGTGCCGTTCCTATCGCGGCAGCATTGAGCGCAATAACATATCAAGGCGCCTCTCTGGATAGCGCCGGACTTTTGTACGCGGTTTCGTCGGGTGCCCTAGCTTCCGGAATAGGGTACGCCATCTGGTACACGGCATTGCCGGCGTTGAAAGCCACTACCGCCGCGACCGTGCAACTCAGCGTTCCAGTTATTGCGGCCTTGGGCGGAATTGTTTTCCTCGGTGAGTCCATCACCCTGCGCTTGGTCTTGGCGTCCATAGCCATACTCGGCGGAATCGCGCTCGTAATTCTGGAGAAACAACGTACGAACGGCGCCCAACAAATCGCTCCAGCCGACGCCGCTTCACGGCGCGGCTGAGCTCAAACGTTGGCCGTCATGGTTCCTCACCCACAATCGCCAGCGCCTCGGCAATCAGCGGATCATCTGCCTTCGCCAATCCAGCGCGCAGCTTCAGCACGCTCATCCGGGCGAGGAAGCGAACCGAAACACCGCTGTCCTTCTTGCCGTCCTCGTACAGCGTCTCGTCACACAACGCCTTTACCGCTTCCTCCACGCCGGCCACTTGGTCTTCGTCCCACCACCCATCGGGCAGTTCCGGTCCATTGTCAGGCTCTCCCCACGCTTCCCAGCTCATGTTGCTTTCTCCTTATCAAAAGTCGGTGCTGGCGGCACGGTGCCGGCCAACCCATCCATCGAGAGGGACGCCGCGCAATAAGCCGCGCGTCGCCCCTCATGTCAAACGTTATGCCCCAAGTGAAGAACGGCAGCACGACAAAGCCTACAGCGAGTAAACTCATCTCATGGAGGTAGCCATGGACACATCCCTCGTCAGCCGCAACATGGAAATAATGAGCGGGGCGCTTTGCTTCACGGGTACCCG
>CAIVSQ010000234.1 GCA_903908605.1 uncultured Anaerolineae bacterium
GCGAACTTCAAACCCTGCTTGGTCACAAGGTGGACATCGTTACCGAAGCCGGCCTGCGCCCACGCATCCGTGCCTGGGTACTCGAGGAGGCGCGATTGATATGAGAAGCGAACGTGAGCGGCTTGTGGATATTCTCGAAGCAATTGAGCGCATTGAGAAATATGCGCTTCGCGGAAAGAATGAATTCGAAAACGATGAACTCATTCAAAACTGGATGGTCAGCCACATTGCCACCATCGGTGAAGCCTGCAGAGCCCTGCCAAATGATTATCAGTCACAATATTCCGCGGTCCCCTGGGCAGATATTATCGGTATGCGCAATCTGCTTGTCCATCATTAATTTGGAATCGATACCCAGGCAGTCTGGTCGGTAGTAGAACGCGACATCCCCGAATTGAAGATGAACATTCAAATCATTCTCGATCCGTTGTAACTTAGCCAGGAGTGAAACTGGAGCGTTACAGCCATAAACAGAAAGCCCTCTTCGCAATTTTACAGCCTTATATTTTTCGTGCTGCGCTACATCATTATGGGGGCGTAATATCCCCACGAGTCTTTGTAACCAACCGACTATTCTACGCAGGAATATTTTGCTAACTGAAACCATTGACCGTTCAGTTATTGATTCGATCAATAAGACATCGGTTAACTTTGCGAAACAATCACCAGAATACAAAGTAATTGGTAAAGTAGGTAAATTTGGCGGCTAAATAATAATTTAAATGATGTGCGCGCGGTTCCGTCCCAAAAAACATGTTAGCCAGCCAGGCCCGGACCGATTTTTCTTCCAAACCCAGCTCAGGAATAGTGCTATAATTCGCATGACAATACGACGATCGATGGAGTAATCGTATGAAAAACCTGGTGACGGTCTCACCCAAATACCAAATTGTCATTCCACAAGCGGTGCGCGAAGCGCTGGGCGTAAAGCCCGGGCAAAAAATGCGCGTCCTGGCCTATAACCAGCGCATCGTCCTGATTCCAGACCGCCCAATCGAAGAGGCGCTGGGCTCTCTGAAGGACCTCAATACCGATGTCCAGCGCGAAGAAGAGGACGAAGAACGATGAACATCGTTGATTCCTCCGGCTGGTTGGAATACTTCGCCGCAGGTGAAAACGCCGCTTTCTTTACCCCGGCCATCCAGGATAGCGACAACCTGCTTGTGCCAGTCATCATCCTATACGAAGTATTCAAACGTATTCTTGTCCAGAAGGGGCTGAATGATGCTGAGACCAGCATCATGGATATGCACAAAGGTCAGATTGTTGACCTGGATACCTCGCTTGCCATCAGCGCGGCTCTGCTCTCAACCCAGCTCAAATTACCAATGGCCGATAGCCTGATTTTGGCCACCAGCCAGGCCGCCGTTGCCACCCTCTGGACCCAGGATGCTCATTTTGCCGGGCTGGAAGGCGTCCGGTACATCGAAAAGAAATAGTTCAAGCCAAGGCAGGGAATTTACCTCGACCACCCTCCCACAGGTTCTTAAACCTATATTTTTTGGTTCAAAATTAAGACATCTGACACTACCGCCGGATGTCTTTTTCGTGCTACACTACATCATTATGGGGGCGTAAGTTCCCCACGAGTCCTTGTACCAATCGATTATTCTAAACAGGAAATATTTTTTTCCGAGGCGCGATCATCATACAAAAGATTTGATAACCCCAGTGATGGTATTCACCAATGCGTTTGGAGCATCATCAAAGCCAGTAAAGGGCGTTAAAGTAGTAAACAAAAAATACCGCTGTCTGGGAGCAAAAGAATGTAATCCAAGGCAGCCTACTCAATCAACCAACTCTCGAATAAAAATAAAGCGAATATTCTGGATCATCCCTCTGCGACCGAATTATATTAAAATCGACATAACCCCCACCCTACCCGAGGGCGGGGGTTTTACTACCCAAATCGCGATTTTACGCCAGTAACCAGCCTGATCACAAGCAATAATCAATCGCCAGGATCCCATCACAATTGACGATATCCTCATACTCCTCCGGGACCACCATAGAAGAATGGTTAGGCATGCCATCAAATCGTTCACAATTGGCTTGCAGAATACGGCTATTAGGGTTATAGCCAATAATTTCACACGAATCCAGATAACTGCCACCCGGATAGCCACTACGTAAACCAGTTTTGATGTTCATTTCACGCTCTCCTTGATCAGCGCTCGCTGCCAACCCTGAAAAATTCCGACTGCCTTACACGGCATAGATTGATACCATTATCCCCCCCACCGTGACGGAAGCGTGACGGGCAAGCCGGTTTTTCTCAGATTTATCAACAAACACACAATCTTTTTGACACATATCAGCAAGACGGGTGATATTTACTGGCTGCCGCATCGTCGTCACCCTGTGCGCCGAAGGCGGCCAGGGCAGCCGCCCGGGTCATCGAGTCAGTGGCGGGTAGGCTGAGCGCGGATTGGGGGGGATGGCGCGAATTGGTATATCCGTGTCTTCCCCCCAGGGGCAGAGGGAATAGCAACGCTTCGATGACAACCAGCCTAAACCGATTTTTCTTTCCAAACCCAGCCCAAGAAAAGTGCAATAATCTTAGCTTGTCCGCACTTTTGTCCAGACATCAGTCAGGCTTTGTTGACTCTTTCAATCGCTTGACGGATAATAGAATGAAGCGCAAATAACATTTCTGGAGTTAACAAATATGAAGCGGCGGGAACCGCACTTGGAGTCCGAAAGAGAAGAAGGCAGAAGAGAGTCAGAGCGAATTCTATCTGTCCTCATTTTGGCTGCCTGGATTGCCTATCTGGCCGTGATTATTTCTGGTCTGTTTTGGGGCGATTGGGCTTTGATTAGGGCGATTTTGATAAGCGGCATCGTCCTCGTTGTTCCATTCTGGCTTCTCAAACGCGGGCATTTATTCGCCAGCGGTTTTATGCTGGTTCTGACGGTGCTGGTCACGGTCACAGCTGCGGCGACGATTGGCCAGGGAATTCGGGATGTTGCGCTCATAGCCTACCCCGTCATCATCATTTATGCGAGCCTGATTCTCAACCGGGTTAGCTTCAAGATAAGTGTATTGTTGACGTTTGCAGCGATCGCCTGGCTGGTCTTTGGCGAAGCAAGTGGGTTGTTTGTTCCGCAACCGATTGAAACGCCAACCTGGATTGATTTTCTGACCATTGCAGCCATCCTTTCAGTGGCGATATTGGTCATCAATCTATTGGCAACGAATATGCGCAAGAATCTCGAGCTGGCGCGATCTGAGATTTTGCAACGTAACCAGGCGCATGAGGCTCTGCGCGAAAGTGAAACGCATTACCACAGACTGTTGGATCAACTGCCCGATGCAGTTTTTATTCATGATTCCAATGGGAAA
>CAIVSQ010000235.1 GCA_903908605.1 uncultured Anaerolineae bacterium
ATGTTGCTGGTATAAGCTCTCCGATTATTATTGATCCTCGCGTTGCATTCGGCGCACCATCAGTATCAGGAATTCCAACTTGGGTAATAAAAGGCAGGTGGGATGCTGGGGAGGCTATTGATGAAATAGCAGACGACTTTGGAATAGACGAGCACCTAGCTAAGGTTGCCATTGATTTTGAACGTGTAGAGACTACTTTGGAAAAGTAAGGCGCGTGAAGGATATAACATTTTATTGGCTCTTCGACGCGACAAATGGAATTAGGCTGAAGATAGCAGCCTGATCGGGTAGCCTTCCCCGAACGATCAGAGGGGGGCGGTTATGAATGCAAATCAGGTGCTTGCGCTGGGTCTTGGGGTGACTCCGCCCTGGCGATTAACGGGCCAGCAGCTTGAGACCGGCAAGTAGCCCCATGAACTGCATTTACGCCTGGAGGCGGATCGAGGTTCGCTGTTTCCCTGCCCGGATTGCGGACGAGCCTGCAAGGCGCATGATTTCGCCGAGTTCACCTGGCGGCACCTGAACTTTTTCCAGCACCATTGCTATGTCACAGCCAAGCTGCCACGTACCGACTGCCCGGATCACGGGGTGAAACGCATCCAAGCGCCGTGGGCGCGGGAAGGCAGCAACTTTACGATTCTGTTCGAGCAGGTGGCGCTGATGCTGGTTCGCGAGATGCCGGTGCTGGCGGCGGCGCGTCAGATCGGGATCACGGACAAGCGGCTGTGGCGGATCGTCGCCCACTATGTGGAGCAAGCACTGGTGGGGCTTGATCTGTCCACTCTGGAGGCGGTGGCCTTTGACGAGACGGCTTCCAAGCGCGGCCACAACTACGTCACGGTGTTCATTGATTTGGACCGGCGGGAAAAGCCGGTGGTGTTTGTCACGCCGGGCAAAGGCAAGGAGACGGTTGCCCGCTTCCGCCAATTCCTGGTCGAACATGGCGGCAAGCCAGGCTGTATCGCCGAAGTGGTCTGTGACATGTCTCCGGCCTTTTTGGCAGCGATCAAGAACACCTTCCCGCAGGCCGCCGTCACGGTTGATTGGTTCCATGTTGTCCAACTGTTTACCAAGGCTGTCGATGACGTCCGCAAGGAGGAAGCTAGGCTGGTCAAACTTCCCTCTGCCATCCGTTGGGCCGTGCTCAAGGCTAAGGAACGTTCCTTGACCATCAAGCAAGCCACTGCCCTGGCTGAACTGGAGGCGGGCGACTATCTGACTGCCGTCGCCTGGCGGCTCAAGGAAAAACTGCGATGGGTGCGGGCCGCCGAAACATCCAACGCCGCTCGCTGGCGGCTCTCGCACTTCCTGCGCCATGCCCGCGAGAAGATCGGCTGCGGCCCGCTTGTCGAGCACTTCAGCGCCGCCCTCGATACCGTCGAAAAGCACCAGGAGCGCATCCTGGAACGATGGGCTTCAACTTACAGCAACGCACGCCTGGAGGCCTTGAACGGCATCTTCAAAACCGCCAGAGCCAGGGCGCGCGGATACCGAAACGTCCAGACCTTCATCACTATGATCTACCTGATCGCAGCCCCGCTCGGGCAGCTCTTCAAATCCACTTGAAACGTCGAGGAGCCACTTCCGTTTAGGGGTGATTTCCAATCGGGAGTCGTAAGATGTCAGTTTTGTCTTTTATTGGCACATATTCACAGAAATGCCGTGACGCATTTATATCCGTTTTGCCAGTAATTTTGATATTTCTTGGAGCCATTGCCTACGGCGCAGGATTTTTTTTCGCCAAACCGCCGGTTTACACAGATTGGCACTATTTTCTTCTAAATATAGGCGGAGCGCTTGTTGTTAGTGGTGGTTTCTCTGTGG
>CAIVSQ010000236.1 GCA_903908605.1 uncultured Anaerolineae bacterium
CGGCCTCGGCGCGCGCGGCAAACAGGATATTGGGGTGACGCAGCAGCTCATAGAGCATAAAGGACGAAACATTTGCGACGGTATCCAACCCGGCGAAATAACCCGCCAGGGTCAGGAAGAGCGCTTCGTCCTCGTTTAGAAAGTCCGGGTCCTGGTCGACGGCATCGGCCAGGTTGTCGAGGAAGTTATCCTCGTCGCCGGCTGTCCGGCGGGCCTTGCGATCCATGAACACCAGGGTGGCGAACTCGCGCGCACGGGCGCGGGCCTTCAGGTAAGCGGGCGTCTTCAGGCTGCTGGCCGGTTTGAGATGGGCCAAGTAGACGTTGATCAGCGCATTCCACCAGGTGACGATATCGTCAAAATATTCACCGGGCTGGCGTTCGTTGCTGAGCACCCCCAGGATATTGGCGGTCAGGTGCTGCATAAAGTAGGTGACTGGCACACGCACCCCCAGGCTGTGACTCTTGAGGAAGCTGCTGGTCAAATCCACCACCATCGGGATGTTGGAGACCAGCGCTTCGCGTGAGAAGCTCTGGCGCATCAGGCGCCGCAGACGGGCGTGTTCGGCGCCTTCGAGCATGGTCAGGGTTTTGCGCCCACCGAAATCGGCGATTAACGGTTCCCAGATATCCCAGGCGGTAAAAGCATCCATCTGGGTAGCCATCATAATATTGATCTCGGGCCCAGCCAGGACTTTGAACTCCTGGCCCATGGCGCGTACCCGGAAGACATTGCCCAATGTGCGGTACTGGCTGTAGAAGAAGTCCTGGGCATCGTTAGCCAGGGCCAGTACGCTGCCAACAATGGGCAGACCCTGGGCAAGGGGCGGGGTTGCTAAAGACTGAGCGGTCATTTTATTATCCTTAAGTAATACGGAGTATAAAGATCATTATACTCATGTATGTACAAGATTCAAGCCTCACCTGCGGCAAACCCGGCGACCCTTAAGTCCTATTGACGCTCCGTAAGGCAGTCTGCTCGTTTACTGGCCAGCCTGCACGCTAAAGTTGTACAGTTCTGAGGTGGCCACATTCAGCCCGGTCTCATCAAAGGCGCTGACACTCCAGATGTAGGTATCAGGCTCAAGCGTCTGCTCAAAGCTGAAGCGCGGCTGGCCATCCACGCGGGCGTAATCGACGACGCGCTCACCGCCCACCTCGCCCTTCCAGACCACCAGTGTGTAATACGCTGCCAGCGGGTGGGCCTGCCAGGTCAGCTCGCCACCCCGGGCGGGCAGGCTGGTTTTATCGGCCGGTGAAATGATCGGCACCTGGCAGCTAACGGGCTGATCGACCACGCTGAAGAAAACAAAGCCATCGGTCTCGGCGATCATCTCGCCGGTGACATTGTAAGCCTGCACACGCAAAGAATAGTCGCAAGCCAGCAGCGCACGCTCAGGGATGATCTCAGTGGCGGTATAACGATCGAGCGAGATGACCGGGCTGGAAATTCCCTCCGGTGCCAGGTAGACATTGTAATAATCGGCGCCAGGATAGGCCTGCCACTTGATGGTCAGGCGCGACTGACCAACCAGGTCGCCATCCAGCGGGGTCAGGACGCGCAGGTCGGATTTGAACAGGCTGATTTCACCCACCTCAAGCTGCTGACCAGCCAGCACGTTAATGCGAGCAGGCTGGAACAGGCTGGTGGTTTGGTACTGCCAGGTATCCGAGTCGATCGCATGCACCATCAGCACATACTCACCGGGCTGAACATCCTCAAAGCGGAAGACGCCGTCCGGGCCGCTGACGGTCGATTGCTGGGTGCTGACGCAGCCCGAATAGGTGTTCATATCCCGGCACAAGATAACCTCGGTGGCGTTGACAGGGGCATCGTTCCAGGTCACCCGCCCGGTCAGGCTGGCAGCGCTGCCGCTCAGCACAGGCGCGCTGGGCTGGGGGATGCTCGAGGCTGGTTCGGTGCCGCGCACGTCAGCGGGCGGTTGCGCCGTCAACTGGTCAACTGGCAGGATGGCGTAACCGCCAAAGGTGCAGGCCAGCTGGACCAGGGCCAGGCTGACGAGAAAGGCAGGCATGCGTTTGAGGTTCATGGGTTTCTCCGGGTGGGTGGCAATCAATACAGACCAATTGTAATACCTGGCCCGCCAAAGTGAAAATGAGTTGCAGGATTGGATGTTGGGGGGGATGCTGAGGATAGGGGATATATTTAATGAAGGAACCACGGGGGCACTCTTCAATTCGCTGGATTTGGCTTTAAATGGGCGGGGGTGCCGGTGGATGTCCCATGTGGCCTGCCCCATTCATCCTTTTCGCGTATAATTCCCAAACTCAGGAGCAGGCACTTTGACCACCACCATTGGCATGTATTTATTTGACGATATTGAAGTCCTCGATTTTGCGGGGCCGTTTGAGGTATTTTTAACCGCCGCGCGCCTAAAGCTGCGCGTGGAGCCTGGCTCGCCCAGGCTGTTTGAGGTCGTTACCATTGCCGATGGCCTGCGCCCGATCACCATGCGCGGCGGGCTGGTGCTTCAACCCCAATTTGAGCTGAGCAATCACCCAGGCCTGGATGTTCTGATCGTCCCGGGCGGCATCGTTACGGCTGAATTGCAGCAGGCAGCGGTGATTGATTGGATTGCCAAAACAGCCGCAGCCAGCACCATCACAGCCTCGGTCTGCACAGGCGCATTCCTGCTGGCCCAGGCCGGGCTGCTGGATGGTCTGGAGGCAACCACCCACTGGGAAGACCTGGACGATTTGGCCGCCATGTTCCCCAGTATTCATGTAAAAGCCAACACACGCTGGGTGGATACTGGCCGGGTGGTGACGGCGGCCGGCATCTCGGCTGGCATAGATATGAGTCTCTACCTGGTCGGCCGGCTGGCAGGCATGGATCTGGCGCTTAAAACGGCCCGGCAAATGGAATTTGATTGGCAAGCCCCTGTGCATCAATAGCCCTTCCCCTCCTTTTTTAAACTGGCTACACGCAGCACAAAGCCTAAATAGCGCAACCATAACACAACTGGCGAGAGCATCTCCCGCCAGTTGTGTGTTCATCTTGCATTTGTCCCCTCGAACCTGGTTTATTTGTGCAGGTTGACATCATCCAGGTTGAAGGTCACATTTTGGGTGGTGATCGAGCAGTTGAAGGAGATCTTGTGGCTCAGGCCGTTGGCATAGCTGCCCAGGTTGATGCTGACCAGCTTGTAGGCGTTGTAGGTGGCCTTCTGGGTGGCGTTGGCGCTCCAGACGGTCTTGCCATCCACTGTGACGGTGAAGACGTCACGGGCATCGCTGCCAGCACCGGCGCTGCCAACCCAGAAGTAAAAGTCCAGCTTGGCGGTGCCCTTCGGGATCACCACGCTCTGTGAGAGGGTGGCCACTTCGGAAGGCGCGGTGACACCCCCGAACCAGGCCCAGGCCTTGCCGCTGCGCGGTTTGGCCGTGCCGAAACTGCCGCAGTCGGTGATATTGCAGAGCGGGGTATCCGAGTTGGTGGAGGTCTGGCCCCAGTTGATATTGTTGGGGTACAGTTCAAAACCAGGATCCTTGAGCAGGTTCACTGCCGCCCCTGGGGTGGCGGTCTTTGTAGCGGTGGCGGCCGGTTTGGTGGGGGTCTTTGTAGCCGTGGCAGCCGGTTTGGTGGCGGTCTTGGTAGCCGTCGCGGCTGGCTTGGTAGCGGTCTTTGTGGCGGTCGCGGCTGGTTTGGTGGCGGTCTTGGTCACTGTTGGCGGCACCGCTGTAAAGGTCTTGGTGGCAGTCGGTGGAACGGGGGTATAGGTCTTGGTGGCAGTCGGCGGCACCGGTGTGTAGGTCTTGGTGGCGGTCGGCGGCACGGGTGTGAAGGTCTTGGTAGCAGTTGGCGGCACGGGTGTGAAGGTGTTTGTAGCGGTCGGCGGCACGGGTGTGAAGGTGTTGGTCGCGATCGGCGGCACGGGTGTGAAGGTGTTGGTGGGCGTCACTGGGGTCGGGCTCGGTGTCACCGGGGTCGGGCTGGGCGTTACGGGTGTGGCGGTGGGTTCATTGGATGCCAGGTTAACGATGCTAACCGACTGCAGCAACATGCCAGAATAACTTCCCCCCCAGGTCATGCTGTGGGTTGAATAATCCCAGGTATCATGAATATAAGCCAGGTTGGTACTCGCATCGTAGCCCACACCGACAATCGAATGTCCGTCCAGGTTGAGCAGGACCGGGCGCCCAGCATCGATCTCGGCCATAAACTGCGCGTACGAAAATCCGCCTGCCACCGTGTTATCCGTTTTCTGATTGTAGCAATCTGTGACGGTATAACCGCGCGCCTCATAAAAATGCTTGCGCCCCAGGGTACCATCGGCCCATGAATTGCTCGCCATATAATTGCAGGATAGCTGGCCGTTATAAATAGAATAATTCCAGAAACGGGTTGAACCATCACTATTCCCGAAGGCCGACTGACTGGTCCACATGTAATCGCCAATCGCGCTGTTGAAGGTGTGTTGCGTCCAGGAATTGGTGATGTATGGATCTGCCGCGCTGCTGCCGTACGAAACCCACGAATCGTCAATCGAGCCGCGCCCCTCCCACCCATCCACCCCGTTGCGCGAAGCAACCAGCGGGTTGGACGGATATGTGACGGACCCATCCGACCAGGTAGGCCAGGAACTGTTATCGAGCGGCATGACACCCCCATTGGTCGGTCCGCTGTACATATTGGGGTACCCATTACTATCATAATAGCCCGCTATCATGGAACCCGACACCGCTGCACAACCGTATAACCAGCTAAAAGCCGGTACGGTCAACAATGCGGATGTCGACGAGCTGCGGATGGATGAAAGCGAGACCTGTCGCCGTTCAATTTCAAACCCGGCTGGCGGATGGGGCGGACCATTTATCACGATGCTGCTTATCCCATTCCCATCCAGGACAGTACTCTCCAGGTCATCGCCCGTCGAAGTTATTTCAGGTGTCGGGATCTGCAAAGCCTGGGCGGAAGATAGCGGATTTACAAGAAGTATGTTTATTACAACCAACACCAACATTATTACAGCAAAGACCAGTTTTATTGTGACGTGCAATTTCTTTTTCATTTTGTGACACTCCTTGGTAATATTTAGTCGATCGTTGTTTGGCAAGCGTGGTTTAGCCTAATCAATCCCACGTGATTGATGGTGATAATTGCAATGGCGCGGCTATTCAATCCTGATAAGGACAAACTCAGGATCTTCAACCTGCCGCATTTCAGGCAATGCCGAAACAGGACTGTTGGGCAACAGGCTGCCTGTTGTAAAATTGATACATTCGTCGCAATAAAGGCTGATAATTAACCCCAAGGCCAGCCTGTGAAATGTCGTTGTAGAAATAATAGCCCCCCAGCGTGACAGAAGCGTGACGGGAAAGGCCGAAATTGGAGGCAGAATGGGATTTTTGTCTAAATCAGACCTCGCGTGCATGCGCAGTTAAAAAGAGAAGCGCGAATCTAAAACCAACAGCCCCAAATGGGTGTATACTTAAATCAACGAAAACGGTAGGTCCTTAATACAATCAGGAGGGAAAAATAACATGGCGCGCACAGCTGCTACTACCGAACACCCCGACCGCCGGGCAGAAGTCCTGTCTTACATTCACCACTGCGAAGTGGATAATCACCGTGCCCCAACCTATAAAGAAATTGGCAGCCAGGTGGGCTTAAATTCAAACGGGGCCGTCGATTTTCAAATACAAAAGCTGATTAATGAACACAAACTGATCAAGCTGCCTGGCGCGCGCGGGCTGCGTGTGGTTAATGAATGCACCTGCCCATCTCAATTACAAAGCACGCAGATCGCGGCGGCAGCCCCCACTGACCTGCCAGAAGGAAAACCGACCCACACCCCCTTTGCCCTGCGGCTGAAATCTGTGGCTGTGCTGGCCATCCCCGGGCTGGGACCAGTCGCAGCCGGCGTGCCGATCGAGACACCCGGCCAAAATCACGCCGGCGAGAGCCCGCTCTTTAGCGTTGATGTGCCCGAAAGCTACATTCCACGCGGTGTGGATAGCGCTGATGTCTACGCCCTGCGCGTGGCGGGCGAATCGATGCGCGATGCCATGATCGCCGACGGCGACATTGTGCTGATCCACCGCACCAAAAACATTAATAATGGCGATATTGTGGTCGCCTGGCTGCTGGAAGAACACACCACCACGCTCAAACGCATCACCCGCACCGAAAATACCCTCTGGCTCGAGCCTGAGAACCCATCAGACGCCTACAAACGAACGTCGTACAACCCACAAAATGTCGATATCCAGGGCAAGCTGCTGTGTGTGCTGCGACTAACCCCATAATTTGACCACAATTTTCTCACCCAACGTTTAACTTTTCTTCAGGAATCTCTTATTTAACAGCGTTATTATTAACTTACATTCTCCAAAATGCAAACCGCCAGAAAGGCCAGGGCCGGCCCAAAGGCGGTTTGGGTTTTAATGGGGTCAAAAGTTGTTTTTACAGGGGACATTCAATCATTGGCTGTCTTCATACATACAGCCACATTCGCACACGCATCACCCCCACAGCCAACGTAGCCCACACACCTGGCACAAATCAATCTACCAGCACGCCCCCGCCCTAGCCACGCGCCTATGAAGCCAGGTGGGCACCCAGCACAGCCAGCGGTTGAAAGCTGCGGTTGAGCAGAGATAACAGGTTGGTAGCGGCCAGGTCGATCTTCAGGGCAGCAAGGTTGACCTATTTTTTGTTATCCGAGGGATTTGAAGCGCGCCTTCCAGGAAATATTCAGGGCGGATGAGGACCGAAGGCAGGCGGCGCAATGCGATGGCATCGGGTTTATAATCAGTTATCACTTAACCGAGGAACCCAGAACATGACTAAAAATATCGCCGATACTACTCCCCAAGCAATCGAGGAATTCAACCCGGTCGGACAAGTTACCAAAATGATAGGAAGTTCATTTTATAGAGGTGAACATTGCAATTTTAATCCCTATAAAAGTGATTTTAAGAATAGCGAGTTTTTACAAAAATTTCTGGTTAATGGTTGGGTACCCAGCGGGCCGGTTATCGACAAGAATACCCGTATCACGGCCTTTGGCAGCTGTTTTGCAACTCACATCACCAATTACCTCAGCAAAGTTGGCTACAACCTATCGAAAAATCGCGAGCCTGAGATTTATATTTCTTCGATGGGTGAGGGCCTGGTAAATACCTTTGCCATCTTGCAACAATTTGAATGGGCTCTCGAAACTGTTGTACCACCGCAAAACCTTTGGCATGGCTTTAATGCCGAAGAATTTGGCTACAATGAAGAAATCCGATTAAAAACCAGGCAAGTATTCCTGGAAACTGATTTTTTCATCCTGACCCTGGGTCTTTCTGAAATATGGTACGACGATCAGAGCGGTGGGGTGTTTTGGCGTGCCATACCCCGGAATCACTTTGATCCGGATCGTCACAAATTTCGGGTCAGTTCTTTTGAAG
>CAIVSQ010000237.1 GCA_903908605.1 uncultured Anaerolineae bacterium
TCCACAGGATCACGGCCAGGATTTGCTGCTCTTGCCTGCGAAAGAAAAACAGCCCGCTCACCATGTCCAGCACAAACAGAAAAGCACTCAACAGCGGCAGCAGAATCAGGCTGCTGCCCGGCAGCGGCTCAAGCGGCTGCGAATTCGATTGAAAACCAAGCGACACTTTTTCAAGCCTCGGGATCAGCAGGGTTACCCACACCAGCAGCCCAATGTTTAGTAACCCCCCCGCCAGCCAGATCAGGCGTACGATCGAATTTTCCCAGGCACGTGCCACCACGAAGGATGGGTACTGCGAAAGCCCCTGGCCACGCTGCAGGCTGCCCATCTCAATCGTCTTCTGAAAAGCCGCCAAAAAGGCCGTCGGGTCTTCCGGCGAAATGGCAAAGATCATGCGCGGGGTGGCCACCAGCACCAGCGTACCGGCATCCGCAGCCAGGAACTCCACCCGGCCAATATCCGCCTGGCGCGTCACACCCAATATCCCGCCCGGCAGGCTGAAAAACGGCAGGTTAATCGGCGCCAGCAGCCCCTTGAGTGGGCGGATCCACTCCACATCGGTGACCGGGATGTCCTCAATACGCAGGCCCCAGGTCAACCGCAGGATGTTGCGATCGAGCTGGTAATTGGCCCGCCCGAGCGCATATACGCGATACCCCAGGATCGGCACCGGGATGGCGGTCAGTACAAAAATCACGAAATAAATCGCAAACGTCAGCCCCACCTGGGTCTGAAAGGTGAAAAAGAGCGCCACCATGCTGATCACCGCCAGCACCACCGCCAGGATGGATAGCAGGATCAAACCGCGCCGGCGGGCGGGCGGAAAATCGTTCATGCCCGGCCCAGCTCCTGGCGCAGCGCATCGCACACATACTCAACCTGCTCGCGGCTCATCACCCCGCTGAATGGCACAGCCACCCCGCGCCGGCCGAGATCTTCGGTGACCGGGAAATCGCCAGGCTGGTAGCCAAAGCGCTCCACCATGTAAGGCTGCAGGTGAATCGGCAGGAAGTAGGGCCGAATCGGCACCCCGCGCGCCTCCAGCCGCTTCGCCAGATCGGCCCGATCGATCTCGGCCGCCAGGCGGATGACATACACAAACCAGGACATGCGCGTGGTCTCGGCCACAACCTGCGGGGCCTGCAAACCAGGGATGCCCTGCAAACCTTCAGCGTACCAGCCGGCCACCTCTTCACGACGGGCCAGCATTTCATCCAGGCGGCGCACCTGGCTCAGCCCCAGTGCGGCCGACATTTCGTCCAGACGGTAGTTATAACCGAGGTGAGTGTGCGAGAGCCAGGTGTCACCTACGGCCCGCCCCTGGTTTCGCAGAGCGCGCATAAACCCGGCGGCTTCATCGTCATTGGTAATGATCATGCCACCTTCACCGGTGGTCATTTGCTTGTTGGGGTAAAAAGCAAAGATACCGAAGTCGCCAAAGCTCCCGGCCTGTTTGCCACGGTACAACGCGCCAATCGCCTCACACGAATCCTCAATCAGCTTCAGCCCGTGCTCGCGGGCCGCCGCCATAATTGGGTCCATATCGGCCGGCTGGCCAAAGACATCCACCGGCAGCAGGGCCTTA
Organism: uncultured Anaerolineae bacterium; assembly: GCA_903908605.1. GTDB lineage: Bacteria > Chloroflexota > Anaerolineae > Anaerolineales > Villigracilaceae > UBA5195. The sequence continues at coordinate 1,586 of CAIVSQ010000237.1, forward strand.
AGCGGACCAGCCCCGGCTCCGCGCCGCGGCAGCCATTTTTCAGCAGCAGGTCCACCATTGGCCAGATCGCGCGCGGCCTCGCTCAACTGGGCGGGGTCGATATTGCCCGTCACAGGGTCCACATCCACAAAAACCGGAACAGCCTGCTCAAACAGCAGCGCATTGGTCGACGCCACAAAAGAAAAGGGCGTGGTGATCACCCGATCGCCCTGGCCAATACCGCAGGCCCGCACCGCCAGGTGCAGCCCGGCCGTGCCTGAGTTGACCGCCACGGCATGCCTGGCGCCGGTGTATTCGCAAAAAGCGCGTTCAAAATCCAACACGCGCGGTCCCAGGCTCAGGATGGGGGTGTTAATCACATCCATGACCGCCTGGCGATCGGCCTCGTTAAGGTCGGGGGATGACATCGGAATTTTCATAAGAGACTTCCTGGTGGTGCAGTAGGGGTTCCGGCGCGTAGGCGCCAGGCTAAGGCTTGCTAAATTCGGACGGCAGATCGGCCAGCAGCACCTGGCGGCTTTCGCTTGCCAGGCGCGCTTTGAACTCCACCGCACCGTTTTGCAGGGCGCGCTCACCCACGGTGATGCGCAGCGGGCAGCCGAGCAAATCGGCGTCGTTGAACTTGACCCCGGCCCGCTCGTTGCGGTCATCAAATAGAACTGCCAGCCCGCGGGCCACAAGTTGATCATAAATCTCAAGCGCTGCGGCTGAGGTATCCAGCGTTTTGCCGGGCACGTCCATCAGGTACACATCAAATGGCGCCGCCACCGCTGGCAGGGTCAGACCCTTATCGTCATGCTGACTTTCAGCCAGCGCCAGCAGCAGGCTGGCAAAATCCACTTCTGCACCGGTCTGCACCAGCTGGCCGCGCACGGTTTGCAGCGCTGCCCCACACTGCGGGCAGGGCTCACCGGCCAAAGCCAGGGTCAGGTCGGCCAGCAGGTCGGGCTGGTAATCACGCGGAATGTTGGTATTGCGCAGGTGATAGCCATGTTCGTTGGCCCCGGCCACCAGGTTGGGCGAGCGCGCCAGCAGTTCATCCGCCACAATCAGCGCCGCGTTTAGACCAATCGGCGAAGCGTAGCCGGGCACGGCCCCACAGGCCGCAATCTCCTCGGCCGTGGCCATGCGCACATCACCCACGCAGGCGCGCAGCTTGGCTTCGCTCATCTGCAAGTCACCACGCACCACCACAAACACCAGCCGCCCATCTGCAGGTCGCATAAACATCAGCGCTTTGGCGGTTTTCTGCTGCGGAATGCCCATAAACAGCGCCAGCGAGGCAATCGTACTGCACTCAGGCGTCAGGACTTTCTCCAGCGGCAGTGCTTGCTCATCGCTGAAGGGCAGCCGGCCGGTTCGGGCCAGTTCGGCACGCTCGGCATACCCACAGGCCGGGCAGTGCAGCAGCTCATCGGCACCGCTGGCAAGCAGGGCAAAATATTCATCACGGGCGGCGGCCTTTACACCCACCAGCCCCAGTTGTTCAAGCAAACCCGGCATGACCTGCCCTTCGGCCGCCTGGCGCAGACGTTCGATCGAGAGCTTGGCCAGCGCCTGGGCTTCACCCGTGCGCGAAAAATACCCGGCACGATAGAGCAAGGCCTGGCCGGCGTTGCGAAGCTCAGCCGGCGCGTTGCGCTGAGTCTGGAGGGCGAGATCGGTAAAACGCATGGAGGGCATGCCTATCCTGTCGATTGATCGATATTGGGAAGTTCGGCGGCGGTCTCACTGCCCAGGTCCAGGTCGACATGGTCTTCCATGCGGATCTGACCGCGCAGGAAGGCGCCGTCCTCGGTCACGAAGGAGGTGGTGACCACATCGCCCCACACGCGGCCGGTGGCACGGATTTCAAGTTTTTGGGTGGTAATGTTGCCCCGCACCGCCCCGGCCACAATCACAATGCTGGCACGGATATTATCGCAGGTCACACGGCCGCTTTCCCCAACCACCAGCATACCGCGCAGGGCAATCTGGCCTTCAAAGGTGCCTTCAATCCGGACACCGCCGGTACCACCCAGCTTGCCCTCCCAAATAACGCCCGGACCAAGCACAGAAGTGATGCGCTCGACGGCCTGGACGACGGGAGGCGGGGTGGCTGCCTGATTGTTGCTGCTGCGTTTAAACATGGTTCGCTCTTGTTCCCGGGGCTGTAGGTTAATTTAACGAGCTTAATTGTACCTTGAAATACGCGTTTACAAAAAAACGGTCTGGCCAACGCCTTCACACACGCGCCGCCAGGAATTCGCGCGCCACCCGCAGGCTCTCTTGCAGCAGCCCGGCCAGGATGCGTTCACCCTTCTCGGCGCTGGCCGGGCGCGGGTCGCCAAACACACCGCTCTGGCAAAAACTATCCAGCATGATCGGGCGCGTGCCAAAATCGGGCGGGAACTGCGGGTATTCCGGCGCTGCCAGCTCCATGCGCACCGTACCCGGCTGCAAGTGCAGGACCAGCGAAGTCTCCAGCTCATCTGCATGATAAAAAGAGGGGCCAGCCGGGCTGCTCTGGCAGACCCGCGCAGCCACCTCTTCCAGGCCCGGGTAATCCAGAAGCAGCACAGGCAGGCCGGTTTCACTTTCCAGGCCCTCAGCGGCGGCCGCCAGCGGGGCCCGGTTGCCAAAGTGACCGTTGACCACAATCAGCGCGCCGGCACCACTGCGCTTCAGCCCACGCCCCAGATCCAGCAGGATGGCACTGACCGTCTCAACCGAGAGCGAGAGCGTCCCGGCGAAGCCCTCGTTATTCCAGGTTTCACCATAGGGCATGGCTGGCAGCAGCAGCGCATCCAATTCCTGCGCCAGTCCTTCGGCCAACCCGGCCGAAAGGACAGTATCGGTATTCAAAGGGCAGTGCGGTCCGTGCTGTTCGTGCGCCCCAAAAGGCAGCACCGCAGGCGGATGAACCGCCAGGGCAGTCTTCATCTCGGGCCAGGTGGCCGTTTCAGTTCGTAACATGCGTTCCTCCTGCTGTGGAAATGGTCTCTGCTGAAAGTGTACATGATTGCGCCCACCTTTACCAGCCCACAGGCCATTTTTTCCCGTCAGCCACCCAGGCAGCCTGTTCTTCAAACAAATCACAGCCGCTGCGCCCTGGGGCCGATCGAAAATCAAAGCGAGGCTGTCCAGGGGCAACCTGTGACAGCCTCGCTGTACCCGATCTCGGCGTTTTGCGTCGGGCGATGGATTTTTACTCAGGCGGCCAGGCGGACTAACTCGCCTGGCGAGAGGAACTGCATTTCCTGGCTTGGGATGGTGCGCAGCACCCGGTGGGCCTGCTTATCGATAATGTAGACATGCAAATCACCGCTGCCCTCGTCCACCCGAAAACGCAGGGTCACACCCGGCTGGGCAGCCGGCGTCTTGGGCACTTGAACATTGCCCGCCTGTCCCGTGCCCGCCGGCTTGGAGACAGGGCTGACCGGCCCATCCTGGCTGTTCGGGCGGGTTTGCGGTGGATAAAACGGCGGGGCGGACGCAGGACGCGCGTCCGGTGTGGAGGAAACTGAATTGATCTTCATCATCTACCTTGCCTTGCTTCCATGCACGCTGGCTTCAGAAACCCCAAACATCCAGACCGCCTCATGCGGTCCGACAGGTGGGCTGGGCCTGTCGCCTGTTTTCCAAACCTGCCAAAGCAACTCATCAAACAGGTAATAAAAATTATAGCCACTCTCGCACCAAAATACATCAACATTTGTTGATCTTTTAAGCGTAGGTGGAAATTTACCCAAAATTTATTCCCATAAAAAACCTTGGATGATATAAATACCGTAACAATTTCATAACAAAATGAAATTATGGAGCAAACCATGCATATCAGTGATGTCACCCGTATCGCCAGCAATATTGACGTAGCCCGCACCCAGCGCTTGCTGCAGATGGATAAAACCACCCAGCCAGGCGAAGCTGCCCCGGCCGATAGCACCGAGATCTCCAGGTCTGCACAGCAAATATCGCAGTCACTGGCCAGTGGCGAGGCTGGTTTCAGCCGCATTTCCAACGCCAACATGGCCGAACAGGGCCTGCAAGCCTCAAGCCAAAGCATCGTGCAGCAAACCTCGGTCGCCATGCTGGCCCAGGCCATCAAATCACCAGAAGTCCTGCTGGAACTGTTCAAGTAACCCGGCCCTACCCCTAAATCGCCTACACGCACCCCCAGCCTTCCACAGACGGGGGTGTTTTATTTCCCCTGCCTCACCAACAAAAAAGCCGTGCAGCCCAGCTGGACTGCACGGCCATAGAAATACCCGGAACGAAACTAGCCTTCCTTGCTGGTACGCGGGTCGGCCGATGCCATGATGTTGTAACCGCTGTCGACATACAGGATCTCGCCGGTCACATGCGCCGCCATGTTGGAGCACAGGTACACAGCCGCATTACCGCAATCCTCGGCGGTCACATTCTCACGCATCGGGGCCATATCGGCAAAGTTCTTATACATATCGCGGAAGCCGGTCACACCCATGGCCGCCAGCGTACGAATCGGGCCGGCCGAAATGGCATTGACACGAATGCCCGAAGGCCCAAAATCAGAGGCCATATAGCGGGTGGAAGCCTCAAGCGCGGCCTTGGCCACCCCCATCATGTTGTAATTGGGTGCCACCTTGACCGAACCGTAATACGTCAGAGTCAACAGTGCAGCCCCCGGGCGCAGGATCGGCTGGAAAGCGCGCGCCAGGCCCACAAACGAGTAGACACTGATGTCCATCGCCAGGTGGAAACCAGCCCGGCTGGTGTTATAAAAGAAACCACTCAGTTCATCCTTGTTGGCAAAACCGATCGAGTGCACCAGGATATCCACCCCGCCAAAATGATCGGCCGCCTTGGCAGCCACAGCAGCGATCTGCTCATCGGAAGAGACATCGCACTGCTCGACAAAACCCACGTTCAACTGGGCAGCCAGCGGGCGAACACGCTTCTCGAGCGCGTCCCCGGCATAACTAAATCCGAGGTTAGCGCCCTCGCGCGCAAAAGCCTGGGCGATGCCCCACGCAATCGACTTGTCATTGGCGAGACCAAAAATTAAAGCGTTTTTACCAGTTAATAGACCCATTATTCCTCCAGGTTAGATAATCCAGTCACAAGAAAACGCCAGGGGATTGATTTCCAAGGCTCCGGCACTGTGTATAAACCCACTCGCGGGCCAATCGTCACGCTTTCGGCCGAAATCTGCCTGCCGGCTTCAATCCATAGGCCGTCAGCAGTTCCCGTCAGGTCAATATTGTTCTGGGCAGAATCAATTGCCAGCGCGCGGGCCAGCTTGCCAGGCCCATCCGTCCAATGAGCCGGGCCGATCCCTTTTCGGCGGGCCGCCACCAGTTCTTGACCACTGTCAATCTGCACAGCGCGAATCAAGACCGCCGCTGGGAAACCTGCCGGCCCGCAGACTGCGTTCAACATCCAATGCATACCATAGGTGAAATAAACATACGCCCGCCCGGGTGGGCCGTACATCACACGTGTACGCGCCGTCAACCCCGCGCGGGCATGGCAGGCCAGATCCGTTTCGCCGTCATAGGCCTCCGTCTCGGTGATCAAGCCTGAAACGCGTACACCATCCAACATACGCACCAGCCGCGCCCCAAGCAGCCCGCGAGCTACCGTCAGGGTATCCTGGTCGTAAAAACCAGCCGGCAGGGGCATAAACGCCTCAGCCCTGTTGAGCTGGCCAGTGTGCGCGGTCGCCAATGATGCCCACGCGCCAGCGATGCGTGTTGGGGTAGTAGCGAAAGGAAGCGAAGGAAGTATTTTCCAGCGAAAATCGCGGACCCTGGGCATTGGGCTGCGGGGTGATGCCCAGGATGGCATACAGGGTCATATTCAGGATCGCGCCGTGCGTCACCACCAGGTAGCGGGCCGGCGGACGCTGCAGGATGCCATGCAGGGCTTGCCCGGCACGCAGGTACAACGCCCAGTCGCTTTCACCATCCCCGCTAAACGAATCATACGGGTTCACAAACTCAGGCGCCGGGAAGCGCGCTCGAATTTCTTCCAGCGTCAGTCCAGAACGGGTGCCCATGTCGCGCTCAATCCAGATCGGGTCCAGCTCAAAAGCCGGGATCTGCAGGCCATCCACCAGGATGCGGGCGGTTTCGCTGGTACGGCTGAGCGGGCTGGCGATGGCGGTGTCATACTGCACACCCTCCGCACTCCAGCGCGCCGCCAGCGCCGCAGCCTGCAGCCGGCCGGTATCGCTGAGCGGGTAATCGTGATGCCCCTGCATCCGGTTTTCCAGGTTGCCAACCGATTCACCATGGCGAACAAAGGTAATATGAAAAATGGGATTGGTCATACGGATGGCTGCCGGGGTTGCGAATCGTCAGGTGGCGGCGTACGCAGCAGGTAGACCGGGCGGCCCTTAACCTGCTGGAAAATATAGCCAACGTAGACGCCAATAAAACCGAGCAGGATCATAATGATGCCGCTGGCGATCAACATCACCGCCATCAGCGAGCTCCAGCCGGGCACAATCCGCTGGTTCTGACCGGTCAGCCACAGCAGCAGCACGTAAACAATCTGCGCCATCGCCAGCACCAGGAAACCCCCGCCCACGCTCAAGCCAATATACAGCGGCATCAGCGAGAAGGAGAAGATCGCGTCTGAGGCCAGGCGCAGCATTTTACCCAGCGAATATTTGGAACTGCCCGCCAGGCGCTTGGGCTCGTGATACGGCAGAATCACACTGCGGTATCCAATCCAGGAGATCATCCCGCGTAAAAAGCGGTGATACTCGGGCATGGCCTTGAGCGCATCAAGGGCCTGTCGTGAGAGCGCACGGAAATCGGCCGCTCCCGGCTCTACATGCGTGCCGCTGATCCGGTTGAGCAGGTTGTAAAAAGCATTTGAGCTCACCCGCTTGAAGGACATCGCGCTGTCTGACTCAATCCGCTGGGCCTGTACAATATCGTAGCCCTGCAGCACCAGCGCAATCATCTGGGCCAGCATTTCGGGCGGGTGCTGCCCATCCCCATCCATCGAGATGATCACATCCCCGCCTGCTTGGTCGAGACCGGCGGTCAGGGCTGCCTGGTGCCCGAAGTTACGGCTCAGGTAAAGCGGTTGGATGCGGCTGTCCTGCGCAGCCAGCACCTGCAGCGCAGCGGCGGTGCCATCCCTTGAACCGTCATCCACATAATGGACAATACAGTCATAGGGCAGGGCATCAATCGCGGCGGCAATGTTCAGATGCGTGCGCTCGATCACACCGGCTTCGTTAAATACGGGAATGACAATGGTGACTTTGATTTTTTCAGGCATAAGTGAACGCCGGGAACGGTGGCGCTGAGAGTGATTTTACTATAAGTCACGCCATCCTCGCCGGCCGTGTCGTTGAGCCGTCCTCCGGCCGGTTCCAACACATCCGTGGGAGTTTGTGGGTAAAAAATGGGACCAAACCCCATCAAAAAGAGGTCAGATCCTAATCTGCCAGCCCAACCAGGCCGTTTTTTGATCCCTAAGTGGGGTGCAGTGGGGTCAGACCTATTGACAATAGTTTATATATAAATTATTATATATAAACTATTGCATACTGGATGAATTACTGGAGTATCCGATGAAAACTGAGCTGGAAAAAAGAACTATTCGCAATGTGCTGATTTTTTGGGTCGGGATGATTGCCCTGCCCTGGTTGGGGGTCGCCCTGGACCTTGGCAAGGGTGGTGATCCGCATGACCAGCAAAACAGCCTGGGCTGGCTACTCTTCCTGGTATCCCCACTATTAATGACCCTGCTGCTGCGCCTGTTTGGCAAGGATGGCTGGCGCGATTTCGGCCTGGCCCCGCGCCTGCGCCAATCGGCAGGTTGGTACCTCTTTGCGCTCTTGTTCCACCCGCTCACCATGAGCCTCTTCATCCTGGCTGGCGTGGCCTTCGGGGTCACCAGTTTACCTGGCCTCAAAGCGGGCTGGCTGGGTGTCTTTGGTCAGGCCCTGCTGGTTGCTATCGGCCTCAATTTCGGCAAAAACATTTTTGAAGAATTTGCCTGGCGCGGTTACCTGACCCCCAAGATTAACGCCATCGCCCGCCAGCCGCTGATCGGGCACGCCATGGTCGGGCTGATCTGGTTCAGCTGGCACCTGGTCTATTACACCCGCCTGCTGCCAACCGAATCCCTGCAAAAAGCCACCGGCCTGACCCTGCTGCCCTTCCTGGGGCTGACCCTGTTAGGTATTTTTCCAACCGCCATTCTCTATGGTGAGCTGCGCCTGCTGAGCGGCACCGTCTGGACAGCCGTACTGATCCACACCCTGGCGAACGCTTTCTTCGATACCCTCATTGCCCAACAGATTTTCAGCACCCCCAACCCAACCGCCTCGCTGCTCATCTCTCCCGGACTGTTCAGCCTGGTAACCCTGCTGGTAAACCTGGCTGTGGGCCTGTGGTTGCACCGCCAGCGCCTGGCGCGTGAAGCCTCCTTGGGTGGCAGCCATGCTTAAGTTCGCCTTGCTGGGGGCACTCAACTACCAACCGATGAGCGGCTATGATCTTAAACAGTTCACCGACCGGTCGATCTCCAATTTTTGGCATGCCGAACTCAGCCAGATCTACCTGACTCTCAAAAGTATCGAAAAAGAAGGACTGATTGAATCGAACACCGTGCCGCAGTCCGGCCGGCCGGACCGGCGCGTATACAACATCACCCCTGCCGGCCGCCAGGCCCTGCACGAATGGCTGCGCGAACCTTTTACCAGCATCGACCAGTACAAGGACACCCTGCTATTAAAGTTGTTTTACTCAGCCAGCCTGGATCGCGAAACCATCCTGGCCCAACTGCGCATTCAGCGCGGCCTGCACCAAAAACTGGTCGATACCTTCCAGTCCGAAACCGTCGACCTGATCAGCCAGACCACCGAACGGGCCCCGCACCTGCACAAGGATGCCCTGCTGTGGGATGCCACCCGTCGCTTCGGCGAACAAACCGAGCTGGTCTACCTGCGCTGGCTGGATGAAACCATCCAGCTGGTGGAAGATAATTTCTAAGGAGCATAAAATGCAAACATCCATCAAATCCATCAAACCTGTTTGGACGGCGCTCGCACTACCCCCGCTCATTTTCCTGCTGGCAATTGTGTTGGCATCCATTTACTACGGCGCCCAGGGTCTGACAGATCCCAACCAGATCAGCGAACTGGTGGCCAGCTCCATGTCCTTCCTGCTGGTCGGCATCCAGCTGGCCATGTTGGGCCTGTTCTGGTTGACCCTGCGAGCCAGTGGACTGAGCATGGCCCAGATCGGTTGGCAGGCCGCCCCCGGTCAGCAGGCCTGGCGTGAACTGGCCCTGGGCGCCCTGCCCGGTGCGGTGTTGGGCCTGTTGTATGTCTTCGCACTCTCCCCACTCATGACCATTGTCCAACGCACCCTGGGTGATTACGTTCCCGCCGGTGAGCTGCTGCCATCACTGGGTAGTGGCATCGCCGCCTTTTTCCTGGCCGATGTACTGCTGGCACCCTTCGTGGAAGAGAATATTTACCGCGGTCTGGCCCTCACCCGTCTGCGTGAACGCTTCGGCCCCACCAGCGCCGTGTTAATCTCTTGCCTGTTCTTCGGCCTGCTGCACTGGGCTGGCGGCTTCTGGTACATGCTGCTGACCGGCGGCGTGGCAGGCCTGCTCTTTGCCCTGCTGGCCAACCGGCGCGGCAACCTGCTGGCCCCCTTTGGCGCCCACCTGGCCCTCAACCTGGTTGAATTCCTCTTCGTACTGCTCAACCGCTGAGCACCCTGCCAGCCAGGCAGATCTCTCATCAAACGCTTAGGTACGCTTCAGCAATCTCTCAGCCACCACAATTAAAATACAACTACATTCTCCAATTACAAACCGCCAAAAAGGCCAGGGCCGGCCTCCAGGCGGTTTGGGTTTTAATCCCTTCCCCCAGCCAAATCAGGCCGGTGTTCTGAACGAGCGCGCCGCGCAATATCGGCTGGGACCGTTCGGGCCACTGGCCAGCACCCGCCAGTACAGCAGTGTATTGGCAGGCAGCGCCAGCGCTGGCGTATAGGTGGAAACCGGCCCGCTGATTGTGAATGTGCCAATCAACTGCGTAAAAGCACTATCGCGGCTGATCTGCAGTGTATACCCGGCCGCCCCGCTCACATCTGCCCAATCCAGGCTCGGGCGCAGCGAAGTGACCACAGCGCCAGGCGCGGGGGCGGTCAGCACCGGTGCGAGCATCACCGTGCGAAAATTCCAGGTCGGCGACCATGGACTGTACTCGCCCAGGCTGTTAAAGGCCCGCACGCGCCAGAAATACCGCCGGTTGGGGCTGAGCGGCGTACTGAGAGTCAAGGCTGAGCTGGTCAGGCCAGTGATATTTTTATCGACCACCACCGACGTAAAGGCGCTATCCGTGGCAACCTGAACCTGGTAACGGGCAAAAATCCTCCCGGCAGGTACAGTCACCGTACCCCAGTCCAACTTTGGCAAATAAGTCATCGAGAGCGACCCGCTGGTGGGCAAAACCGGCGCCGGCCGTGAAGGCGGTTTTGCCGTGATGATGGTGCGGGTAACCGACCAGGCACTCGCGCCGCTGGCAGAATTCGATCGCACCCGCCAGTATAGCTGCTTGCCAACTGGCAGCATGGCAGCCGGCAGCGCGGTCGAGACGGTCGGGGTCAACGTCATCAGCAGGCTGGTAAAGGCCGAATCATTGCCAATTTGCAGCGTATAACTGCTCGCACCCGTTACATCCATCCAATCCAATTTTGGCAGGTTATAGAGTAATTTTTCCGACTGCAGCGGGGTCAGCAGCAGCGGCACCTTTGAATTCGCCGCGATATTAATGGTCACAACCCGTTCGAAGGTATACCCACCCAGGTCGGTGCTACGCAGGCGAATGGAATATTTTGAACGCACAGCCTGGTCAAAGACCTCGGCCGTCACCAGCGTACTGCCCGAGACGCGGAAGCGGGCATTGTCCGTGCCACCCGTCCCGGCCACCAGCGCATAGCGAAAGACATCCGCGCTGTTTTTATCAACTGTCGAGAGATTGCCCACCAGTGAACCAAGCGGCATGCGCCCAGCCACACTGGTACTTGAGATATTCAGCCCGGTCGGGGCATAATTAACCGAGACATAACCATACACCAGCCCCCCGGCAGTGGCATACAAACGCGGGCGCAGCTGCGCACCAGCACTATCCACCAGCAGCGAGGAAGGCTCCACATCCGGGCTGCCTGCCGGTACAGGCGGTATGGCCACAATATAATTGACAATGCTGTTGGGCAAGCCGTAATTGAACTTGTCCCAGGTCACACCACCATCCAGACTGCGGTAAACACCCCAACCACCGGTGCCAGCATACAATATTTTGCCATTCGCCGGGTCCACCGCCACCACGTTGATATCGCCCACCCTCATATTCGGGCTGATGTACATCGGGCCGGTCTCGGTCCAGGTCAGGCCGCCATCGATGCTCTTCTTGATGCCAAACCCATACACCAGGTAAAGGATTTTTGAATTGGAAGGATCAATGGTCAGCGATCTGTAAAATTGCATACCGCCAGGAGCAGTCGAACCGTTGACCACCTGGGACCAGCTTTCTGCTCCATTGGTGCTCTTATAAAGCATGCCAAAATAGGACCCGCTGGCTGGTTGCTGACCCAGGCCAGCATACAGCAGTTGGGGGTTGCTCGGATCGGTGACAATAAAGGTCACCCAACAGACGGCCGTACCACAGCCCGGCAGCCCATTCGTTTTTGAAACCCAGGTTACCGCATCATCCGTGCTCTTTAATAAATTAATTCTTGCGTTTGTGTCGTTCAGGACACCGCCATACAAATCCGAATTGGCCGCAAAGACCATCCCACGGTAGCCCGCCTTTGAAGCCCAGGTCAGCCCGCCGTCGGTCGTTTCCAGTTCCTGCACAAACAAGTGGTCGGGGTTGTTTGGGTCCAGCGTAACGGAATTGGCCGCGCCATCAATGATTTTTGCCCAGTTCTGACCCATATCGCTCGATTTCCACATGCCACCCATGCCAGTCGCCACATACAGGCTGTGGGTCGGCGTAGCATAAGCCATGCCAAACGCTTCCAGGGCAGAAAGACCCTTGATCTTTACCGCCCAACTGGCACCACCATCCACACTTTTTGAGACGCCCTTGTAACTACCCACGTAAAATGTATCGGGCTCGGTGGGGTGAAAAGCCAATGTCGTCCAGTAAGCGCCATTATCCGCATTAACCAGCGCCCAGGTGTCACCAGCATTGCTGGAAATGTACAGCTGATTGGAAACCAAAGCATAAATCAACCCGGCAGTTTTATCCGAGAAAAACAGCCTCCACGTAACCAGGTCAGATATCTTCGTCCAGGACTGGCCCTTGTTAATCGATTTATAAATACCGCTGCCCGCCGCGGCATACACCACCCCGGCACTTTGCGGATCTGCATAAATGGACTGCGGTTGTGTAATACCCGTCATTAAAGCCCAGCTAACACCAGCGTCAACACTTTTCCAATACTGCATGCCGGGATTCATGCTCTTGGTGATATAGATCACTTTCGGATCGAGTGCATCCAGGCTGAACTGGCAGATCTCGCCGGTTCCAGGCGCCCCGCCCAGCTTCGAGCCGCTAATATCTGCCCAGGTCAGTCCACCATCACCGGACCGGTACAAGTTGGCGTAAGTGGCGATAAAGACCAGGTTGGCATTCTGCGGGTGAAACTTAATCACATCGAAACCACCCGCACCAGTGGAGAATATTTTCTTCCAGAAGGCCCCGCCGTCATCACTTCGGTAAAACGCATCCCGATCACCCGCAAACACCACCGCTGGCTTGGCCGGGTAGACCTTTACCGTCCATATCTCAGTTCTCTGGATGCCGTTGGTCGAGCTAAACCAGCGCTCGCCGCCATCGATGCTCTTGAACATGCCCGCGTTTCTCGACCCGGCATACAACACATCCGGGTTGCTCGGGTCCATTGAGAGCGAGTAAATATCACCACCCTCCGGTGATTGGGTCAACCAGGTATCAGTACGCGGGTAAATTTGAAAAGGCAGCAGACCCGAGCTGCCATCCGCATTGGTGACAGCCAGGTTGGCCTTACTGACGCTATAAATGAAGCTGGCCGGTACAATCGCCCGCAGTTGGGTTGCCCCCAGGTAGCTGCTATCGAGCACAACCCCGTTCCACAACACACTCGTGCTCGCACTGAAGTTTTGGCCTGTCAACAGCAAGCTGACATCCCCATCCCCGGCCGTGGCAAAGTCAGGTGCGAGGCTGGTCAGCTCAGGGGCCGGGTGATGGACAGTGAAATCCAGCGCATTGGAAGGATCGGCATAAGGGTTGCTGACCGAGATATTCAAGACAGCCGCCTGCACCAATGCCGAGGCGGGCAGTGTCGCGGTCATCTGGCTGGCCGAGGTTACTGTGCTGCTCAACAACTGCGCAGCCCCCAGGAAGACCTGCGCGCCGTCCACAAAACCACTGCCGGTAAGAGTGATGTCCATATCCGCCGCGCCGGCAACCGCACTGGCCGGGTCCAGCCCACTCAACACAGCCGCCGGGTTGGTAACGGTGAAATCAAGCTGGCCGGAAGTCCCCACGCCCGGGTTTTCAACCGAGAGCTGCAGCAAGCCGGCTGTGGCCAGCGCCGCCGCCGGGATGGTGGCCGTCAGGCTGGTCTCGGAAACAAAACTGCTGACCAGCGTGTCAGTAACCCCCAGGTGAACAATCGCATCGGCCTGGAAACCGCTCCCACCCAGGGTCACCAGCAGGTCGGGGCTGCTCAGCGGGGCGCTGACCGGGTCCAGGCTGGCCAGGCTCGGGATCACTCCCTGCAGTGCCGGCACCGGCAGGCTGCGAGCAGAAACAAACTGAACACCAACACCCTGGAACACCAGGGCCAGGAATACAAAGAACACGAACAGTGCTCTACACACGGTTTTCATATTCGCATCTCGCAAGGGTGGTTTTTTTTATCGGCTGCTTTGCACGGTTAAAAACCGGCAAAGTTATTAGGTCAAATCTGGATAGTTAATTTTATCACCAAGCCCCCGGTTGGTTTATACAAACACCTTACAAATCACCCCGTCATGCCAACAGCACCTACCAGGCAAAAAAACGCCCGGGAGCCCCCGGGCGTGTAATACCTGCCTGCAAACCGGCCTATCCTTTAGCCAGGTTCAAGAAAACATCTTCAAGGGTGGGTTCCCCTTTCAGCAAGGAGCTGATCTTGATATGCGCCTGCTCAAAATGTTTTTTCAGTTCGCGTTCACCATGGTTATCCTGCACAATAGCCCGCAAGTGATCGCCGGCCAGGCCAAAACGCAGCACGCCCTGGGCCGCCGAGAGCACGTTGAGGCCATCCAACAGGCTGGGAGTGTAAATTTCCCACACATCGCCCGGAACCAGCTTGTGCTTAAGCGCCAGCGGCGTATCCATCGCCAGTAACTGCCCGGAGCGCATGATTCCCACCCGCCCGCAATACTCGGCTTCATCCATATAATGGGTCGTCACCAGGATGGTGACGCCATCGGCCGCCAGGTCATAGATCAGGTCCCAAAAGGCCCGCCGCGCGGTCGGATCGACCCCGCTGGTCGGCTCATCCAGGAAAAGCAGGCGCGGGCTGTGCACAAGCGCAATTGCCAGGGCCAGGCGCTGGCGCCAGCCAGCCGAAAGCGAGCTGGTCAGGGTTTTTTCGTGCCCGGTCAGCCCTACGTGTGCCAGGGTCTCACCAATGCGCACGCGTGAACTGATGCCATAGACCCCACCGTAAAATTGCAGGTTTTCCCAAACGGTGAGATCATCATAAATGGCAAACTTTTGTGACATATAGCCCACCCGCGCACGCACCTGCTCGGTCTGGCGGTAAGCGTCAAACCCAAGCACGGTGGCGCTGCCTTCATCGGGCGCTAACAACCCAAGCAGCATGCGGATGGTGGTGGTCTTGCCGGAGCCGTTTGGCCCGAGGTACCCGACGATTTCGCCGGGCTGAATCTGGAACGAAACGTGATCGACGGCCACAAAATCACCGAAACGGCGGGTGAGATTGTCAACTGTGACGACCGGCGTGGCTGGCGTTTGAGCAAGCATGTGCAACTCCACGAAAATTACTTCATTCCTCGTTGGAGGAAAGGGCGATAAAGACATCCTCAAGCACAGGGGGCACGGCACGCGCATCTGCAAAGGTGCCGCCCGCGGCCGGGATCGATTTTTTCAGGGACTGGATCACGGCATTGGCCTGGTCCGGACGCACGCGGATATGCAGGCGGTCGCCAAAGGCGCGCACGTCCTCCACACCCGCTTCACGCATCGCCACCTGTTTGAGCAGTGGCAGGGGCGCGCCGCGCAGCTCGAGCATGCGCTTATCGAGCATCGAACGCAGCTCCCCGGGAGTTCCTTCTGCAATCAAGGCGCCGTGCTTGAGGAACCCAATGCGATGACAGCGGGCGGCTTCATCCATATACGGGGTTGAGATGATCACCGAGAAACCGGCCCCATCTGCCACCACCAGCTTGATTAACAGTTGCCAGAAATCCTGGCGGGTAACCGGGTCCACACCTGTTGTCGGCTCATCCAGCAGCAGCACACGTGGTTTCGTCACCAGTGCCGAGGCCAGGCCCAGTTTCTGCTTCATCCCGCCCGAAAGCTGCCCGGCAAAACGGTCCTTGAACGGCGCCAGCCCGACGAAATCGAGAATTTCCATGCAGCGCGGTTGCCACTCACGCGCACTCAGCCCGCGTACCTCAGCAAAAAAACGGATGTTTTCCAGGACCGTCAGGTCTTCATACATCGAGAAACGCTGCGAAAGGTAGCCAATGTTGGCGCGTACCTGCTCGAGCTGCGAATGAATGTCGAAGCCGCAAATCGAGGCCGAACCAGAATCGAGCGAGAGAGCCCCAACCAGCAGGCGCAGGGTGGTGGTCTTGCCGGCCCCATCCGCGCCTACCAGGCCGTAGATTTCGCCGGCAGGGATATCCAGGTTCAGCCCGCTCACGGCAGCGACATGGCCGAATGATTTGTGCAGATCGGTGGCTTTAATCATATTAAAAGGTTTCCCTGGCGGTGCAAACGAACCGCCGGCTTATTTGAAGACAACATCGGCGGGCATACCGGGTTTCAGTTTGCCCTCGGGGTTTTCCACGCTCAGCTTGATGGCAAAAACGGTGCTCTTGCGGCCTTCAGCGGTCTGCACGTTACGCGGGGTAAATTCCGCCTGGTCCGAAATCTCAATCACCGAACCTTTGAACACCTGGGCAGGGAAGGAATCAACGCTGATCTGAACGACCTGGCCAAGGCTGATCTCGCCGTAGCGATCCTCAGAGATGTAGACCGTCAGGGTCAGGGCGTCCAACCGGCCGAGCGTAAAGAGCCCAGCGGCCGGTGAAACCACTTCACCAGGTTCAACATTGCGCAGCAGCACCACACCATCCAGCGGAGAAGAGACCACCAGCCGCGAAAGCTGCGTGTCAATCAACTTGAGGTTGGCCTCAGCCTGCGCGATCGCCAGGCGAGCCTGGGCGGCGGCGGCATTGGCCTGGTCCAGGCTCTTTTGTGCCGAGACAACCTTGGGAGAAAGCAGGCCTGTCTGCATGGCGCGCAGGCGGTCAGCGATCATATCGCTGCGTTCCTGGGCAATCTGCAGCCTGGCACGTGCCTGCAGCAGGTCAGTGGCGCCCTCGGTGGTCAGGGCATCGTCATAGGCCGTGGTGGCATCAGCCAATTCTGTCTTGGCGTCATCGAACAAATTCTGGGCCTCATCCTTAAGATCCTGCCCATCCGTGGCGGTATTGGCGCGGTCCAGCAGGTCAGTGGCAGTCTGGAAGGCAACGCGCGCCAGCGTCAGACGTTTTTCGGCATCCAGGAATTCGGCACTGGTGGCCTTCTCCTGCACAAATTTCAGGTTGTCCTGGGCAGATTTCAAAGCATCAGAAGCCAGCACAGCCTCAGACTGCAGCGCGGCGTACTGCTCAGAGCGGGTGAAGTACCAACTGCCCTGGCTAAATTCGCTTGGCTTGGCCACTATCCAATCTGCAGTACGGTTGGCCTTGTCCTCCACCAGCGCAGCTTCCACGGTGGCGTCATAACCAGCCTGGGCCACCTGGGCGGCAGCTTCTGCCGTGGTGACGGCCGCGCGGGTTGTTTCGAGGGCCGCGGCAGCCACATCGCGCTGGGCCTTGAGCAGGGTGTCATCCAACCGGAAGAGCATGTCCCCGCTCTTAACCAGCTGCCCGGTGGCAGGCCCAACCGATACAACCTTGCCGGTCTGTTCGGGGGCAATCGAGACCGTCACGGCTTCCACGCTGCCAGAGGCGGTCAGGCTGTTATCCACCACCTTGGGCACGGAATAAATGAAGACATAATAGGCTCCAGCTGAAATGACGAGCAGGAGGATAACGATAATAATGGGTAGGGGTGATCTGCGCTGCATGGCTTTCTCCTTGGGGGGAGGCCTTGGCGGCCTCCGAGGGATGGATTAATTAATCGAGACGTTTCTTAAAACGAAGGGCGGCCGCGCCCATGATGACAATCCCAAAGATGGTCAAGGCAATCACATCATTGGCGATCATCTCCAAGCCGACACCCTTGAGCAGCAGGACGCGGATGATGCTCAGGTAATAACGCAGCGGCATGGCGTACGAAATAATACGCAGCACTGTGGGCATGGCGTCGAGTGGAAAAAAGAAGCCCGAGAGAAAAATACTCGGCAGCAGAGTCATCCAGACCGATAGCATCGCCTCCTGCTGGGTGTTGGCGATGGTTGAGGCCAGCAGCCCAACCCCCAGGCCCGAGAGCAGGAAGAGCGCCGAGACCAGCACAATCAGCACCATCGAGCCGCGGATCGGCACACCAAACCACCAGTGTCCCACCAGCAGCACCTCGATCGTATCGAACAGCGCCAGGAAGGTGTACGGCAGGATCTTGCCCAGCACCAACTCCCAGGGCCGGATGGGTGTCACGATCAACTGTTCAATCGTGCCCCGCTCGCGTTCACGCACCACCGCCGAGGCAGTCAGGATGGCGGTGATGGCGAACAGGATCATGCCAATCACGCCCGGGATCATGAAATAAGATGAGATCAAATCGGGGTTGTACCAGACGGTCGTACGCACCTCAACCGGCGGCTGCAGTTTAATACTCTGCCCCGAACGCGCCATCTTTTCTGAAAGAATTTGGGTGGCGTGGTACTGACCGATCAGTTGGGCAGCCGAGAGCGCCGTGGATGCCACCGTCGGATCAGAACCATCCAGGACAAAAGCCACCTTCGCCTTGCCTTCTGCCAGCCGAGCCGCGTAATCGGGCGGGATGATCAACCCGGCCCGCGCCTGGCCACCATCGATCAAGCTTTGCAATTCAGCTTCTGAACCAACCGAAAAAGCAATCTTGAAGTAATCGGCCGCGCGGAACGAGTCAAGCAGGGCGCGCGCCTCGCTGCTATGGCTCTGGTCATAGATCGCCAGCGGCACATTGCGCACATCATTAGTGGCAGAATAGCCGAGCAAAAAAAGCTGCACGATCGGAATGATCAGGATGAGCACCAGCGTACGCTTGTCGCGAAATATCTGGATAAACTCCTTGCGTATGATCGAGAAAAGGCGAGAATTCATAGAGTCTCCGAAGAACCGGGATGGAAGTTCGCGGCCGGGTAATCCGGGCTGGAACCAGCCGGAAGTGTGACGCCGTATAAAAAAATATCGATGACCTGGTCAAGCGCCATAACCTGCATACTGCCAGCAGGAATAATGTCCTTGAGCATCAACTCGGTGATAAAGAAAGAAAAGAACAGCCCAACAAAGGCCCGCATCAACAAAGGCGCAGCAATCGGCCGCAGCCCAGGTTGGTACGCCTGGATCTGCTGGCCAAATTCAAGCATCTCGGGCAGGATTTTTTCAATCAGACGTTGAACATGCACCCCTTTGAACTCAATCAGTTCGGTCAGCATCAGGTTTAAGAACTCAGGGTGCTGACCGAGCTCAGCCACCATGCTGCGAGCCGCGTTACGGATAAACTCATCCACCGTTTCGCCGCTGGCCTGCCGGATGTGTGGCATCACCACGAAGATCGGGTGACGGGTCATGACAACCTCTTCAAAAATCTTTTCCTTCGACTCAAAATGGTTGTAAATACCCCCCAGCGCCAACTCACTCCGCTCGGCGATCTGGCGCATGGAAGTGGCAGCATAACCCTGCGAAGTAAAAAGGCTATAGGCTGAGTCCAGGATAGTCTGCGAGGTGCGTTCGGATTTGGTTAGTGTGATGTCTTCCATAATGATCGGTGAGGTGTCCAATGGGGTTATGAACGAACGTTCGTTTTTATTTTTACACAATTAGCAAGGCTTGTCAAGGGCCTGCCCTTGAAAATTGAATCTCACCGGCCGCTCACATCCGACAGGTAACTTGCTCCCTGGTCGCTCTACACCGCAGGGCTGGCCAGGCACGCCCAACCCACCCTGGCCTGGGTTTTACCCAAACAGACCGGCTTTTCACATGCTTGTTTCCAAAACCCCATCGCCGAATACAGCAAATCAAAGCTAAAATAGATCATCCGGGCAAATCATAATGCAACCGGGCAACCTGTTTCGCTTAACTCCCGGCCAACTAACAGGCACCCGCCTTATCCCGCCTGGCCAATCCGCGCCGCGCCTCCAATCGGCAAGCCGCTCTGTTGCACACGGCAGTATATCCAGTCAAGGTTGATCCATGCTCCAACAAATAAGAAAAGATCTAAAAACGAATGTAACCATCAGCATGTTCGATGCTGCCTTTTTTGGGGTCGGTTGGGGCTTTGGCTCCTTCAGTACCATCATCCCCCTCTTTTTCGCCCAAATGACCAACTCAGCCATCCTGATCGGGTTGATCCCGGCTATTCACGCGGTTGGCTGGCAGATTCCGCAGCTCTTTACAGCCGGCTGGGTATCGCGCATGCGACGCTACAAGCCAGCCGTCCTGCTCATGACCATTCATGAGCGCGTCCCCTACCTTGGTTTGGTACTGGCCGCCTGGCTGCTCCCCATTTACGGCGCCAAAGTAGCCCTGCCACTGGCCTTCGGCATGTTAATCTGGCAGGGGCTGGGGGCCGGCTTTACCGCCAATCCCTGGCAAAGCATGATCGCCAAAATCATTCCACCCGATTCCCTGGGTACCTTTTTTGGCGCCCAGGCTGCCGTCGCTAATATATTAATCAGCGCTTCGGCGGTCGGTGCTGGCTACCTGCTGGATATTCTCAAAAGCCCGCTCGATTTTATGATGTGCTTTTTAATCACCAGTGTAGCCATGGGCATCTCGCTGGCCATCCTCTCACTGACACGCGAACCCATCGACCAGCACAAGGAAATGCCCGCCGAAAATCACCAGTTCTGGCAAAGCGCCCGCGCCATCCTGCGCCGCGACAGGAACTTCGTCTGGTTCCTCGTCTTTCGCGTGGTCTACCAGTTCGCTACCATGGGCTTCGCTTTTTACATTGTCTACGGGCTGCGCGCCTTCGCCATGAACGACGTCACCGCCGGTTATCTGACCGCCACCCTCACCATCGCCCAGACCGTCGCCAACGTTGGCATGGGCTGGCTGGGAGACCGTCTCGGGCATCGCTCCATGTTGATTGCCGGGGCGCTGGCGGTTGCGTTGAGTTCCCTGGCCGCCTGGGCCGCCCCCTCCATCGGCTGGCTATACCTGGTATTCGTCCTGAGCGGGCTGGCCAACGTCTCGTACTGGACCATCGGCATGGCCATGACTGCCCAATTTGGCACCCCCATCGAACGTCCAATCTACATCGGCCTGGCCAACACCTTGATCGCGCCCGCCACCATCCTGGCGCCCATCCTCGGCGGTTGGATCGCCGACCTGGCCGGTTACAAGACCACCTTCATGCTCTCGGCCATTGGCGGCATAATGACCGCGCTGGTGCTGCTCTACTTCGTGCGCGACCCGGAAATATATAATGAAAAGACCGATCAAGCCATCTACCAGGAGACCCTATGACCCTCATCCAGGAAAAAGTTAACCAGGCCATCAACATCCTCAATGAAAAAGAGGTCGACCTCTGGCTGACCTTTGTACGTGAAACTTCCGGCGTACGCGACCCGGTCCTCAATTTCATCCTCGGCCCGGCCGACCTGACCTGGGAAAGCGCGCTGATCCTGACGCGCTCCGGAGAACGAATCGCCATTATCGGGCGGCTCGAAGCCGAAGCAGTCGAACGATTGGATGTTTACGGCCAGATCATCGCCTACGATAAAGGCATCAGCCAGCCCCTACGCGAGACCCTCGCCCGGCTCAATCCCGGTCAAATTGCGGTCAACTACAGCCCCAACAACGTACACGCCGATGGTCTCACCCACGCCATGTTCCTCAAACTGGAACAATACCTGCTCGGAACCCCATACGCCACGCGGCTATGCAGCGCTGAAGCCATCATCTCCTCACTGCGCGGCCGCAAGACAGCCAGCGAAGTAGCCAAAATCCGCCATGCCGTGCAAATTACCGAGGAAATTTACCAGGAGACCTTCGCCTGGCTGCGTGTGGGCATGACCGAGCTGGAAGTGGGCGAGAAGATGCATGCATTAATGCAGCAAAAAGGAGTTGGCCCAGCCTGGCCGCTGGAAAGCAACCCGGCTGTCAACAGCGGTCCCCATTCCCCGGTCGGGCACTCAGGCCCCACCAGCATCAAAATTGAGCCTGGCCACCTGTTGCATTTTGACTTTGGTGTTAGATATGAAGACTACTGCTCAGATATCCAGCGCATGGTCTACATACTGCGTCCCGGCGAGAGCGCAGCCCCTGCCGAAGTACAGCACGGTTTCGATACCGTGCGAGCCGCCATAGAAAACTTACGCGCCGCACTCAAGCCCGGTGTGCGCGGCGTTGAGATGGATCAGCTCGCCCGCGATACTGTCGTTCGCGCTGGCTACCCTGAATATATGTACGGCACAGGTCACCAGCTCGGCCGGGTGGCCCACGACGGCGGCGCGCTGCTCGGACCGCTGTGGGAAAAATACGGCCAACAACCCAACCAGCTCGTCGAAGCCGGCAACATCTACACCATTGAACCCGGCTTGGCCATCCCCGCCTATGGTTACATCGGCCTGGAAGAGGACGTACTGGTGACCGAACAAGGCGCAGAATACCTGGGGGAAGCCCAAAAAACCCTTAAATTATTACCCCTTCAGGTACTTTAAAAAACCTATTTAAAATTGTCATGCGTGCTACAATAAAAATCGTGTCATTTGTCTGATAAAAAGATGAAAAATGACATTGACTTTGTCAGACAGGTTATGTATCCTTAAGCAGGGTAACGTGGGTTTCTTTTTTTTATGTACAGGGAGAAAACCCACCTTAGAAAGGAGCGTTAGAGACTCATACAATGTTCTTTGACATGCCAATTAATCCACAACGCACCATAAACAATTTCAAGGAGAAGAAAACCATGCGTCAACTGTACAAGATTCTAGTTCTGATCGTCGCGCTTGCCATGTTCTTAAGCGCTTGTGGTCCCGCCGCGGCTCCCGCCACGGAAGCCCCCGTCGCCCCTGCTGCTGCAGCCACTGAAGCACCCGCTGCTGTTGCCACCGAAGCCCCCGCCGCTGGCGGTATGCAGATTCCTGACACCGTCGCCGGCAAGTTCAACGTCGCCATGGTCCTGATTGGGCCACATGATGATGGTGGTTGGTCACAGGCGCACTACGAAGGTCTGCAGTATGTTGAGAAAGAAGTCGCCAACACCCATGTAGCCTATGTTGAAAACGTGCCCGAAGGCGCTGATTCCGAACAGGTTTTCCGCAGCCTTGCTCGCAAGGGCTTCAACCTGATCATCGGTACCTCCTTTGGCTTTGGTGACCCGATGGAAATCGTCGCAGGTGAATTCCCGGATTCAATGTTCATCCACCTGACCGGTATCAAGTCCAACAAAACCAACTTTGGCAACCTGATGGGCGCCATGGAAAACATGAAATACCTGGCCGGCATGCTGGCCGGTGCCCGCGCCAAGAAAGACGGCGTGACCAAGATCGGCTACATGGCCACCTTCCCGATCCCGGAAGAACTCCGCCTGGGCAACGCTATCGCCCTGGGCATGCGCAAGACCTGCCCCGAGTGCACCATGGATGTGAAATGGATCAATACCTGGCACGATCCCGTCCTCGAGAAAGAAGCCGCTGCTTCCCTCTTTGACGCTGGTGCTCAGGTTGTCTTCACCGGCGCCGATACGCCCGCTGTGGCCGATGTTGCCCAGGAAAAGGGCAAGTGGGGCGTCACCTATGACTGGTACGGCTCCTGCAAGGTTGAACATTGTCTCACCGCCCCCTACTGGGTGTGGGGTCCCGAATATGCCCGCATCGCCAATGGCATTATCGCCAAGACCTACGTCCCCGGTTGGGATTACTTTGATGCCAATACCGGCGCCCTGGGCCTCTACGGCTTCATGGAAGGTCAGGAACTGACCGCTGGCGTAAAGGACCTCGATCCCGCTTTGATCCAGGAAATCCGCGACACTCTGGTCAAGATGCAGAAGGGCGAATTCACCCGCTTCGATGTCTTCGCTGGCCCGATCAAAGACAACAAGGGCAACATCGTTGTTGAAGCTGGCAAGAAGCTCGAACAGGTTGACCTCGACGCATTCCCCGAATACAACCTGCCCTGCACCGTCAAGGCTTGTATGAAGTGGTGGGCCGAAGGCATCACCGCTGAACTCCCGTAACAGTTTTTGAAATGACAGTTGGGCAGGGCTTAATCAGCCCTGCCCAACGCTTAATTACACCCAACCCTTAAGAAATTGCTTCCAGGAGCAGCTCACCTGGTGGGCAGGCAGCACCTAAATTACCACAGGGAGTACCCCCCATGGCTCATCCCGAAGTTGAAACAACCACGGACATCCCACTCGTGGTCACCATGAAAGGCATTATCAAGCGTTTCCCAGGTGTTCTGGCAAACGACCGTGCCGATTTCGAACTGCGCAAGGGCGAAATTCATGCCCTGCTGGGTGAAAACGGCGCAGGCAAAAGCACCCTCATGAATGTGCTGGCCGGGCTTTACAGCGCCGAAGCAGGCATCATCAAGGTAAACCACAAAGAAGTTGAATTTAATTCGCCAAGAGACGCCATCAAGGCCGGCATTGGCATGATCCACCAGCATTTCATGCTGGTTCCCTCCCAGACAGTAACCGAAAACATCCTGCTCGGCATGGACGAGCCCCGTTTTCGAATGAATTTAAATGAATATGACCAGAAAATCGCCGTCCTGGGCCAAAAATTTGGCATGGAAGTCGACCCCAAGGCAAAAATCTGGCAGTTATCCGTGGGCGAACAGCAGCGCGTCGAAATTTTAAAGATGCTCTACCGCGGCGCAAATGTATTGATCATGGATGAACCCACGGCTGTTCTGGCACCCCAGGAAGCCGATGTGTTGTTTGAAACCCTGCGTTCGATGGCGGTCGATGGAAAATCCATCATTTTTATCAGTCACAAATTACAGGAAGTAATGGCCATTGCCGACCGCGTGACGGTTCTGCGCAAGGGCAAGGTAACCGCGGCAGGTGTGCCTACCAAGGGCTCCACCCGCCAGGAACTGGCGCGCCTGATGGTCGGCCGTGACGTGGTTTTCGCCATGGAAAAGAAGGCCCAGGAACCCGGCAAGATCGTTCTGGATGTCAAGGATGTTTACGCCGAAAACGACAAAGGCCTGCCGGCGGTGCGCGGCATCAGCTTTAATATTCGCCAGGGTGAAATCTACGGCCTGGCCGGCGTGGCAGGCAACGGTCAACGCGAACTCTCGCAAATGATCTCCGGCCTGCGCAAGTGCAATAAGGGCAAAGTGCTCTTAAGTGAAGTCGAGATCGACAACCACCCCACCCAATACGCAATTGAACGCGGCCTGGCTTATGTCCCTGAAGATCGCAACCATGTTGGCTCATCGCCCAACCTGAGCGTGACCGACAACGTGATCATGAAGAATTATCACCACGAACCGATCTCGCACGGCTGGATGCTGGACATCCCGGCCGCGCAGCGCTTCGCCACTGAGTTGAAAAACGCCTACAACATCGTTGTGCCAACCATCGACACCCCCGTTCGCCTGCTCTCGGGCGGCAACCTGCAGCGCGTCATCCTTGCGCGTGAAATTTCCGGCCACCCGGCCCTCTTGGTGGCTGTCCAGCCCACCCGCGGCCTGGATGTTGGCGCGATTGAAGGCGTTCACAAACTACTGTTGGCCCAGCGCGAAGCCGGCGCAGCAATCCTCTTGATATCGGA
>CAIVSQ010000238.1 GCA_903908605.1 uncultured Anaerolineae bacterium
CCGGCTGCTGCGCACCGCCGATGGTGGCCATACCTGGCGGGAGGCCTCCCCCTCCGGCAGCTATGATTACCAGAATAGCTTTTTCCTCGATACCCAGCACGCCTGGCTCGCTTTTTATGACCCTGCCACCAGCACAAATGGAATCCTGCGCACCACCGATGGCGGTCAAACCTGGGCACCCATGCCCGCCAATGACCAGGTTCAGAATGCCTGGCTAACCTTTAGCAACCCCAACGAAGGCCTGGCCGAAGTTGCCGGGCTGGGCGCCGGTAACGCCTACATCAACTATTTCCAAACCCACGATGGTGGCACCAGTTGGGAACCCGTTCTGCTGGTTGCACCCAGCTCCGAGCCTGGCCTACCCCCTGGCACAGTGCACCTCTGCAATATTTGTGGTGACAGCCTGTATTATGACTCGCAGCGCGCCATCATCACCTATGGCGATATGGCCGGCGAACCCTCGGGGGTCGTACGACTCTCCGTCACCACCGACCTGGGCGCGCACTGGTCCGACCTGCGCCTGCCACTGCCCGCTGGCAAATACGAAGGTGGCTCAGTAGCCCCACTGCCCGTGGCCTTCTTTGACGAACAAGGCCTGATGCCTGTCAACATCGTCAAGTACAACCCAGATGGCTCGCTTGCTCTGAGTGCATTGGCTTTTTACACCAGCCAGGATGGCGGCCAAACCTGGCAAGCCGCAGCAGGCGTACTGGAAAGCGATCATGTCCTTGGCAGCCAGGTGCTGATGGTTTCACCCGTCGAAGCCTTTGTACGCTGTGGTGCTTATTTATGTTCCACCAGTGACAGCGCCCAAAACTGGAACACACTCACCAACCAGCTCGATTTTGACCAATCCAGCGGCGGCCCTGATTACGTCTTTCAATACCAATTCTCTGACCCAACCAATGGCTGGGCCCTCTCCGGGCAAAGCGGTGCCACCTCGCTTTGGTTCACCAGCGATAGCGGCCGAACCTGGGCCCGACTACGACCGCTCCTGCTGCCATAGGCTTGCAATGCTCCAATAAAAAATCCCACTCGCGTGGGATTTTTTGTTGATCAAGGGTTTACCAGCCTGACGGCCGCCTGCTTCATGTGAGACAACACTCCCTGGAAACCGTTCAGACGCTGGTAGCTAATGGCCTCCTGCAAGTTCATCGGGGCATAAAAATCTGCCGGCAGTCCAATAACATCCTCCGGCTGGGCACCGTTCAACCCATTGGCCAGGATGGCCGCCAACCCACGCACAGTCGGCGATTGAGGTGGAATATCAAAGTGGAACACCAGCCCGCCGGAAGGCAGTTTTTCGGCAAAAAGGAAAACCGGCGTCATGCACTCGGGCACAGGCTCCATTTTTGCGCGTTCACCCTGCAGCCATTCCGGCAGAGGCGGCAGCGATTCTGAATATTGGATCAACATCTCCACTTTTTCCTGGCGCGAAGCCAGGGCAAAATCGTCGATGATTTCCTGCAGTTGGGCGGGGATACTCATAAGATTGGCCAAAAAGAGTTATTTTTCAATGGGCGCATCAACCAGGTTACCCCACTCCGTCCAGGAGCCATCATAATTTCGGACGCGCGGGTAACCGAGCAAGTACTTGAGCACAAACCAGGTCAGCGAGGAACGCTCACCAATGCGGCAGTAAGCAATAATATCCTCATCCGGCAAAATGCCCTTGCCCTCAAACAACTCCTTGAGTGCCTCGGGGGTTTTAAAGGTGGCATCGGCCTCATTAACTGCCGTGCTCCACGGAATGCTAACAGCCCCGGGGATATGCCCGCCGCGCGTGGCGCCTTCCTGTGGATAGTTCGCCATGTGCAGCATTTCACCGCTGAATTCCTTCGGTGAGCGCACATCCACCAGTGGGCGGTGATTGGCAATCTGCATGAATACATCGTTGCGGTAAGCACGCAGGTTGGAGTCCGCCGGCCTGGCTCGATAATTGACCGCCGGATAAGAGCGCACTTCCTTTACCAGCGGGCGGCCTTCCTGCTCCCACTTCGTCCGGCCGCCATTCATAATGCGCACATCCTCGTGGCCGTAATACTGGAACAGCCACAGCGCATAGCAGGCAAACCAGTTGGATTTATCGCCATAGAAAACCAGCGTGGTGTCATTACCAATGCCCATCCGCGCGCAAATCTGTTCAAATTGATCACGCGAAATAAAATCGCGTCGCAGCGGGTGCTGCAGGGTGGTGAACCAGTCAACCTGCTGGGCCCCAGGGATGTGGCCAATGGCATACAGCAGCGCGTCTTCATCCGATTCAATCAGGCGCACGGAGGGGTTATTCAAGTTTTCGGCAACCCAGGCAGTTTCAACCAGGGTGTCTGGAAAAGCGTAAGGCATATTTTCTCCTCTTGGACGTTAGTAAACATGACCCGGTTTATTCCCGGGTGGCTGGTTAAATTATAAACGGGAATATATTATATTTTTATTATAAAAATAATCAAATTTTCCATCAAGCCAAGCAACCCCCATTGCCAGGCAAAGCCAGGCTTCGAGTAAAATAAAGCCATGGCAAAACAAAAATATTATGTCGTCTGGAAAGGCCGCCGTACCGGCATCTTCAACACCTGGGAAGCCTGCTCAGCCCAGGTGACCGGTTTCACCGGCGCACAGTACAAATCCTTCGAGAGCCTCTCGGCCGCCGAAAGCGCATTCAAAGGCGCATATTCAGCCGTGGTGGCCACCAAACCCAGCCCAGCAGCCCCCCCGATCCAGGTCGTGCCCTCCAAAACTGCACGAAAGACGCCACAGCTCCCTTCCATCTGCGTGGATGCGGCCTGCTCCGGAGTACCCGGCCCACTCGAGTGGCGCGGCGTACATACCGGTGGCGCTCAGATCTTCAAATCAGCCATCTATCCGGATGGCACCAACAACATCGGCGAATTCCTGGCCATTGTCCAGGGGCTGCGCTGGCTGCAAACCAGCCAGCTGGACTGGCCACTTTATTCCGATTCAACCAACGCCCTGCTCTGGGTGCGTCTGAAAAAATGCCGTACCAAGCAAAGACAGACCAGCCGCAATGGCCCGCTTTTCAAGCTGATCGCCGAAGCCGAGAGCTGGCTGGCTGAGAATCGTTATGCCAATAAAGTACTGAAATGGGAAACCGACGATTGGGGTGAGAACCCGGCCGATTTTGGACGCAAATAAATCAGCTTCAGCCCTTCTTCTGCCCAACACGCGCCATGAAGCGCTCAGTATCCACCATGAAGCGTTCGTGCACAGCCTGGCCAATTTTTTCAACCTCGTCCCAGGCCTCCACCTGGAAGATGAGTTTCCGCCCTTCCACCGCGCTCAACTCCGCCCGTGCCCGCACCTGCATCCCTAACGGGGTGCCCGCCAGGTGATGTACATCGATATGCCCGCCAACCGTGGTCTGCCCGGCCGCCAGCTGTCCATCCAACGCCTGCACAGCCGCGGCCTCCATCAGCCCCACCAACGCTGGGGTGCTGTAAACCGGCACCAACCCGCTGCCCCAGCGCGCAGCCGTATCCGCTTCGCTGACAGTGATCTTCAATTCGGCCTTCAAGCCAATGAGTAATGGTTCCATCTCTTCCTCCGGGGAATTGCTTATCTGTGCATTATAACCTTCGCAATTTTATGATCGGCTATAATGTTAAGGTATATTTAGTGACCACCTACGAATTAAAACGGCTGGACTCGGATTATTTCTCAGAGCTGTGAGAAAGGAAAAGGGCGGCTGTTTGGAACGCCCTTTATTTATCCTGGCATCCCAGGCCAAAACATTGGAGGTATTAACATGAAAACCGCCTTATTATTGATCGACATTCAAAATGATTATTTTCCCGGTGGCAAGATGGAACTCGAGGGCGCTCTGCAAGCCGGTGCCCGCGCCGGCGCCCTGTTGCAGTGCTTCCGTGAACACGGCGGGCAGCATATCCACATCCAACACGAATCGCGTCGCCCAGGGGCCACCTTTTTCATCCCCGGCACCGATGGCATCCGCATCCACGACCTGGTGGCCCACTTCGAAGAAGAACCAATCGTGCACAAGACCTTCCCCAACAGCTTCCGCGAAACCAACCTGCTCGAAATGCTGCGTGAGTGGGGCACCGAACGCCTGGTGATTTGCGGCATGATGACTCACATGTGCGTGGATGCCACCGTGCGGACCGCCGCCGACCTGGGTTTCCAGGTCATCATCGTCGAGGATGCCTGTGCCACCCGCGCCCTCACCTATGGCGAAACCACTGTCCCCGCCGCCCATGTTCAGGCCGCCTTCCTGGCCGCCCTCAAATCGTATGGCACACTCATGACCACCGAAGAAGTCATTTCGCGCCTGGCTGCCGAACAGATCTAAGCCACCCGGCTTATCTCGCTCACTTAACAATCACGGAGAACAATCACCATGACCACCCTTGACATGGAAAAACAACAACAAGCCAAGCAGTACAACCGCATTAAACGCCGCCTGTGGTTGGTGGAGACCAGCTTCAGCTTGATCTACACCCTGGCCTGGCTCTTCACCGGTTGGGCTACCGGCCTGCGCAGCTGGCTGATCGCCACCTGGCCCTGGATGTCAAACGAATGGCTGCTGGTGCCGGTCTTCGTACTGATCTTTGGCGCCATCTCATCCATCTTGGAAATGCCGCTCAGCTATTACAGCGGTTTTGTACTGCCGCACCGCTTTGACCAATCCAACCAGACCCTTAAAGATTGGATCATCGACCAACTCAAGGGCCTGGCCATCTCACTGCCAATCGGGCTGATCGTACTCGAATTGCTCTACCTGGCTTTGCGTGTCACCGGTGGGTTGTGGTGGCTGTGGGCCGCCGGTGGGCTGCTGGTTTTCCAGGTACTCATCGCCAACCTCGCGCCAGTGCTGATCATGCCCATTTTTAACAAGTATGTGCCTTTGGGCGAAGAACACGCCGAGCTGGCTGCGCGCCTGATGAAACTGGCCGAAAACGCCCACACCACCGTTAAAGGTGTCTTCAAATTCGATATGTCCAAGCGTACCAAGGCCGCCAACGCCGCCCTGACCGGCATCGGCAGCACCCGCCGCATTGTGCTGGGCGACACACTCATCAACGAATTCTCATTGGATGAGATTGAAACCGTCCTTGCCCACGAATTGGGTCACCATGTCAACAAGGATACCCCCCTCCTGATCACCTTCGGAACGCTCAGCACGGCACTGGGCTTATACCTGGCCTCGCTGGCCATGAATTGGGCTGTCGGAGCCTTCGGTTTCAATGGCATCGCCGATGTGGCTGCATTTCCGGCCCTGACCCTCGTGATCAGCCTGTATGGCCTGCTGACCATGCCAATCGACAACGGCTTTTCCCGCTGGCGCGAACGCATGGCCGATGCCTACGCCCTCAAATCAACCGGCAAAAACGAAGCCTATATCTCCGCTTTCACCCGCCTGGCCAACCAGAACCTGGGCGAGATCGACCCGGAAAAATGGGTGGTCCTGCTCTTCCATTCCCACCCACCCCTCGGTGAACGCATCGAAATGGCTCGCAACTGGAAATAAACAGCTCCCCGCCCAAGGGGGAATGCTCAAAAACCTTGACACTCCCCCTTGCTGGCGTATAATTTCATTACAAAGACAACCCTGAGACAAGTAACTGTCAAACCTAACAGAGAGCCGCCGGATGGTGCAAGGCGGTAGGTCAAGCAGCGAAATCCCCTCCGGAGGCCGGGTCACCGACCAGTTGCTCTCGCAGGGACCCGCCAGCCGGGTCGTAAGAGAGACGGGGCAGCCCGTTACAGCGCGAACCGAGACCAACCAACCCGCCAGGGAAGGTGGTAAACGCAGGTGGTACCACGAGCCGCCCCTCGTCCTGCACAGGAGGGGCGGTATTTTATTTCCCATTTTCAGGAGGTACTACCATGTTGGACATCAATCTGATCCGCGAAAACCCCGAAATTGTGCGCAAAGCACTGCGCGACCGCCAGGGCGACCCCGCCCCGGTCGACGCCATCCTCAAGCTGGATGAAATACGCCGCGGCTTGCTTGTGCAGGTCGAAAGCCTCAAGGCCGAACGCAACGCCGTTTCTAAAGAAATCGGCAAGATGAAAGACCCCGTCGAGCGCCAGACCAAAGTCGAGGCCATGCGCCTGGTCGGCGACCGGATTGCCGAGTTGGATACACAAGTCACCGAAACCGATGGCGAACTCAAAGCCCTGACCGACATGCTCCCGAACATCCCCGACCCGCGCACCCCCTACGGCACCGATGACAGCGAAAACATCGTTATCAAAACCATCGGTGAACCCAAAAAGTTCGATTTTCAACCCAAGCCGCACTGGGACCTGGGCCCGGCCCTCGGCATTATCGACTTTGAACGTGGCACCAAGCTGACCGGTTCACGCTTTTACGTACTAAGCGGCGCCGGTGCACGCCTGCAGCGCGCCCTGATCGCCTGGATGCTCGACCTGCACACCCGCGGCCAGGGTTACCGCGAGCAGTACCTGCCTTTCATGGTCAAAACCGCCACGGTCTACGGCGCCGGGCAGCTGCCCAAATTCGCCGATAACCTCTACCGCGACCACGAAGAAGACTACTACTTCGTGCCCACCGCCGAAATCCCCCTCACCGGCCTGCACATGGATGAAATCCTCGATGAAGCCAGCCTGCCGCGCTATTACACCGCCTACACACCCTGTTTCCGCCGCGAAAAGATGAGCGCCGGACGCGATGTGCGCGGCATCAAACGCGGTCACCAGTTTGACAAGGTTGAGATGTACATCTACTGCAAGCCCGAAGATTCAGAGGCCATGCACCTCAAAATGCTCAAAGACGCCGAGGAAACCTGCGCCGGGCTGGGCCTGACCTACCGTGTCAAACAGTTATGCACCGGTGACATCGGTTTCGGTGCGACCATGACCTATGACCTGGAGGTCTGGGCACCCGGCTGCGACGAATGGCTGGAAGTATCGTCGGTCTCCAACGATACCGACTTCCAGGCCCGGCGTGCCAACATCAAGTACCGCCCCACAGATGGCGGCAAGGTACGCCTGCTGAATACCCTCAACGGCTCAGGCCTCGGCCTGCCACGCACCATGATCGCGGTGCTCGAAAACTACCAGCAGGCCGACGGCTCCATTGTTGTGCCCGAAGTGCTGCGCCCCTGGATGGGCGGCATCGACGTTATTCGGTAAATCAAACTGGCAGGGGCAGGCTCTCTCAAGACCCTGTCCCTGCTTTTTATTTATATGTGTTCCCCATGAAATGAGGATAGATGATCAACTGGCTCGCGTTTGGTGAGATCATGTTGCAGTGGATCACCCTGGTATTCATGCTGGTGGGATTGGTTGGGCTGGTCATCCCCATTTTTCCCGGCATCGTCGTCATTTGGCTGGCTGCAGCTTTCTATGCCCTGCTGGCCGCTTCGGCGGGTTGGATGAATGGTTGGGACTGGCTGTTGTTCGTATTCATCACCCTGCTGATGATTGTGGGCAGTGTCATTGATAACATCATCATCGCAAAAAAACTGCGCGAAACCGGCACTCCCTGGAAATCAATTGGAATTGGTTATGCTGCCGGACTGGTTTCCAGCCTTTTCCTGACGCCTTTCGCAGCCTTGCTGATCACCCCACTGGCTCTTTATTTAGCCGAGTACTCCCGGCTTCGTAATAAAAACGAAGCCTTTCAGTCGGCCAAGGGCTGGCTGATCGGCTTCGGATGGACCTTCCTGGTCTTGGTTGCCATTGGGGCGGCTATGATCGCCTTGTGGCTGATGTGGATTTGGTTGTAAAACCGCCGGTTTATTAACCGTTTTTGTTGTCGTCCGTATTCGTGTTATCGTTTGTGTTTGTATTAGTGTTGTCGTTTTTATTGCTGTTGTCGTTCGTGTTCGTATTCGTGTTGTCGTTCGTATTTGTGTTTGTGTTTGTGTTGTCGTTGTTCGTGTTGGTATTATCGTTCGTATTCGTATTCGTATTATTGTTAGTGTTATTGTTATTGTTGCTGTTTGTATTATCGTTTTTATTGCTGTTGCTATTGTCGTTAGTATTGCTGTTGCTATTGTCGTTAGTATTGCTATTATCGTTTTTATTGCTGTTGGTATTGTCGTTAGTATTACTATTGTCGTTTTTATTGCTGTTACTGTTATCGTTAATATTGATGTTTTCGTTGCTGTTGCTATTATCGTTGTCGTTGTCGTTGTCGTTGTCGTTGTCGTTGTCGTTGATATTATCGTTGTTCAGGTTACCGTTGCCATTGTCTTCGTCATTGTCGTTGCCAGCATCATGGGGTGTAGGGGTCTCACCGTTTCCATCATCACCGATATTGGCAGGCTGAGGTGTGCGTCCACTGGGCGGAACCGTCGGGGTAACACCCGGGAGCGCCACCAGGACAATCTGATCAGCCTTAATCACACCATCATCTGTCTCACCAATCACCTGCACGGTGGAACCAACCTGGACCGTCTCATCAACCTGGACGTTATCGCCCAGCTCGATCTTCAGACCGCTTACAGTCCATTCTTTTCCGTTCTGATTCTCAACCACACCCTGGAAATCCACGCGAACCACACGCTTTTCAGAATAAAGCTCCTCGATCTCCATTACACGTTCTTCTTCGAACTGCGTGGCAAGTTGTTGCCGTGAATCGGGGTTAATCACCAGGAACAAGCGTACATCTTCCCAGCTGCGTTTGACGGTATACAGGCTGTCACCCGGCAAGGCACTGCTGGCGGCATTCACCAGCCCGGTGCCAGAGCTAAGCAAGAAGACCATCATTACGAAGGTGGTCAAGGCCAGGCGCGCAAAGCGCGGACTAAACAGCTGGAATTCCGGAAGTTTCAGGCGGAATTTCGCCGGGGCGGCAACCGAATTTCTGCGTGCGCGCATATCTGCGGCAGCCTGCATCAGGCGTGCCTTGCCCCGCCGGGTGGCCTCTTCTGGAACATCGAGAACAGCGGCAGAATGAGCTTGCACGGCAGCCGTCAAAATCGGACGGAGATCTTCGACGAGGGAGGGAAACCGTGCCAGGCAGGATTCCACATCAGCTCCCTCGTCGAGAGCCTGCAAACACTCTTCCAAAGCGTCGAACAGATTGGGATTTTTCATACCATCCCTCCCAGTGCGCGGTTCAGGGCGGCGAGTGCGCGAAATTGAAGTTGTTTTACTGAGTTTACATTTTTCTTAATCATGGTTGCAGTTTCTTCGAGTGAATAGCCCTGGTTGAAACGCAGCGCGATGACGTATTGTTGTTCTTCGGTCAGGGTTGACATGGCAGCTTTCAGACGGTTATCACGTTCTTTTTTTTCAAAATCCGCGGCCGGTAGCGGCGTGGCATCTGCGATGGTTTCAGGTAACTCATCTTCAGGTCGGCGGTATGACTTTCGCAGGTGATCCACCACTATATGGGCAGCGGTGGAAAACAACCAGGCTTTCAAATTTGTCTGCGGACCCCGCCCGGATTGGGTGGCTTCCAACAGACGTACGAACACATCACTGGCAATATCCTCGGCAGCATGTTCGTCATTAAGACGATACCGCACGAAACGGTATACCTCAGGAAAGTACCGGTCGTAAATCGAGCTGATCGCTTGTGGATCAAGTCGCTTTAAATTCTCAAGTTCGTTTTGTTCGGTCAAAGGCATGATGTAAATTGGAGCCCTGTCTGAATGGGGGATCGATCATGGGAATTTCCGTGTCCTTAGCCGGCACGGAAAAATTGGAAGACTGCTACCATGTTTCGATCCTCGCACAAAACCCGTTTTTTTTTCAACATGCTCCACATTCAGGCAATTAGCCTTGCACCGAATATTGGATTACGAAACTTGGATTTGTGTATGGTTCTATAGTATCAGTCGTTGATGTGTGGTAAAAGTTACGGCTCCCCTGGGGGAATTCTTCCGTTTATTTCTTGGCCTTATTATACACGCGCTGAAACTCCTCCATATAGAAGGCAGCGATCTGCTTATCAAAAAAGATCAGCACATTTTCATCATTGTTTCTTTCTGCACTGGCTGTGAAATTGTAAGAACCTGTAATAACAATTTCGCGGTCAATGATAAAAACCTTGTGATGCATGAGTCCGGGATTGCCATCCGGGTAAATCTGCAACCCTAATTGCTTAAAACTATCATACTCAGTGCCCGTATTACTTTCGATCTGGGATTCATCCATCACGCCCGTAACCGTCAACCCATCCTGGGCTTTCTGCCGAAGGACATCGCCAAAATCATTCGCCGTGAAGGAATACGCCATCACGTTTATGCTGTCCTTTGCGCCGCGCAGCAAAGCAGCAATACGGCGCGCCACGCGATCATCCGGGGAGAAATAAACTTCCAACCGGCTGTTGTTTATGGTGATGGATTGATAAGGCGTTTCCGCCACGATATCCGGGCCAAAATAATTGTTCTTATACATTTCCTCAAATTCGCGCAGGTAATCCTTGACCACCCTGGGCGAAGTGAGCCTGATCACATTGTTGTTATCCTCGTAAACACCCGATGTGGTGAAATTCATCGAACCGGTCCAAACATCGGTCTGATCGATGATCATGAACTTATTGTGCATCAGACCTTCGCGCAAATCGCCCACCACCGGGATGCCGGCGGAAATCAGCGCCAGCGGCACTGCATCCGTCATATTGTCACTTTCCATCACCATGCGCACCTTCACACCCCGCTTGTGCGCCTGTAGAAGCGCTTGCTCAATCGAGTACAGGCTGATACTATAAATAGCCACATCAATCGAAATGCGGGCATCATTGATGGCTTCCTGCATGGGCGTATCCACCCCGCCCTCGGTCAGTGAGGCCCGCGGACTGAATGGGTCGGTAAAGAAAATTTCATAATAAGGCCCGCGGCCGGCTTTGCCAATTTTTAATGGGATTTCAACCAGTCCGTCACTACCCGATACAGCGGTTTTCTTGGGAGCAGGAGTCAACCTGGAAGTCTGAGTGGTATTTTCCGGGATGGACGAGGCAGGCTTGATCGTACAAGCCAGGGCCGCCAGGATAAGCGCCAGGAGTGCCAGCGATTGCTTCCAAATGTGAGCACTGTGAGGTTGTTTCATTTGCCTGCCTTGCACTGTAGAATTTACCCGCCGGCACCGCATAAGCACCCGGGTTGAGAGGTTCAATTATAACGACCAGATCAGCAGTTGTGTACCAATCCGCAAAAAAACACTGGGCAAATCGGTTGCAATATGTTAAAACAACCCCAGTAGAACTTTATTATCAGGATGGGAGCTTATATTCACATGGACACCAATTCACCAATTGCAACAGAAACAAAGAAAAACTCCACTTTTGTCATCGTCTGGCTGAGTGTATTTGCCCTGTGCCTGCTAACCTTCCTGGTAACCGTTAGCCTGGCTGGCTATGGGATGTATAAAAACATGCAGACTCCCCAGGTGAATAATCCCCAGGCTGGCCTCACCGCCACCGCCGCCTCAAGTTGGCCGGTCATCCTAACTGATAACTTCCAAACCGATGCAAATCGCTGGGACGTTGGCAATTATGAAAACGGAAACCGCCGCGACAACCGTGAAATCGGCCCAGGCTTCTACCGCTGGTCCCTGGAAAACGCCGCCGGCTACACCTACTGGCAACCAGCTTCCCTCGGCAACCTGCGCGATTTCACCCTCTCGGTCTCTGTGCGCCATATCTCCGGCACGCAGTACGACCAGTATGGCGTCATATTCTGCAACAACGCTGGCAATCATTATGTTTTCGCCATCCAGGATTCAGGTGATTTTATCGTCTCTGGCTACATCGCCGGGGAGTACAAAGAACTGATCCCCACGAAAAAATCAACCCTGATCAAACCTGGAAAAATTAACCATCTCGGGGTTGTAGCCCTGGATGGCAAGTATACACTGTTTATCAACGGCGCTTTCGCCGGCGAATTTAAAGACAACAGCCTGTCCGGCGGAGATGTCGCCATGATGGTCGGCCCGGAGCAGGGGCCATCCCTGCCCGATGCCCAACCACAGGGCATCAGCACCAGGCGGCAAGAAGCCAGGTTTATCGCCGAGTTCTCCAGCTTTGAAGTCCGCGCTCCGGCAGAATCTGTCTCCTACCGCAGCAGCACCCCCAGCCTGCCTCCAATCAAACCCGGCCCAGGCCGGCTGGTCTTTGGTTCCAACCAGGGCGGTCAGCTCGAAATTTACACCATCGCCAGCGATGGCACCAATCTAAAACAGCTCACAGACAACCAGGCGGCCGATTATGCCCCGCGCTGGTCACCCGATGGCAAACAGATCGCCTTCTGCTCCGAACGTGACGGAAATGCCGAAATTTACGTCATGGAGGCTAACGGGACCAACCTGCGGCGGCTGACCTTCGACCCCAAGCGCGATTGCTCCCCCGACTGGTCTCCAGACGGTAGACAGATCATTTTTTCATCCAACCGTGACGGCAAATTCCAAATATACCTGATGCCCGCCGCCGGCGAGAAGGATGGCCTCCAGCAGATCACCCACAGCAAGGATAATGAGACCAACCCAATCATCTCGCCCGACGGGCAAAAAATCCTCTTCCAGGTAAAAATGGCCGGCTCGAACACCGACCTGTATGTAATGGGCATCGATGGGAAAAAGCGTGAAGTGGTGGGGTTGGGCTACGACAACGCCGGTTACGTCGATGGCGCCTGGGATCCAGCTGGCAAACGCATTGCCTACGTGCAAAGAAGCGGCAGCTATGGCGATATTATGGTATCCAGCTTGAAAAATGACAACAGTGAGCAAGACTGGCGCCAGATCACCCCCGACTATACCCTCAACCAATATCCCGGTTGGTCACCAGATGGCAGCCAGCTCGTTTACGTGGGTGAAGTAAACGGACAACCGGATATCTATATCATTCTCGCCAATGGGTCAGGTATTTTTCGCGTAACAAACGACCAGGCCATCGAGAAAAACCCCGATTGGACTGCCCCCTAAACCATACCAGTATCAGTCACCGGATCGATTAAGCCAGTACCCACAAGGCCGCCGGGCCCAGGTTAAGCTGTATTTTGAGCGCTTTCAGGTCGTCACGCCGGGCGGCCTCAATTCCCATGACGATAAATTCCGCCATCGGCCGCAAATCTTCGGCTGCCAGGGTCACCGGCAAAAACGGCGCAGGCTGCCCCACGCCCAGGCTGGGCGGCTGGTTAATCAACTGCATCCCCTGCCCAATCAAATCATCCAGCCCGCAGGCATAGGCGGGCACCATAAAAATGCGCGCAGACTGCCAGAACTCGGAAGCCTGCTGCGATTGGTTACCGGAATATGTTTCGCGCTGCAGAACAACTGTTCCCTGTGCCACCCAAAACGGTCGCCCACGCCCGCCGCTCGGAATACCCGCCCCATACTGAATGGTGAGCAGTGATAGCCCGCTTGGCTGTCCATCATCCAAAATCAACGCCTGTCCGCAGGTCGGGCAAACCCAGGCGACCTCATCCACCCCGGCCGGCAGGGCTGACTGACACTTAAGACATTGCAGGGGAAGCAGTGCAGGACTGTTATTCATTTCCGGCTCCCATCCAGTGATTTAATCGTATCGCTGACAGTGCGGAACATCTTCCCGTAATCCCCGCCAGTAAATTGCTTTAAATCCAGCTTGGAACCGCCGCCATACTCATAGTGCTCGCCGTAGCGATACGCCAGGTAAGCGGCAATCATCATGCCCACCCCAAAAACCAGCGAGGCCAGCAAGATGCCCAACATCCCATCATTGTTATCTGAATTGGAAAGCGCCATCACCAAAAAAGTGGGCACGTCCACCACCAGGAAGGCACCCAGCGCCATGCCGCCCACCAGCACAGCAGCCCGGTAAATGACATTACCAGGCGCTTTGCCATACAGCACCTTGCCCGAGTACCCATCCACCACCACCTGGAAAGCGCGATCACGGTACAGGTAACGGATAACCCACAGCGGGTAATACACCAACCCAAAACGATTGTTGATAAAGCGCACAAAAAGCTGGCCCAGCCGGTCCAGGTTGGCAGCCGCATTGGCCCGCCCCTGGAAGTCCTTTTCGGCTGCCTGGCGCGCCTCACTGATCGAACCAACTGGCTCAAAGACCATTCCACTCGCATGCAGGCCATCGCCGTCAAATGGTTCAAGCGGCTGGTTGGTCAGCGCTACCTGCCGGACGCCAAATTCGCCCACATCGCAAGCCGCCCCGGTCCACACCATTTCCTGCACAATCTTAACCTCGCGCGCATCGTAACGCTCATCATCCCCGCTGCCGACTTTTTTCTGTCCAAATGCCCAGCCAAGCACCCGGCTCCACATGGCCCAGAAGGGCAGGTAGGCCAGGAACACCTCGCTAACCGTTGATCGCGAGCGCGCATCCTGGGCGATGGCAAAGTTACCAAAAAACTTCGTCAGCGCCTGCAACGCCTGTTCACGCCCGGCCCGCGCCGGAACCTGGTAGCGGCGCACGCCGCGCTCCCCGCGCACGATCGAGCGCAGATCACAAAACGGGCAGCGCACAATCACCTGCCCTTCCGGGATCAGGATCACGCCGCCGCAGCGTGGACAGGTAAGACCCTTGGTTGACTGCGAGTCACTCATCATTACACCCTTGAAGCCACCCAACTGGCGACCCCAAATAACACAGCCGCCGAAAACAGACCGCCGAAAACGCAAACCAGCCCGCCGATGACGGAGAACGAACCACTATCACTGCCAACCGAAATAGCCAGGATCACGGCCAGGCACATGAAGATCAATGCGGCCGCACAACCCACCGCCATATAAGGCGCTTCAGCCTTGGCCGGGTAAATATTCGCCAGTGTGCGCCCGGTGGCAGCCTCCACCACGGCGGTATACGATTTTTCGCGGTGGCTGTATTTAAAGGTGTAAATGGGAATGTGCACCAGCGCACTTTCGATCACATCCTGCACCTTTACCTGTTTTTGCTCCAACCAACCCAGGGCCGCATCCACCGGCACGCTCGGTTCCACACTCTGCCCAACCAGGGCATCCTCATATTTACGCAGATCACCCGCCGGTAGCTTCAGGCTGCGCAGCTCGGTAATCGAGGTGGCGGCAGCCGGCTCAAGGTAAATTTGCTCGCTGCCCGCCGTCTTTACTTTGAAGTACCAGACCGGGAAATATTGAAATTCCTGCCCAAGGATGCGCGACTTCTTATCCAGGTCCTTGACAGTATCATTGCCGGCCATCCAGCGTGCCAACGCGGCCGCCGCCTGTTGACCATTAAGCGTGGGCGCCAGCGACCAGTGAAAAACAACCCGCGATTTATCCAGGTAAACCGTCGAAGCACAGTAAGGGCAGGTAATAAAATGCATACCCTCATCGGGGTGCAGTTCACCACCGCATTGCGTACAGTGAAAGTTATTAAAAGATTGTTCAGTAGCCACACGTATATTGTAACCAGTCCGCCCATAAATGCAATCCATTAACCCGGCTAAACATTTTTTTGAGAGGCGCGCACCGGAAATCAGCCTGTCGCGGAGTATAATCCAGCCCTATGAACGCAAACTCAGCCAACCGTCAAATCGCCCGGGCCGCCGGAACCGTCATGCTGGCCTTCATTCTAAGCAACCTGGTCGGCCTGCTGCGGCAGATACTGGTCTCGCGCACCTTTGGCACCTCTGAGCCGCTGGATGCCTTTTACGCCGCCGCCACCTTCCCCGATTTGCTGTTTAACCTGCTGGCGGGCGGTGCGCTCGGCTCAGCCTTCATCCCCACCTTCACCGGCATGCTGGCCCGCGAAGAACGCGCTAACGCCTGGCGCCTGGCCTCAGCCATAGCCAACCTGGTCATCGCTGCCCTCAGCCTGGTCAGCCTGTTGGCCGCCTTTTTCGCCCCCACGCTCGTACGCAATGTCATTTTCATCTTCCGCCCCACCCTCGCCCCCGCCCTGCAAACCCTCACAGTGGAGCTGCTGCGCATCATCCTGATCGCGCCAACCATCTTCGGACTGAGCGGGTTGGTCATGGGCATTCTCAACACGCACCAGAAATTCTGGATGCCCGCCCTGGCGCCCGTCTTCTACTGGGTCGGTTGGATACTGGGGCTCTACCTGCTCGTCCCAGGCATGGGCATCCACGGGTTGGCCTGGGGCTATGTGCTCGGGGCCATGCTGCACCTGGCGGTGCAAATTCCCGACTTGCTTGGTCTCAAAGATCGGCACTACCAGCCCACCTTCGGTCTGCGCGACCCCGCCGTGCGCGAAGTCGGGCGCCTGATGGCCCCACGCCTGGTGGGTGTGGCAGCCGTGCAAATCAACTTCGTCATCAACGCCATGATCGCCTCTGGGCAGGGCGAGGGCAGCCTTTCAGCCATCAATGTCGCGCGCATGGTCATGACCATGCCCCTCTTTGTGATCGCCCAGGCCATCGCCACCGCCGCACTGCCAACTTTTTCGGCCCAGGTGGCGCGCGGCGAACAAGACGAGATGCGCTCTTCCCTGGCCGCCACCCTGCGCGGGGTCTTGCTGCTTTCCATACCTTCCAGCCTGGGGCTGATCCTGCTCAGCCGCCCGGTCACTGCCATGTTGTTTCAATATGGCGCATTTGAGGCGCGCTCCACCGATATGGTCGCCTGGGCACTGACCTGGTACACGGCCGGCCTGGTCGGGCACGCCGTCGTCGAAATCCTTTCACGCGCTTTCTATTCACTGCACGATACCAAGACACCGGTCAGCGTGGGCGTGGCAGCCATGGGTCTGAATGCCCTCTTTAGCTTTGGCTTCGCAGCTCTGTTCAAATCGATCGGCTTAATGCCTCATGGCGGGCTGGCGCTGGCCAATTCGTTTGCCACCGCCCTCGAGGCAGTCATCCTGTTCGCAGCCATGCGCCGCAGGCTGGCAGGCATTGAAGGCGGCCATATTGCCCGCGGTGTCGGTCAGTTTTGCCTGGCCTCCGCCGCCATGGGCCTATCCATCCTGGCCTGGCTCAACTTCACCCACAGCGCCAACCCGTGGATCCAGGGCCTGGGCGGGGTGACGCTGGGTGGCCTGGTCTATGCCGCCGCCATCCTGCTGCTGCGCGTTCCTGAAGTTCAACTCCTGCTGGCTGCCGTGCGCGCCCGGCTGGGACACAGCCGGGGATAACCCCGGCTCAGGCAAATCCACAAACGATTCGCAATCAAAAAGACGATCGCCATCAAGCCTGGCAATCGTCTTTTTTTATTTATTCTGAACGAATCAGTGTCTTCCTATTTGCCGCCAAACAGACCACCCAGCAAGCCAGCCGCGGCATCCAGGTCGGTTTTTCCATCCAACACCGAATCGAGCTGGGCTGCCAGCGGTGCCGGCAGCTTTTTCTTAATAAAATCAAGGACGGTGTCCACTGCCAGCTTGGCGGTATCATGCGGCAGGCCGGT
Source organism: uncultured Anaerolineae bacterium (assembly GCA_903908605.1). Lineage (GTDB taxonomy): Bacteria > Chloroflexota > Anaerolineae > Anaerolineales > Villigracilaceae > UBA5195. The sequence goes on from CAIVSQ010000238.1 coordinate 17,275, forward strand.
ACGGGTTGCTACAAGTTTATAAAGTTCTTCCATGGGGTTGCTCCTTTATCAATAAAATGAATTGCTTTATTACCGCTTAACAAGCCGGCAAACTAACCGAATTTTAGCCAATAGACCAGGCTGACCGTCAACCCCAGGAAGATGCCGGCCAGCACCTCCATGGGAGTATGGCCCAAAACTTCACGCAGCGCCCGGTCAGAAATGGGATGACCGGCGAACAGCTCGTTCACCAACATATTAATTTTTTCCGCATGACGCCCGGCTTCACGGCGCACACCAGCAGCATCGTAAATAACGATCATGGTCATCGAAGCGGCCAGGGCAAACAAATCGGTGTTAAAACCGACATGCAAACCAATCCCCATTGTGATACTGACCATCAACGCCGAGTGCGAACTTGGCATGCCACCCGCGCTCAGCAGGTAGCCCCAATTCCACTTTCCCTTGCGCCAATATTCAAAGGGCAATTTTAGAACTTGCGCCATCATCCAGGCCAACATCCCTGAAACGAAGGCCGGATTTTGTAATAACTGAGTAAAAATCATATCAACCTCCGCCTTCTTCACCAGCAGAAACCTCTGCTCCTAACTGGCGGACTTTTAATTCAGCCTTATCCAACAAATTTGAGCAGTATTGAGCCAGCACCTGCCCGCGCTCATAAAGGACCAGCGATTCTTCCAGGGGGTGACCCTCCGCCTCGAGCGCGGCTACAATCGTCTCCAACTCAGCGTAAGCCGCTTCGTAAGACAATTCCTCTATGCTTGTTTTTTGAGACCCACCGGTGGAACGGGGTGATGATGGGGTCATGGTACCTCCAGGAAAAATAAGAAATGAAAAGTGCTTTCGACCAACTAAACTGCCTGGTCCTCAACACGGGCAACCAGGCCATCCTGCGCCAGGCGTACATCCAGCAGGGTTCCGGGCGGGGCTTCACCGGGCTTGTGAACCAGTTGGCCATCCGCGCGGCGTGTCACAACTGCGTACCCACGCCGTAATACCGCCAGAGGGTTAAGCGCTTCGAGCCGGCGCTCAATGCCACCCAGGCGTGCGCCCTCCAGGTTCAGTCGCTGGCGCAGGGCGCGATCTGCACGACTCTGCAGATCATCGAGACGCTGTTGCCCAGTCTGCAGGCGGCGCGTAGGTGAATAAAAGCGCAGGCCACGATTGAGATTGCCCAGGTCCAGGCGGCGAGTCTCCACCAGGCGCATGATCACCTCATCCAGCCGGTAGCGGCTGCCTTCCAATCCGGCAGCCAGATCCGCCGCGCTGATCGGGGTAGCCAGTTCGGCCGCAGCAGTGGGTGTCGGAGCGCGCAAATCAGCGGCGAAGTCCACCAGGGTAAAGTCGGTTTCATGACCAACCCCCGAGACAACCGGCGCACGCGATGCTGCCACCGCTCGCACCACCCGTTCATCATTGAAGGCCCACAGGTCTTCAATCGATCCCCCGCCGCGTGCAAGCAAGATCACATCCGGCCGGACCTCGGTATTCAACCGCTGCAGCGACCGTACCAGCGCCGCCGGGGCATCCACACCCTGCACGGGTGAAGCCGCCAATACCACCTCTGCCAGCGGCAGTCGCCGCCGCAAAGTATTAAGCATATCCTGCAAAGCCGCGCCAGTCGGGGAAGTAACAATGCCAATCACCCGCGGAAAATTGCCCAGCGCGCGCTTGCGGCCCACATCAAACAAACCTTCCGCCTCGAGCAAAGCCTTCAGACGCATAAACTCAGCAAACAGGGCCCCTTCCCCGGCCGGGCGCAGGATATCCACCACCAATTGATACTGACCACTCGGCTCATAAACCGTGATATGGCCATGAACCTCCACCGAGAGGCCATCCTGCAGTGCCAGTCCGCGCAATCGGGCGGCATCGCTCTTCCACATTACACAGCGCAGCGAAGCGCCGGCATCCTTGAGGGTAAAATACAAGTGCCCGGAGGCCGGTCGTGAGAAATTGGATATCTCAGCACGCACCCACACGTCACCTAACGCTGGGTCGCCTTCCAATAGGCGCCGTACCCGGCGGGTGAATTCTGAAACAGTCAGGTGTGGAGCATCAAACAGGTTTGGCTGGAGCATGGTACCGGCATCCAAATTATTTTTTGTGAAGTAGAATACAGGTAGTAGGATACCTTCATTAAATGGTTGTGTCAACACACAAGAACGCATTCCAAGGATCAATTTCTACAAAATGACAGTGAGACCAGTTCAAAAAACTGTCCCTGCAGTGATCGGCCTGGCAGTAATTATGTCGGTGCTGTTAAGCGCCTGCGGTGCACCCATGACACCCGTCGCAACCATCGACACGGGCATATTTTACACCCAGGCGGCTGCCACCATTGTGCTGGGCTTGACTCAAACCAGCCAGGCAGCTCCCAGCAACACCCCGGCTCCCAGCCCTACAGCTTTCCCTAGCGCCACAGCCAGCCTCGTACCGGCGCCCGGTGCCACCCCCGAAACGCCAGCTCCACCAACCGCCCTGCCCAGCCCAACCGCATTGCACATCGACCCAGCCACCGCCTTCGGTTGCTATAACGCCGCACTGGTTGCTGATGTTACCCTGCGCTATGCCGAAAACTTCAAACCTGGGGAGCATTTCACCAAGACCTGGCGTGTACAGAATACCGGTAACTGCGACTGGCCACGCGGGTTCAAGATCGCCTTTGCAAGCGGCAACCGCTTCGGCGCCGATACCATCACCATCAACCAGAAAGTCCTGGCCGGCAACCAAACCGATATTTCTCTGGATATGACCGCCCCGAATCTGAACGGCCTGGTCACCAGCACCTGGCAGTTGACCACCAACACTGGCAAAACCTTTGGGCCCCTGCTCAGCGTTGCCATCAATCTACCCGGCGCCAACCCCAGCCCCAGCATTGCCATCGCGGGTTGTTTGAATTCAGCGCTGGTAAAAGATGTCAGCATTTCAACCGGTACCGAAATCCAGGCGGGCACTGCCTTTACCAAGACCTGGCTTATAAAAAACACCGGCACCTGCACATGGAATCGTGATTTTCGTATCACCTTCGTCGCCGGCAGCTTGCTGGGCAGTGATACAACCAGGATCCGAAAAATAGTGGAGCCTGGCGCAAGTGCCGAAATATCGCTGGAGATGACCGCTCCGCAGGCCAGCGGAACAGTCTCCACCGCCTGGCAGATGTCCTCCGACAGTGGTCAGTTATTTGGACAGTTGTTTGCTTTTGTGATTGTCGTCAAGTAGCCCGGCTTGCGCCGGCCATCCTAAATAAAAACAGGGATCATTATGAAGAGACTGTGGGCATCCTGGCGTATGAAATACATCACCAAGGCAGAAAAAGAAACCGGCTGCGTGTTTTGCAACGCACTCGCCAAAAAACAAGATGGTGACAACCTGGTTGTGATGCGCGCAGAGCGTGCTTTCATCATATTAAACAAATATCCCTACACCAGCGGGCACATCATGGTCGCTCCGTTGGCACACACAGCCACCCTCGAGGACCTGGACCCCGCCACACGGGCCGAAATGATGGAATTATCCAGCCTGTGCATGAGCACCCTGCGCAAAATTTACAACCCGCAGGCCTTCAATTTCGGCGCCAATATTGGCGAGGCCGCTGGCGCCGGCGTTCCCGGGCATGTACACCTGCACATTGTTCCGCGCTGGAACGGGGATACAAATTTCATGTCCACCGTGGGCGAGGTTCGCATATTACCCGAAGATCTCGCGGAAACCTACCGGCGCGTACGCACATACTTGGGACCAATGGACGATACAAAAAATACAGTTTAATGGTTTGATTAAGCGTGGGAGAACCTTCCATGAAAACCAAAACCGCGCTTTTATTGTTATGCCCGTTCATCCTGTTCCTGAGTGCCTGCCAAACTGCCACTGCCAGCCCTGAACCAGTGCTGGCTGCCCAGGCAGCCCATGCAGCAGCACCCGTGCTCCCCAGCCCAACCCCATCCGTCACCACTGCGCCGATCGTTCCCAGTGCAACCCCCGTTCCAGCCCTGCCCCCCAGCCCAACCCCCACAAACGCTGCGCCCGCAGCCATCGGCCCCGAGCCCCAGGATATTCCCACCGGCTATAACCCACTGACCGGTCTGCCCGTTCTCGACCCGGCTACTTTGAATTTACCGGCTGTGCTGGTATCCATCACCAATTTTCCACCCTCCGCACGTCCACAAGCTGGACTTTCTTTTTCCCCCTGGGTTTATGAAATCTATATCGCCGAAGGCATGACTCGTTACCTGGCTACTTTTTACGGCGACTTCCCCAGCCTGCCTGCCAGCAACGCCCTGCCAGCTGGCGGACAAACCGGCTCATCACCCACCACCGGCTCCTCCCCCACAACCGGCGGCAGCCCAAACCCCAGGACCCAGTCGCTCAATGCCGAAGTCGGCCCTGTTCGCTCCGGCCGCCTGGCGTATGTCTACATCCGCGACTTCTTCCAGGATTCCTGCCTGGTCTACGCCAGCGCCACCGAGCAATTGCGCGCCAGGCTGCGAGGCTGTGCCATGGTATTTGGCGATGATGCCAACGACATCAACAGCGCCATGCTGGATGTCACCCGCTTGCAAAAAATCGCCGAACAAAACCAGCGCGACAACCTGCAGTTTAACTACAGCGGCAGCCTGTTCACTCCCAAACCACGTGGCACAGGTCTGCCCGCCAGCCAACTCGATATGTACACCAGTTACCTCAACCAGGGCCGCTGGCAATATGACTCCACCCGCGAAGCCTTTTTAAAGTTTGATGATTTCGCTGATGGCTCCGGTCGCTTCACCCCGGCCACTGATCGCTTAAATGGCCAGCAGTTGGCCTTCTCCAACGTCATCCTGCTCTTTGCTGAACACACCGTCCTCAACCCATACATCATCGACGTAAAATTAGGCATGGGCGAACGAGGCCGGGCCATCATCTTCCGCGATGGTCAAAAATTTGACGCCACCTGGTCCACCGTCGCCGGTGAATATGAAAAAGCCAGCGGCAAGCGCCGGCCAATTCATTTTGAAGATGCCGAAGGCAATCCATTCGCTCTCAAACCAGGCCAGACCTGGGTGCACATCATCACACCCTACAGCGTGCTGCAGGACAAAGGCCAGGCAAACTGGTACTTGCGTTTTTACGCCCCGGCTGGCTCCAAGTAATCAATCGTTACAGCACAGCAAAATAACCCGCCCCGGATGGGTCAGGCTATAATTCCACCCATGCGAACCTTTTTACGCGCCTGCCTGTGGATTGCCCTGCTGCTGCAAGGCTGCGCCGGAATCCCGGCGTCATTGCCCGCCCCTACTCCCACCCGCCCGGTGGCAGCTATCCAACCCACCCAGGCTACCCCAGGGTCCATAGTCACACTGCCCGCCACGGCGGCAGCACCCATCATCCAACCCACTGCAGCTCTGACCCAACCGCGCCTCACACTTGCGCCAGCCGGGCCAGAGCTGCAGGATTTTCAACCAGGCGTCAATCCACTCACCGGTCTGCGCGTGCAAAACCCGGCCCTGCTGAACTTGCCAGCCGTGCTGGTCTCCATCAGCAATATGCCACCCACAGCCCGTCCACAAGCCGGCACCAGCTTCGCCCCCTGGGTCCATGAAATGTTTATCGGCGAAGGCACCACCCGCTTCCTGGGGGTTTTCTATGGTGACCTGCCCCGCCGCATCCCCAATGACAGTGGCGGTTGCCAGCTCAGCAACCCACCCACCCCACCAGCCGTCAATTGGATCGGCAACCGGGTCTGGCTGGATGAAAACCAGGACGGCCTGCAAGACCCATGGGAAGCAGGCATCAGCGCTGTCTGCGTCAGCCTGCTGGAAAAACCTGGCGGCAAACCCATCGCCACCACCATCACGAATTCAAATGGGTATTACGCCTTCGATGCCAGCACCCTGCACCCCGGGTCAAACTACACCCTGGAATTAACCTACAACCCCGCCTTCACCCCCACCCTTGCCCAGGTCGGCAACGATGACCAGGATAGCGACTTTGAACCGCTGGCAACCTTCCGTTACCAAGGTAGTACCGATGCCAGCCTGGATGCAGGCCTGCGGCTGGTCAGCCCCGCCCCGGCCCAACCATCGCCTGCAGATATCGCCCCACAGCGCACCTACGTCGGCCCCATTCGCTCGGGCCGGCTGACCTACAACGATTTCGCGCGCATGTACCCGGCCGGCTGCCTGGTCTACGCCAGCGCCGGCGATGGCATCCGCCAGCAATTGGATGCCTGCGAGATCATCTTCGGTGAGCAACCCCTCGTCAGCCCCAACACCGCCCTGCTGGACGTGGATCACCTGCAAGCACTGGCCCAAAAGAGCCTCATCCCCGGTCAGCCAGTCAATTACTCCGGTCACCTCTTTAACCCGCAGCCCCCACCCGGCGGGCTGCCGGGCACCTCGCTGTGGACCTATTTCCACGCCTATTCGCAATCATCCTGGCGCTATGACACACTCTCCGCTACCTACCTGCGCCAGACCGACGATGGCGATGGCCTGGGCAAGTTTCACCCCGATACCGACCGTCTGACCGGGCGCCAACTAGCCTTTGAAAACGTCATCGTCATCCTGGCCGATTACAAAGTCTTCAGGCATGGTCAATATGACATAGACCTCTGCTGCGGGCTGGAAGGCTACGCCTTCCTTTTCCGCGATGGGCAAATGTATAAAATTCGCTGGTCAAGCAACAACCGCGCCTGGGAACAAAAAAGCGGCCTGCTGCGCCCGCTGCATTTCACCGGCGCAGACAAGCTGCCTTTCCCGCTCAAACCCGGACGCACCTGGGTCAGCATCATGACTCTTAATTCAGCCTTGTTGGATTTAAATGCCGGAAACTGGCAAGCCCTCTTTGCAATGCCCAACGACCTCGCCCCCCAAAATTGACAAAAAAAAATGCTGCCATTCAGAGTGAGGGGGGCACTCTAACTGACAGCTCGCCAATTATATGCAATCAACGTGAATTGTCAAGCACCAAACCCGCCTCATCAGCTTCACATGAAATTCTTTTTCTATCGCACAACACCAACATCACTTTTCATAGCTCTATTTTTTTTGGCTTTGCGACTTCGCGTGAAACGCTTTTTTTATCACACCACCCTCACGCTAACACAACCTTCAAGGCTCTGTATTTTTGCGGCTTTGCGACTTTGCGTGAAACGCTTTTTCCCTTCCCCCATCCCTACCCCAGCGAACGAGGATCAAAGCGCGCCGATTCAATCATCAACTCCCTGAGTTCATCCCAGCGAGCCGACTCATACGACAGAATCCGCACATACCTTTTTGCCAGGCCGCTGCCCTCCAGCAAACCATGCCCATCCTTCAAGAAAGCCCCGTGATTAAACGCCAGCCGCACATGATCCGCATACAACCCAATCTGGCAAATACCAGCGCTGACCGGTCCACCACGCTCCGCAAAGAAATAAGTCAAGCCCCTTGAATGCCTCACCTCGGTCGCATTCGGCGCAATCTCAGCCACCAGGTTACGCAGCTCAAAAGCAATATCCCTATAGTCCTGGCTGGCATATTGCAAACACTCTTCAAACTCGTGGTTGGATAACATATCATTCCCTTAAACGAAAACCGGCTTCACATCTGCCATTAAATTTTACACCCAAGCAGTTTGCCTGGCCCCGCATTGCAACAAATGAAACACAAACCACCATGCAACCCCTGCCCGACTACAATCCAGTCACAAGAGCATCAAGGCTTCACAAAAGTGCTAGAATCTCACTCACAGGCTCTTTCTCGATACCAGGTGGTTTGTGAAACCAGTCAATTACCGCAACACAATAACTTCAATCGCCCTTTTTAGTGGCAGAACTGGAGATGAACGATGCACCCACTGGCAATAGCCTTACAAGACCTCTACCAACAAAACGCCGACCCAAGCCAGGCCGGTCCAATGTCAGCCTACATGCGCAACCAATTCCCTTACCTGGGCATCAAATCCCCACGCAATGCTGAACTGCAGCAGCTATTTATCCGTCAACACGGCCTGCCAACGCTGGTAGATATGGATCCCTTCCTGCGCGACTGTTGGAGCCTGCCCGAACGCGAATATCAATACACAGCACTGGGGCTATTGGCAAGAGTAGAGAAAAATCTGCCCGCAAATTTCACCACCACCCTCGAATACCTGTTGGTCACCAAATCCTGGTGGGACACCGTCGACACCATCTCAGGCGGCACCCTCGGCATCCACTTTCAACGTTACCCTCTCGAACGCGAAATTGCGCTGGCCCGCTGGCGCGTCTCAGCGAATTTCTGGTTGCGAAGAGCCTGCCTGCTCTTTCAACTCAACTATAAACAAGAAACCGATTTCCCCCTGCTGTCTGCAATCATCCGCGAAAACCTCGGCTCGCGCGAATTTTTCATCAACAAAGCCATAGGCTGGGCTCTGCGCCAATACTCGCGCATAAATGCACCCGTTGTACTCGATTTTGTTGCCAACACCAATCTGCACCCGCTCAGCGCGCGCGAAGCACTTAAATGGCTCAATAAACACCAACAGACCCCCAACGCTGGGCTATAATAATATTCATGCGGAAAAACTCCGCGGGAGGCAACATGGACAAGGAAAACGAAGCAGTCATCCTGAGTGCAGCACGTACCCCTATTGGCAAATTCCAGGGCGGCCTGAACGCGGTTCCCGCCCCACGCCTGGGCGCTGTCGCCATTCGTGCCGCGGTCGAACGCGCCAGCCTGCCCGATAGCGCCGCGATAGACGAAGTCCTGATGGGCAATGTCGTCCAGGCCGGGGTTGGGCAGGCCCCCGCCCGCCAGGCCACCATCTTCGCCGGGCTACCCGCCAGCGTCAGCGCCAGCACCATCAACAAAGTCTGTGGTTCCGGGCTAAAGGCCGCCATGCTTGCCGCCCAGGCAATCCGCGCCGGTGATGGCTCATTGTTCATAGCCGGTGGCATGGAATCCATGTCACGCGCACCCTACCTGGCACCAGGTCGCAACGGCGAAATGCGCTATGGCCATGTGGAACTCAAAGACGCCCTGCTGCACGATGGCTTGTGGGACCCCTTTGAAAACTGGGGCATGGGCAACGCAGCAGATTTCATCGCCACCGAGTTTGAAGTAACCCGCGCCGCCATGGATGAATTCGCCCTTGAAAGTCATCGCAAAGCCCTGGCCGCCATCGATGCCGGCTACTTCCAGGCCGAAATTGTGCCCGTGGAAATCCCAGGACGCAAAGGCGAAATCAGCCTGTTCAGCGTCGATGAAGGCCCACGCCGCGACGCCTCTCTGGAAAGCCTTGCTCGCCTCAAACCTGCCTTCAATCCTCAGGGCCGCGTAACCGCTGGCAATTCATCCAGCCTGAACGACGGCGCTGCCGCACTGGTCATTGCCAGCCGGGCCTACGCCGAAGCGCACGGGCTCAAACCCCTCGCCCGTATCGCCGGCTATGCCCAGGCCGCATTGGAGTCAAAATACCTGTTTGGCGCGCCAGCCCTCGCCATCCCACTCGCCCTCAAAAAAGCCGGCTGGTCCTTGCCACAGATCGACCTGCTGGAATTGAATGAGGCCTTTGCCGCCCAAGTGCTAGCCAACGGTTACGCGCTGGCCAAAGACGGCTGGGATTGGAACCGTGTCAATGTTAACGGTGGCGGCATTTCCCTCGGGCACCCCATCGGTGCCAGCGGCGCGCGCCTGCTTGTCACTCTTTTGTACGCTCTCCAGGCCCGCGGATTACAGCGCGGGCTGGCCAGCTTGTGCCTGGGCGGCGGTGAAGCCGTGGCCATGGCCCTGGAAATAGTATCATAAACATCATGGAGAAAATTATGACCCCTGAAGAACGCACTGAAAAAATCAAACGCTACGGCAAAGGCTACAAGATGCTCAAAGAAGCCTTGCGAGACATCCCGCGCGAAGCCTGGCAGTTCAAGCCCTCCCCGAGCGATTGGAGCATCCATGAAATCATCGTTCACCTGGCCGATAGCGAAACCAACGCAGCACTGCGCGCGCGCCTGCTCGCCTCCGAACCTGGCCGGGCCGTCATGGCCTATGACCAGGATAAATGGGCCATCGATCTCAATTACCATGGCCAGGACGTCGATAATGCCTTGCAGGTCGTGCGCTTTATCCGCAAATTCACCCACAAGTGGCTCAAGACCCTCAATGAAGACGTCTTCGCCAACACCGTCAACCATCCCGAATACGACCGGCCATACAGCTTTGAAATGTGGTTATCGATCTACCCAGAACACATCCCAGGCCACATCAAGCAAATCCAAAACAATTATCAGCTCTGGCAGCAACGCGAACCCCTGGTTTAGAGCTTCTTTTTAAGCGCCAGGATCCGCCTCAGCAGCATCACAATCGCATACACGTAAAACATGAACACCAGGAACATGAAAAAAGTAAGCCCCTCAAAAAAGTGGCTGGAGTCCTGGTTAAGGATCCTGATCAAATTACCAAAAGGCATGCTGAACACCACCATCACCAACAAGATCTTCTGGTATTTTTTTGCTTTCGATTCGTTGTCGCTGAAAATCTCAGGCGCTTCGCCATTCTGTGCGGTTTTACGAAAATACTGCCAACTGTTCATCTCACCCATGTATTCCCAACCAGAATCAATGAAAAGCTGCAGGTAAGCCGCCTTATCACCATTACCGGTAAAATGATCAAGCCGGTAAACATCATCACGCGCCTCACCCTGTTCAAAAATATAATTGCCAGGAATGCTTGCAGATTTAAAATGCCAGCCTTTTTGTGCCATATCGCGCAGCCAGGTTTCCTCTTTTTCATCATCCCAAGCCCAAAACCAACGAAATTCTTTCATCTCTGTCATTTTTCGCTCCCAGGGACTTACCATCCCCTTGTCATTTCTCCATTTTTCACCAGGATCTCCGTACGCCGGATATGTTCCTTGATGACACTTTTACCCGTTGGGGTAAGCATATAAGATTTGCGTCGATCAACTTCATCGACCTTTACAATCAGGCCTTCTCCTTCCAGAGTGGAAAAAGCGCCGTACAACGTACCCGGACCAATCTTTACAGTGCCAGCACTCAAGTTTTCCACTTTTTGCATCACACCATAACCGTGCAGCGGCTCTGCCAGTGCCAACAAAATATAGGCAGTTGACTCACTCAGTGGAAGATATTTCAAAGGGTTGGATGTCATGTTGCTCCTCTTTACATCGTGCAACGATATATCGTATAACGTTATATTACCACGCGATATATCGGTTGTCAATATACTTTGCTAATCCAATTTCCACAAACCGCTGGGTTCCGCATCCTTGCAACTTTACGGTTTAAAGCCAATACACTCATTTTGTCACAAGGCTGGGTATAATTCCAACGCATGCACCGCAGGCGCGCATCATGAAAAGAGAGAGGATTCCATCGATGTCAGATATCCAGGATTACGTCATAATTGGTTCCGGGTTCGGCGGTAGTGTCTCCGCCATGCGTCTATCTGAAAAAGGGTATTCAGTACTGGTACTCGAAAAAGGGCGGAAATTTGAAGATAAAGACTTCGCCAAACGCAACTGGCAGTTTTGGAAATACCTCTGGATGCCCACCATCCGCGCCTTTGGCATCCTGCAGATCAGCATCCTCAAGGGTGTCATGGTACTGCATGGGGCCGGTGTAGGCGGCGGCAGCCTGGGCTACGCCAATGTGCTCGAAATCCCCACCGATGAAACCTTCGCCACCCCAGCCTGGAAAACCCCGCTCGATTGGGGCCAGACCCTTGCCCCGCATTACCAGTCCGCCCGTAAAATGCTGGGCGTGGCGCGCAACCCTGGTTTATGGAAAGCAGATGACGTCCTGCGCCAGATGGCCGTCGAGCGCGGCATGCAACACACCTTTCGGGCCACCGACGTAGGCGCTTATTTCGGCGAAGCCGGGGTAACCGTCCCGGACCCCTACTTTGACGGCCAGGGGCCTGATAGAGCCGGCTGCCAGCAGTGCGGCGGTTGCATGGTCGGTTGCCGGCACAATGCCAAGAACACCCTCCCCAAAAATTATCTGCATTTCGCCACCAAACTCGGCGCGCAAATCAAACCTGAATCTGAAGTCCTGGATGTACGCCCCCTGCCCGAAGGCGGCGAAGCCCGTTACGAAGTCACCTACCGTTCTTCCACCGGCTTCTTCAAAGGTCGCACCCATACCGTCCAGGCCCGCAACGTCATCTTTTCAGCGGGTGTTATGGGCAGCATGCGCTTGCTGCTGACCCTGCGCAACGTCCGCCGCTCACTGCCAAAAATATCCGCACACCTGGGTGACCAGGTACGCACCAATTCCGAAGCACTGCTCGGCTCAATCGCCCGCAAATCCGACGTTAATTATTCCAAGGGTGTTTCCATCTCCTCCATTTTTAATGCCGACGAAATTACGCGCATCGAGCCAGTGCGCTATCCGGACGGATCCTCGCTAATGCGCTTCATCTCCGCCCCACTGGTGGACCTGGATGCCGGGGTGGCCCGTCGTATGATCGACTCACTGGCCTGGATCCTGCGCCACCCCATCGATTACGCCCGCACCATGATCCTGCCCGGCTGGGCCCACAACGCCACCATCCTGCTTGTCATGCAGCACGCCGATAACCGCATGCGTTTCCGCACCGGTCGCAGCGGCTGGACCCTCTGGAAAACCGGCATGGTCAGCGAGAAGGAGCCAGGCTATGAAATCAACGCCCAGGTACGCGGCTCACACGCCCTCGCGCGTGATTTCGCCACACGCACCAACGGCGTAGCCATGGGTTCCCTCGGCGAAAACCTGCTCAACCTGCCCACCACCGCCCACATCCTGGGTGGCGCACCGCTCGGCAAAGATGCCAGCGAAGGCGTGGTAAATGAGAAATTCGAAATCCACCATTACCCCGGCTTGTACATCATCGATGGCTCAATTATGCCTGCCAACCCGGGCGTCAACCCCAGCCTGACCATCACCGCCCTGGCCGAATACGCCATGAGCATGATCCCGGCCCGCAGCTGACTAAAAGAGGAAAGACCTGTTGAAATACACCTGGCTGTTGTTTGATGCCGACGAAACCCTCTTCGATTTCTCCCGCGCCGAGGCCAACGCCCTGCGCTGGACATTGGAACAATCCGGGCTCGAGTATCATCCGGAATATGTGGCCCTCTACGCGCGCTTTAATCAGCAAGTTTGGAAGGAATTTGAGCGCGGAGAAGTAACCTCCGCAGAACTACGCACCAAACGCTTCAAGCTGTTTTTTGACGAACTGGGCCTGCAGCGCGACCTGCCCGCCACCAGCCTGCAGTACTTGCACTATCTCTCGCTTGGCACCGACCTGCTGGAAGGAGCCGACAAACTGCTGCATGATCTCAAGCCGCAAGTACGCATGGCCCTGGTCACCAACGGGCTCAAAGAAGTTCAACGACCACGCCTGGCCAATTCCAGCATAAAAGACTGCTTTGAGCATATCTTTATCTCCGAAGAACTCGGTGCAGCCAAACCCAGCGCCGCCTTTTTTGACACAGTCTTCGCCACCCTGGGCCAACCAGCCCGCACCAACACACTGATCATCGGCGACAGCCTCAGCTCAGATATCAAGGGCGGCATCGCCTACGGAATCGACACCTGCTGGTACAACCCACACGGTCATCCCACCGATCTGCCAGTCACCTACCAGATCAGCCAGCTGGACCAGCTACCCAAGCTGCTCCAATAGCCCAGCCATTCTGCAACCAACCTGCCCCGGCAAAACATCGAAAGATGATAAAAAAACAGGAATGGCAAAAAACGCCGCTCCTGTTTTTTTATTCACTAGTCGGTTGTGAATGCAACCTGCCGACCTACTTTTTACCTGCCACATACACCCGCACCGCAGCCCGCATAAAATCCGCCAGGCCCGCATCAAACTTATCAAAATTAGCCTTAAAGCGCGGGTCATCGTTATACAGGCTGGCCAACCCCTCCAATTGTTCCAGATTGGGGCTCCAAAAGTGGTCCATGTTCTTACGCCAGCGTTCCACCAGGGCCTGCGCCTCGCTCGAAGCCGGCCCCTTCGGCATAATGGCAACCATCTCTGTGTAGATCTGACCACCCTCCGCCAGGATTTGTTTTTGTTGCTCAGCCGAATACGACTTCCAACGCCGGTTGGAAGCTCGCACGGTTTCAGGGTCATACATTTGTTCCGCCTCAGCGGCGTACTTCTCTTGTTCCTCTTCGCTAAAACCAGAAAATACCTGTTTGTTACTCATCTCTTTTTGTCCTTTCAAGTGTGAAATTGTATGGTCAACAGTCTGGCGCAACCGCTCCAGCCGGGCAATCCGTTTGCCCAGCTCCTGGCGGTGGCCCTCCAGCGCGGGAAGGACAGCGAAATCAGGGCGTCCCATGATTTTTTTGATCTCCTCCAACGGAATATCAAGCTCACGGTAAAACAATATCTGTTGCAGCAGGTAGATCGATTCCTCCCCGTAATAGCGATAGCCATTATCGCCAAGACAGGATGGCTTGAGTAATCCAATCGAATCGTAGTAGTGCAGGGTGCGCGCCGTAACGCCCGCCAGCCTGGAGAGTTGCTTTACCGTCAACATGGGGATACTATAAACCCTGACGTAACGTTAATGTCAAGGGTTTCACAAACATCAATTTCTAAACAATCAGGCGGCAGGTCCTCAAAACCCTGCCGCCTGGTAATCTCTATTCGCGAAAAATTTATGGTTCTTTATGGATGGGCAACCAGATGCTAAAGCTGGAACCCTTGCCAAGTTCGCTGTGCACATTGATGGTGCCGCCATGCTTCTCCAGGATCGAGCGCACAATAAACAAACCAATCCCGGTGCCAGGCACTTCTTCCTGGATGGCGTTGGTTCCACGGAAGAAACGGTTGAACAACATTGGAATATCTTCGCTTGGAATACCCATGCCACTGTCGGTAACCATAACCTCCACGCCAGCGCCGTCATTGTGAACCATCACATCCACTGTGCCCCCTGGACGCGTGAACTTGATGGCATTGCCAATAATATTCACAAACACCTGCGTCAGGGCAGTCTCATCGCCCTGGATAATATAAGCACTCTCATCCAACTCATTGATTGGATGTAAAACCAGGGCAATATCCTTCTCACGAGCCGGGATTTCGGCCTGGTGAATAGTCGCTTTAACCAGATCGGTGATTTCAATAAAACGAAAATGCATATGCGCCTGGTTGCTTTCCAGCCGACCCGCACTGAGCAAATCCTCCACCAGCATTCTTTCACGACCGAGCTCGCTCTTAAGCACGTCCCAATACTCTTTGTATTCATCCGGGGTGGCGCCGCCATCAATCAAATTCACCATCAACAACATCGTCGCAATCGGTGTGCGCAGTTCGTGCGTGGCGCGATTAATAAAATCTGATTTCATTTGCTCCAGGCGGGCGCGGTCGCTGACATCACGAACAATGGCAGTAACCTCATCCACGCCGCTGTCTTTAAAACGTGCTTCAAAGGTATGCGATGAATCACCTACCTTGAGAATGTATTCCATGGTCTGTATTTCCCGGGTTTGCAAAGCCTGGTCAATACATTTCATCGCTTCCACCAACACATTTTCGGGCATGAAGGTATTTATTGAACTTCCAATAATCTGCTCGGCAGGCAGAGCCAAGAGATCATGTGAACTGGCCTTGTAATCCAGGAAAATCCCATCCCACCGGATGCGGAAAATCAAATCGGGCACAGCACTGAGCAAGGCGGTGTTGCGAGTTTCGCTCTGGCGCAATTCGCTCTGCATCTTGATGCGCATCAGCGCGTTTGAGAGGATATCACTCACCATCCTGATTAACAGGATACTATCAGGATACCAATAACGCGATTGGCGCACAGAATCAAAACCAACAAAACCAACCAGCTTGTTATGTGAGGTGAGTGGTACAACCAGCACCGACTGAATGAATTGCGATTCTAGAATTTCACGTTCCGCCTGCGCTTCCGGCGGCAAATCGGAGACAAGTGGGATATGCACATCTTCAAGGTTATTTAATTTTTCCATCCACCAGGGGAATATACTGGTCGGGATATCCTTGAGATTGTCAATTTCCGGCGTGACGCCCTCGGCGCACCACTCGTGTGAATTCGTCATGGTACCGTTATCGGGATCAAGGAGAAATACGTAGCTGCGATCGACTTCTTCAAACTCCCCAATTTGCCGCAACACAGTGGTAATCTCAAGATTGACGGCTGTAGACGGCATATTAATAAAACGTGTCGATATCGAAGTTAGCGTTTCCTCAAATTTCTGTCGATACTCCAGCAGCCGATTCTGTTCAAGACTGGCGTCTTCCGCCGCTTTCCGCTCTGTAATATCGCGGGCAGCCGCATACACCCGCAAACTTTCCATCTGCGAACGCCATTCAATATAGCGCCAACTGCCATCCTTGCAGCGATAACGGTTCACAAAGTTCTTGGTTTGCGCACCGGTTGCGAGACGTGCCAGTTCAAGTTGAGTAGCCTGGACATCCTCCGGGTGAACAAGATCCATAAAATTACTTTGCAGCAGCTCCTCAACAGTAAAACCAAGCGTATCCTGCCAGGCCTTGTTCAACCGCAGAAAACGTCCGGTTAAATCCGTGATGCATAGCAAATCAAGTGAAACGTCAAAGAAACCCTCAATATCTTTGACTCTATCGCGAATGGTTGCCTCCGCCGCCTTGCGCTCGGTGATATCACGGCTAACCCCAATCAAGACATCCTTCGAGCCCCAGCGGCCATGTGCCACCTTGGTCTCTACCGGTATCCGTGAACCATCCCGGCACAACAAATCAAGCGGACAGCTATCCAGCACACCAGAAAGCATGTCACCCACAATTTTCCAGGCTTGTTCACGCTGCTCAGGCGGGTGAACCTGCAGCACGCTGACGCCAACCAGCTCTTCCATGCTGTAACCCAGGCTATCCAAAACCTTGCGGTTGACCTGGATAATGCCGCCTTGGTTATTCAACACGAAGACAAAATCCATCAGCGTGTCAAACATGCTTTGCAATTCTTCCTGGCTTTCGGCCAGTTTTTGCTGCACCCGCAAGCGGGCAATCATGTTCCCCAGTTGAAATGAGAGATTTTCGATGGCAACCCGGTTATATTCGGGCATGTCATCCTGGCTGTGCGAAGCTGCGTTCACGCATGCAATCACTTCATCCTTAAACTTAACCGGGATGATGGATGAGATACGCAGGCCTTCCCGCAGGGCAGCCTGGGGTTTATTGGTAGGTAATTGTAAATACGGTTGGTAAAGTGGGTCGCCGCGCATTACCACCTGGTAATTAGGGGTATCCTTGCCAAACAAACTGGCCAGGGATACGAATTCCTCAGAAAGACCCTTGTGGACCTTCAGAACCAATTCTTCTTTTTGACGATCAACCAGGTAAATTCCACCACAATCCATACCTGTAACCTGCAATGCCAGGTCAAGACAAAGGGGCAAGGCTTCTTCCAACGTGGATTTCTGCGCCAGGATGATCGCCAGGTTTCTTTCAATATTCGCAATTTCTTCGGCTCGTTTTCGCACGGTAATATCCCGGCTGATGCCCAGGATGCCGATCGTCCGCCCCAGGGAATCACACAGGGGCGCTTTAAGCGTATCCAGCAGCACTCGCGTACCATCAGGGTAGCTGATCCACTCTTCGTTGTTTCTGTTGGTACCCTGTGCGATCATCTTCAAATCATTTTCGCGGAAGAAATCAGCTTCTTCACGCGGAAACAGATCATAATCCGTCTTATTGACGATGTCTTCAATCGGCTTGTCAATAAAATTGGCGAATTGATGGTTGCAACCCAGGTATTTACCGTTTGTATCCTTAAAAAATACAATATCCGGGATGGAATTCAACAAACCCGAAAGCAGGGCAATCTTGTTGGAAAGTTCATCTTCAACATTCTTATGCTCGGTAATATCAACACCCACCGCCTGGATTTCATACAAATCCTTGGATGGGTCCTGGATCAGGCTATCCTCCCACGCAATCCAACGCCAACCTTGCGAGGTCATCGCACGCTGCTCAATTCGGATACGATATGGAGGGACCTGCAGATCCTTCATGGCTTCCAGGGTGGCGGGTAAATCATCGGGGTGCACAAGCGGTGTATACGACTTACCGATCAGTTCTTCCTGGGTTTTGCCAAACATCTGGCAGTAAGCCTGGTTGACAAAAACAAAACGTCCTTCACGATCAACACGCACAACCAGGGTATGCTGAGAATCAATCATGCCCCGGTATAGTTGTCTACTTTCCTGAAGCGCTTGCTCAAAACTGATCTGGTCCTGGTTATCACGGGGTATACATATTATCAAGCTCTTATCGCGGTACTTACGTTTTGAAATGGTAATATCAAGCGGAAATAAGCGACCAGAGCTGTGTTTTCCGTAAACAATCCGGTTGTCCCCCATCCGGCAAGATCCGCTCTGATCCAGCAAAAAACCATCAACTAATTCGCGGTGTTTCTCAGAAAAATGGTCTGGGAGAAAAACATCCAGGTTTTGCCCAATCACATTTGCACACAGGCAACCGAACATTTCCTCCGCAACAGTATTGATGAATAAAATCTGCATGGAGTCATCCAGAATGATAATGGCATCAGGAAGTAATTGAGAAAATTCCTGGAAAGACCAATCACCTGGAATCAATGATGATACTAACCCATTACCCTGTGTTGGCCCGCTGGTATCTGTCATAAACTGGATGTCCTTTTACAACACTAGCTATATGACAGCACCTAAGCGCGTCATACCATTTCAACCGGCGATAGTCCACGTACCGGCTACATTTTGCTCATCATGGTGAATTGCCTGAATCACTGATTTATACCATCAGTTGCATGTGCCTGGCGAGCACGGAATCAATTTTACCTGTTTATCGAATAAATGCGAAACAAA
Source organism: uncultured Anaerolineae bacterium (assembly GCA_903908605.1). GTDB lineage: Bacteria > Chloroflexota > Anaerolineae > Anaerolineales > Villigracilaceae > UBA5195. The sequence goes on from CAIVSQ010000238.1 coordinate 36,089, forward strand.
TCCCCTTTAGACCGGGGCGTGCGCATTCTTCAGTGACATCAAGACCTTGCACCCGCTATCAGAATCAAGGATGACAACCTCGCCTTCCTGCGAACGCGCAAACTCACGCGCCATATACAACCCGAGGCCCATACCGTGATTATCCGGCAGCCCGCCTTCGCATGGAAGTTGCTTGAAGCGCTCAAAGACTTCTTCGCGCTTATCCACAGGAATACCAGGACCCTGGTCTTCAACCGTCAACCTTACCCCGCGCGTTCCGTTGGAATACAAGGAAATGCTGACCGTTCCACCATCCGGGCTGAACTTGCAGGCGTTATCCACCAGGTGACAAACCACCAGGGTAAAGCTGCGCGCCGGTGCAAATATGAGCAACTCATTATCCACATGCAGATCCAACTGCAATTTCTTATCACGCCAGATATCCATCACCTCACGAATCGGCATGCTGAAGGAAAACTCCAGGTCCACCTGTTCAGTCCGGACTGCCTGGCGACCCAGATCCAACTCATTCAACCAGATTAATGTTTCCATCCAGACTTTCATCCGGTAAGCGCTGGTACGCGCAAATTCAAGATACTGATCGGATGAACCCTGGTTTTTTTCGAGCATCTCCAGCGAAAGCTGCAAGACACCCAGGTAAGTACGAAAGTGATGGCTGGTATGAATGGGTAGTGAAGTGGAAAGATTGTCCAGCAGATGTCGGACTTCATTCCGCGCCGCCACATCCATGCGCTCTTTGCGCTTGAGAATAGACTGGATGCGCGCGATCAATTCCATAATATCCACGGTCTTAACGATGTAATCTTCCGCACCAATGCTCAACCCGCTGCTCTTAATCGCAGGTGCCGAGAGTGCCGAGAGAAACACAAATGGAATATTGGCTGTTTCGCTGGTTTCGTTAAGAATACGCTTGATTTCCATGCCATCTGGAGCCGGCATTTTCAGATCACATAGGATCAATTCCGGATGAGTTTCGCTGGCAAGCTTGATGCCTTCCGAACCATCCGCGGTAACGGTGACACTGAACCCCGCTCTACGCAGATTCATGGCCAACCCTTTGCCGAAGTTCAGGTTATCATCAATTAATAGTATAGCGGGCATATCCAAACTCCCAGAAAAGGTTAATTTTCAGCGTTCCGAGGGGGCAATACCATGCGCACACGGCAACCATTTAAACTATCCAATATCTGCACATCTCCGCCCCATGCGCGTGCATACGCCCTGGCGAGCGTCAAACCCACGCCCAGCCCGCCGAAATCGCGGGTTTCACCCTGGCTGATTTGATAATAGCGTTCAAATACTTTTTCGCGCAACTCCACCGGGATGCCAATGCCTTCGTTAAAAATCTCAATGACACAGCTGCCGATTTCATTGGGCTTGACCGAAATGACAATCCGGCCCCGGTCTGGGCAAAACTTGCAAGCGTTATCCACCAGGTGAGAAACAATATGACCAAATTCATTGCGCGGCGCGTGTACAATCACCTCAGAACTGATTTGCAGCTGCACGTTGAGCTGTTTCTTTTCCCAGTATTTAAGCGTCTGGTTGATCGGGTTCTTGAGATGAAAGCTGATATCCACCTTTTGTGGAACGCTGGAAAGTGCGCCCTGATCCAGGTCATACAGCATTTCCAGGTCTTCAACCAGGAATTTTAGCCGGTATGCACTACTACTGGCTGTGTTAATGTAATTTCCGAGATCCACGTTATCACGGAAAAATTTCTCTTTCAAGATTAGCTCGAGAGTCGAAAGAATGACAGTCAACGGGGTGCGCATTTCATGGCTGATATTGGTGGAGATATTGGTACGCAGCTTATCCAAGTCCGCTATGCTATCCTGGATGCCACGCTGCTGACCACGCTCATAACGACGCACAACCGAATTAATGCGCGCCAACAGTTCATTCACATCGAAAGGCTTGGTAATGTAATCGTCAGCCCCACTCTGTAACCCGGCCAGCTTATCCACCTGCGCGGTGCGTGCCGTAAGAAAAAGAAAAGGAATTTGCCCCAGTTCCGGATCGGCGGAGATCTCTTTTTTCAACTCGATCCCATTGGGAGGGGGCATCATGATATCGCACAGAATGACATCCGGTTTGTAATTACGAATAGCGATAAGCCCTTCCGCACCGGTATTAACATTGAATACTTGGAAACCTTCGCGCCTTAAGACCGCAACCAGCCCCAATGAGAATTTTTTGTCATCGTCAATGACTAAAATTGTTTTTACCGAATTCATTTTCCACCTCTTTCCTAAGAGAATCGTAATGCTCCAAAAAGTGTTCCACAAGGGTGGGATCAAAGTGCTTGCCACTCTGAGATCTGATCATATCTCTCACAGCCAAATCATCCATGGCCGGCTTATAGGGACGTTTCGAGAGTAGCGCATCATGAACATCCACAATGCTGAATATCCTGGCAGCCAGGGGAATTTTGTCTTCACTTAACTGGTCCGGGTATCCAAAACCATCCCAACGCTCATGATGATACATTGGAATTTCCAATGCCCCCGCCAATGATTTAATCGGCGATATCATCTCATAGCCCAGGCGTGGGTGCTCTCGGACAATTTTCCATTCCTCATTGGTAAGCGGACCTGGCTTGTTCAAAATAAATTCAGGGACAGCCAGTTTACCGATATCATGCAGCATGGAGCCTTTACGAATATTCTCCACATCTTCCGCACCCAGGCCAAGCGACCGCGCCAGCGCAACTGCCCAACTGGTCACCCGCAAGGTATGTCCGGCAGTACCCGCGTCAAACATTTCCACCGATTGTCCCCATAACTGCAGGGTTTCAATAGAGTAGGTTGCATTGGCTGAAATCTGGATCGCCTGCCGGTAACGCGGGGCTATCCGCCTCAATATATTCTTTAAACGAGCGATTAAGATATCAGCATCGAATGGCTTGGTGATGTAATCATCTGCCAGGTTCAAACCATTCAAAACATTGGCGCGATCATTAAGCGCCGAAAGAAACACCACCGGGATGAGCTGGGTAACCGGAAAGCGGTTAAGTACCATCTTGACCTGGAACCCGGTCATTTTGGGCATGTTGATATCCAGCAAAATCAAATCAGGCATCTCCAACTGAGCTTTTTGGATGCCGTGCATGCCATCAGTAGCCGATAAAACCTCATAATTGGCCCGAGTCAGCATCCGGGTAATGCCAAATAGGAAATTTGCATCATCATCAATGATGAGAATTTTGATCTTTTCAACCGGGGTTTCGTCAATATCTTTCGATTCCATTGCCATGGCAGCTCCATTTGGATACAAAACCCTGGCGAGTTTTGCATAAATTAAAGGATATCTTATTAGGGGAATAAGGTCATCTGCAGGATGTTGATTAATACATAGGCAATTGTGGAGATTTCCTCAACATTTGTTGAGACCAGCGCATTTCTCCCCATTGATATTATCCAGGAATTGATTACGCTTTTTATTCCCATTAGAAATCAGCTCTGTTTAATTTGACAATCAATAAATAATAACACCCCCGGGCAGTTCAGGGTGTTGTTATCACGATCCATTCCATTATGATTCTTCGTGATTAACGTCGATCAAACCTTTTCGGATGGCGTAAATCACCGCCTGAGCCCGATTTTCCAATCCTAACTTGTTAATCAGGTTGCTGACATGCGAACGAACCGTGCCTTCGGTAATGGTTGCCTCCCTGGCGATATCGGCGTTCGTTAAACCATGTGCAAGCCAACGCAAAATATCCAATTCGCGGGCAGTAAGTGCATCGATCGGAAGCGTGGTCGGTCTATTGTTTTGAATTTGCTGGAAAAGACTCAATTCGCTGCGCGCAGAAAGAGTGGGCTTGCCCTGGTAGGCGTTACGGATGGCATAGAATAATTCTTGCGGCGAATTATCCTTGACCAGGTAACCAATCGCCCCGGCTCGAATGGCAGCCAAAATCTGATCCCCATCTGAAGAAGAAGTAAAAATCAAAATACGTGCCGTCGGGTCCAACGCCAAAATATCCCGGATGGCTTCCATGCCATTTTTTTTGGGAAGCCCCAGATCCATCAAGATTACATCCGGATGCAGGTTGGCAGCTTTCTCCACCGCCTCAAACCCGTTCGAAGCCTCCCCTGCCACCTCAAAATCCGCTTCCTGGCTCAGTAAAGCAACCAACCCGAATCTCAAAGTCGGGTGATCATCTACAACCAGCAAGCGAATGGGCAAATCCATAAAGCATTCCCGTTTTATCAATGGATTTATCAAAAAAAATCACACCAGTTCCACTCGACACA
>CAIVSQ010000239.1 GCA_903908605.1 uncultured Anaerolineae bacterium
CCTACTGGATGATGGTCATTTATCCCTGAAAGTTATTGAAACCGGCAAGGCTTATTTACGGGCGCTGGTTCTTGTTGGTGGAAGGCTCTCTTCGCACAAAGGGATCAATTTGCCAGGGGTAAAATTGACCATTCCGGGTTTTACAGAAAAAGATCGGGCCGATTTGGCCTTTGGGTTGACGCAAAATGTGGATTTTGTGGCGATTTCGTTCGTCCGTTCCGCCCAGGATGTCATCGCTGTTCGAAATGCGATTGAGGAATTGGACGAAGAGGGTACACACCCCTTGATTATTGCCAAGCTTGAAAAGCCAGAAGCTCTTGATAACCTGGAAGAAATCTTGGAAGTTGCCGATGGAGTCATGGTAGCTCGCGGTGATTTAGGTGTAGAGATGTCACCTGAGCGAGTACCGATTGCCCAAAAACGCATCATTCAGGCGGCGAATACTCACGGAAAAATTGTCATTACCGCTACCCAAATGCTTGATTCTATGATTATCAATCCGCTGCCAACCCGGGCAGAAGCTTCAGATGTCGCCAATGCCATTTTCGATGGTACAGATGCGGTTATGCTCTCAGGCGAAACTGCCAGTGGTGCCTACCCTCTGGAAGCTGTGCAAATGATGGATCGAATCGTTCGTTCAGCTGAATTAAGCTTTCAGGAATGGGGTCATTACACGACACCCAAAATTGCAACCGGAGACGATGCAGCATCGATGACCCGGGCTGCCCGTGAGCTTGCCCATGATCTCAATGTTGCCGCTATCGCGATTTTTACCCATACGGGTCGAACAGCGTTGTTAATGTCGAAAGCCAGGGCACGCGTACCGATCCTGGCCTTTACACCTACAAAGGTTGCCTTGGGACAAATGTGCCTTTTGTGGGGCGTGATTCCCTGCTTGGTGCCGATGTCATCCACATTAAGGGAAATGGTAAACCACGCAGATGCCAAGTTGACCACCTCCGGGTGGCTTCAAAATGGGCAACAAGTGGTAATCATCAGCGGTTTTCCTGTCAGTGCAGTTAAACCTTCCAATATGGCTTTATTGCACAATGTTGGTGAAAAGCTATAAATAACCACCAGCATACAGCTTTATTCAGTGCTGGAAATTAAAATTCCTATTCCAATCAAAACACCGCCCGCTATAAAGAGGGCGGTTATTGTTTCCCCTAGAAATGCCCAGCCAAGCAAGGTGCCGACAACAGGTTGAGTAAAGAAAGTCAGTGAAGCAACCGATGCGGGCAGCCGGGCAAAAGCATAGTTCCATAGAAACATGGCAATGGCTGTGGAAATAATTCCCAGAAAAAGAATTCCACCAATAATGCCTGGTGTGATCGTGCCCATCCCCTGTGTGGATAACTCCCAGGCGGCGGTTGGGACCGTTATTGGAAGCCCTCCCAGCAGCATGATCGCAGATGCTTGCAGTACATCAGCGTCGGAAGAAACCCTGCGAACGAGTACGGAGTATAAAGCCCAGGTAATCGCTGCGCCGAGTAGTGATAAGTTGCCCAGGAAGAGCGATGAGGATAATTGTGCAGTTCGCGGATCTATTACAGCCAGAACACCCAGGCTGGCAACAAGGATTGCGACCAGCCG
>CAIVSQ010000240.1 GCA_903908605.1 uncultured Anaerolineae bacterium
CCAAATTTTGAATAGTGAGATAGGATTTATTGCGTATGCGGATTAATGGCGCCCATCCATTAGGAACCACCAGTGCGCTGCCATCCAGAATGGCTGTTTCACCCGGGTAGCTTTGAAAGGTGATAACTCCGCCGCTGGCTGAACCTGAGACGTTGATGGTAACTACTTCGGTATAAACACCCGCGCGTAGACAGATCACATTACCGGGTTTGGCGCTGTTTGCCGCTTTCTGGAAGGTTTTCCATGGCAAGACTTGTGTGCCCGGGTTGGCATTGTTGCCAGTAGTGGAAACAAAATGCGTGCATGTTGCCAATGCGCTGACATAGGCTGGCTTGCCAATAGTTAGCAGTACCAGGATCAGGATGACTATTCCGCGAACGAAAAAATTCCTGTGCATAAGGGGTCCTCAATAATCCTAATGTCTATATTAATAAAACGTTCAGCTTAACGGGCAGCCATGGGGGTTACGGATAAAATTCAGTGCCCATCTTGCGGGAAAGCGCTTTTTGATAGACCAGGTTGGCAGCCACCAGGTCTTCCATTGCATGTCCCATTGATTTGTACACGGTTGTTTCGTAGTCAGAACGTCTGCCGGGGCGGGTGAGGAGTAGCACTTCGCCAAGCTCAGTTCCAGTGCATGAGTCAAGCCCTTGCAATTCCGCGCTGCCAGCAGGCGGAGCCTCAAAAGCATGCCTTGATTCGACAAAGAGATGGCTATTTTCGATCACATCCCTGGGTAACTCACCGCCGGGAGGGTTATAACCAACAGAGGTGATATGTGCCCCCTTTTTTAGCCATTCAGGCATGAGCACAGGTTTGTTGGAAGACGTGCACAGACAGATTACGTCTGCGCCAGAGATGGCTGCCTGGGTGCTATCCACAGCTTCAGCCTGGTTCACTTCGTGTGCGAGCTTGGCAGCTTTTTCGGCCTGACGGGAAGCTATCTTGATCTTCTCGAGGGGAGTCAACAAGACCATCATCCGCAAATGGGCAAGGGCCTGCACGCCGCTACCGATGATGGCGGCTTGTTTGGCACCCTGGCGGGCAAGCAGGCGTATTGAAATCATGGAGCTGATGGCGGTGCGCATGGTGGTAATCAGCGTGCCATCCATGAGAGCAAGAGGTGCGCCCGTATTTGAATCAAAGAGTGTAATCAATGCCTGGTGGCTTGGCAGGGTTTTGTTTTCATGAAAAATACTAACTAGCTTGATGCTCATATCCAAACCGGGCATACTGGCGGGCATGGTTAATATAACCCCATGCGAAGATTTTATCTGGCTGCGACCAGGAACATCCATTACTTTTGTGCTGATTGCTTTAAAACCACCTTCCAATGCAGTCAGCAATTCCAATGGGTCGAGTAGTTGTTGGACTTCTTGTTTGGTGAGCAGCAGCATGATCATCACCTTGCCAGGTTGATATATTGTTCTTCGCAAAGGGTTTGGGTTACCAGATATCGCCGACTGTAAAACCATTCGGAAATGGGTCGCTTGGATCGACTACAAATTGGTTTATGCCCGTGATCCAGGCCGTTCCACCGATGGTTGGAACAACCGCCGGGTACGGGCCAACCATGGTTTCTTCCAGCAACCGGCCGGTAAAAATGGTGCCGAGAATGCCTTCATGGTAGAAATCCTGGTTGAGTCCAAGTTGTCCACGCGCATGTAAAGTTGCCATCTTGGCACAGGTCCCAGTTCCGCAAGGAGAACGGTCGATGACGCCAGTCCAGGTGGAGGGTTTGTTCCAATCCAGCTTGCCGGTGGCAACGGTGACGGCGTTTTTTCGATGGGCAGCCGGGTTGGTGGGAGGCGCTGAAAGCTGGGAGATGGTCGGCCCTTTAATCTCGGGATTATCAGGATGGGTCACCGGGTATTGTTCTTGCGTGGCAGCCTTGATCATTTCGCTGATGCGGGTAATATCACGACCTTCGTCAGGGGTTATCTGCAGGCCAAATTGGGCGGCATCGGCAATCACATAAAACATGCCTCCCCAGGCGATATCGACTTTGACGGTGCCTAAATGGGGTACTTCCACATCGAGGTCGAGGTGCATGGCGAAAGCTGGTACGTTTTTAAAAGTTACTCGGGTAACCTTGCCGTCTTTGCAATCCGCCCTGATGCTGACCAACCCGGCGGGTGCCTCAAGGATGAACTCGGTAACGGGTTCAATCATGGGCAGGATGCCGGTCTCAAGCAGGGTGGTTGCCACGCAGATAGTGTTGGTACCCGACATTGGTGGGTATTCAACCTGTTCCATAATGATGAAACCCGCCTGTGCGTCTGGGTGGGTGGGGGGCAGGATGATGTTGGCGCACAAGGCCGGGTAGCCACGGGGTTCACGGAGCATGCGCAGTCTCAAATCATCTCGATTTTTTTCGAAGAACTTCATCTTTTCAAACATGGTTTTCCCGGGCACATCCAGCACGCCACCAGTGATGACGCGACCGGGTTCTCCACAGGCATGCAAATCCACAGCTGTAATCATATTTGTCAGGCGCATTAGCAAGGTCTCCTTCGCTTTACCGCAAACCTAATTGCTTAAATGCCAAGGGCCCGTCAAGACGGACCCTTGCTTGCTTTTATAATGCTTGTTTTTGTTCGATCTTTGCCCAACTATCCTTGAGGGTTACCGTGCGGTTGAAAACCGGTTTCCCGGGTAGGCTATCGGGATCGACGCAGAAGTAACCTGTTCGTTCAAACTGCAACTTGTCCCCGGGCTGTACATCATTGATGGCCGGTTCCACGAAGCAATTCGTGAGGGTTTCGAGGGAAGCCGGGTTGAGGTAGGAGAGGAAGTCATCCCCTTCATCCGGGTTCTCGCGTGTAAACAATCGTTCGTAGAGGCGCACTTCTGTTTGTACGGCATGTTGAGCCGATACCCAGTGTATGGTGGATTTTACCTTGCGACCATCTGGCGCATCCCCACCACGAGTGGCCGGGTCATAGGAACAGTGCACTTCAGTGATAGCGCCATTTTCATCCTTCACAATGCTTGTGCATTTCACTAAGTAGGCATAGCGCAGGCGAATTTCATTGCCAGGGTAGAGGCGGAAGTACTTGGGTGGTGGAACTTCGCGGAAATCGTCCTGTTCGATGTAGAGGATCTTGGAGAATGGAACTTTCCTAGACCCAGCCGACGGGTCTTCAGGGTTGTTAATGGCATCCATTTCCTCTACCTGATCTTCAGGATAATTATCTATGATCACTTTGAGTGGTTTAATCACCGCCATTCGGCGCAGGGAGGTCTTGTTAAGATCTTCGCGCACGCACGATTCTAAAAGGGCGAAGTCGATCCAACTGGTATTCTTGGCAACGCCAATGCGGTTGATGAAATCCAGGATGGCTGCTGCTGTGTATCCACGCCTGCGCATGCCACGCAGGGTGGTCAGGCGAGGATCATCCCAACCATTAACAACATTCATTTCCACCAGTTTGCGCAGTTTGCGCTTGCTCATCATGGCGTAAGTGAGGTTTAAGCGAGAAAACTCAATCTGTCGTGGTTTGAACTCGCCAAGTTGTTCAAGGAACCATTCATAAAGTGGGCGATGAATCTCGTATTCCATCGAACATAGCGAATGGGTGACACCTTCCATCGAGTCGTTTTGGCCGTGTGACCAATCGTAGAGTGGGTAGATGCACCAATTTCGCCCGGTGCGATGATGAGCTGGTTCGTGAATGATGCGGTACATGGCGGGGTCGCGCATCACCAGGTTAGGGTGGGTCATGTCGATTTTGGCGCGTAATATCCGGCTGCCATCAGGGAATTCACCATTTTTCATGCGTTCCAGCAAGTCGAGGTTTTCTTCAACGCTTCGATTCCGAAATGGGCTTTGCATACCGGGCTCGGTGAGTGTGCCGCGGTTTTTAATAACCTCTTCTGCGCTCTGATCATCCACATAGGCAAGACCCAGTTTCACCAAGCGAATCGCCCAGGCGTACAGCTGGTTGAAGTAATCTGAAGCGTAGGTTTCCTTTACCCAGCGGATACCAAGCCATTGGGCGTCATTTTTGATGGCTTCAACATATTCAACTTCTTCCTTGGCAGGATTCGTATCATCGAAGCGCAGGTACAACTCGCCGCCATTTTCAGCAGCCACGTTGTAATCAATCAGGAAGGCTTTGACGTGCCCGATATGGAGATAACCATTGGGCTCGGGGGGCAGGCGGGTGCGAATATATTTAAATCGCCCGCTGCGTAGATCATCGGTGACGGCCTCGCGAATAAAATCGTTCGGTCGAGGTGCTTCTGTAACATCCATTTTTTTATTTCCTTTTCGCGTATAATTTCACATGTCAGGATGATGTATTATACCCTGCGCAATGGGAAGAAAATTATTTATTAAATAAAGTCATCCCTTTTTATGCCGAGACAGTGAGAGGTTGTATCATGAATAAACAAGCAAGTTTCTTGGGAACATATTTTGATCGCGAAGTGGTGCTGCGCCTGGAACGTTTTGTTCGGATTGTAGCCTGGGGTACTTTAATCATCTATGTCGTTGAGTCCGG
>CAIVSQ010000241.1 GCA_903908605.1 uncultured Anaerolineae bacterium
ACTGAAGCCACATTCTGATGGATCAGTTGAACTCGCCTCCCTGGCGGTGGTGACTGAGTTTCGAAATCAGCGTATTGCGGCCAGGTTGATCAGTAACCTGATGGCCATTGCTCCCCGGCCTCTTTACCTGACCTGCCGGGATGTTTTGCAAAGTTATTATGAGCAGCATGGTTTTCGGGTTGCGCCGGAAGAGGAATTGCAGACCTATTTTAGGCGAATAAAAAAATTGGCTGGGGTATTAAGTGCTCTTCACGTCGTTAATAATTCCATGTTGGTGATGATCTGCGAATAAGACTTGGTAAAATAGTTGTGTTGATAAAGCAATTATGTCTGTGTGGATTGGTTTGAGGTAGGAATGAAAAATTTTTTCAACCTGATTATTGGTGTTTTTATCGGTCTGATTGCCGCGGGATTGTTATATCTTTCGGTACGTACTCCAGCGGGCGAACCGGTCACGCTGGTTTCATCCCCAACGCCAGAGCCGATTGTTGTTTATGTGAGTGGAGCTGTTAAGCTGCCAGGTGTCTATCGTTTACCCGTTGAGAGCCGGTTGGTCGATGCGGTTCAGATCGCGGGTGGATTTATGGATGGCGCTGATATTGCCCAGGTCAATCTAGCGAAAATCCTCGAAGACGGTGAGCAAATTATCATTCCTGGGGGGACTCAATTGGCAACCCCACAGCTTACCATTGGAGGGAATGGACTTCTTTTCACTCCAACTCCACCAGGCGGAACAAAAGTGAATATCAACCTGGCAACCATGGAAGAACTTGATCAACTGCCTGGAATTGGACCAACAGCAGCTCAAAAAATTGTGCAATATCGGACCGATAATGGACCATTTTTACGAATAGAAGACTTGTTAAAAATCCCAGGCATTGGACCTGGAATTTTTGATGAGATAAAAAGCATGATCACCGTCTCTGCTACTAATTAGCTCGTTCGTCAAGGAAAATTCAGATTGTTTGATCATTTCGATATTCTTGCACCAATTTACGATCGGGCAATCCCATTTTCGCGACTGGAATTAATGTTACGGATGGTTGATCTGCCGGTAGAGGGAATTTTACTGGACGCCGGTGGTGGTACAGGGCGTGTTGCGAATGCCCTGCGTCCCTATGTCCAACAGGCTTATGTAGTAGATTTCTCGCGTGGTATGTTGGCTCAAGCCCGTGATAAAGGATTAATGGGTCTCCAGTCACCTGCAGAACAATTACCTTTTTCCAGCGGGACCTTTGATCGAATTATCATGGTTGATGCGTTACATCATGTGCACCAACAAAGTGCCACAGTTACTGAACTTTGGCGTGTACTTAAACCCGGCGGCAGGCTCGTGATTGAAGAACCTGATGTACGCACCTGGCAAGTAAAAATTGTTGCTGTGGTCGAAAAGCTAGCTTTGATGCGCAGTCATTTCCTGGCACCACCTCATATTGCGGACCTGTTCCCAACAAGCGCTAATGTAAAAATCAACACCGAGGGATACAATGCCTGGGTGATCGCCATAAAAAGCAGTGCGTCCCCCTCTCCCATTAAGAATTCAATAATAACTGCCGGGCTATAACGATTCGTTGTATTTCGCTGGTACCTTCGCCGATTGTCATGAGTCGCGCGTCACGGTAGATGCGTTCGACAGGGTAATCTCGGCTATAGCCATAACCGCCATGAACCTGAATTGCGTTTCGGCAGACACGTTCAGCCATCTCGGTTGCGAATAATTTTGCCATGGCGGCTTCCTTTCCATAGGGAAGCCCTTCTTGTTTTAGCCATGCTGCCTGGTAAACCAATAACCTGGCTGCCGCGATTTCAGTTTCGGCATCGGCTAGCATGAACTGAATGGCTTGATGCTCTGCGATCGGTTTTCCAAAGGCTACACGGTCTTTCGCATAGGCAATCGCTGCTTCATGTGCTGCACGTGCAAGCCCTAGCGCAAGCGCACCAATACTAATGCGACCTCCATCCAGGGTGGTCAGGGTCTGATGCAAGCCATGATCATATTCCCCGACCAGGTTATCGAGGGGTACGCAGACATTCTCATAGGTTATTGCGTGGGTGGGGGAGCCTTTCAGGCCCATTTTCTTTTCGGCCGGTGCTATGGTTACCCCGGGGGTGTTGACCGGGACCAGAATCATGCTGAGTGACCGCGATCCACCTGCCGGGTTTGTGCGAACCAGGGTAATCACGTATTCGGCAATGCTCGCGTTTGTGCACCACATCTTGGTACCGTTAATAATCCATTCATTCCCAATCTTCTCGGCTTTGGTGCGCAGCCCTCCCTGGAGATCGGAGCCAGCGCCAGGTTCTGTCAGAGCCAGTGCGCCGAGCCCAGATTTGCCACTGGCAACGACGGGCAACCACTTTTTTTTCAACCCCTCGCTGCCGTACATGGCGATAGGAGTGGTTCCAAGCCCATTATGAGCAGCGATTGCAAGTGCGGTCGACCCACAACCCCACCCCAGTTCTTCGATCGCGATTGCTGCTGAAACGGCGTCCACGCCGCTGCCGCCGTATTCCTCCTGGATGTTTAGCCCGAGCAGCCCCAGTGGACCCATCTTTCGGGTTGCTGCCCAGTTGAAAGTGGATGTTTCGTCCACTTCAGCGGCAAGCGGTTGTACTTCACGGACAACAAAATCATGGACTACCTTTTGCCACATACGTTGTTCTTCGTTGAGTTGGAAATTCATATTCTGGTCCTCCCGAATGATTGTTGCCCGGCTATGTCTGTTGAAACCCTTGGATAAAGTTAACCAGGCGGTTGATCTCCTGGGTGGATAAGACAGTATCTTTAAACCAATAAATGTAAGCTGGTACATCGGGAAATTCGAGGGCTTTGACCGTGCCAACATCGGAGTGATCTGGCAGGAATGATTGGTAAGCCAGAATCCCGCGCACGTTGAGAGCGGGAAACATGGGTCGAAGGATCTCGAGACACATCCTGGCCGACATACGAACTTGTTCAAAGGGATTGCCACTGCTCTGATCATAGGTTTGTTTGGTACCAGTGATCATTTTTACTGCTCAATCAGTCGAATAAGGTAATGAATAAAGTCAAAATCAGCCAAGGTGGAGTTGCCGCCACCGTGGTAGACACCAAGCTTATCCTTAATGCGGCAATTACGGCACTTTCGCCCAACATC
>CAIVSQ010000242.1 GCA_903908605.1 uncultured Anaerolineae bacterium
AAACACGACCTGCGGCGCAACCACGGGATCAGTAACCCTGACGGCGAATGCAGCAGGAACGATAACGCTGGGCATTCAGGGCGTTGCGCCAACAAACCTACATGCTTGCGCACCTCGGTTACATCCACTTCCTTATCATAAATATTCTGACCATCCACCAGAACCTGACCCGTAATACTGGCATCATCGCTTAATTCCAGAAATCGGTTGAAGGTCTTTAGCAGGGTCGTCTTACCGCAGCCTGAAGGCCCCATGATGACGGTCACCTGGCGACGCGGAATTTCAATATTAATATTTTTCAGGGTGTGCGTCTTACCATAATATACGTTCAGGTCTCGTACCTGGATATGAGCATCCATGTTATTTTCTCCTTGCTTCCATGTGGGAGCTGCCCCACAGTAAATAATTACTTGATCGTGTACTTGTTCAAACGAGATGCAAGCCAGCGCGATCCCAGGCTGATAACCAGCACCACAATCGTCAGGATGACAGCCGAGGCATAGCCACGCTGCTGTACCTGCGGGTAAGGCGTGCTCAGTTGAAAGAACACCGCCAAAGGCAGCGAGGCAGTCGGTTGGAATAACGATGTGGGAATGCGATCGGTATAACCCGCCGTAAACAACACCGAGGCCGCGTCACCAATGCCGCGCCCAAAAGCCAGCAGTACAGCCGTGATGATACCAGGCAGCATCTGGCGGCTGACCACGTGCAGCGCCACTTCCAGCCGGGTGGAACCCAACGCCAGAGCCGCCTGTTCCAGGTCAACCGGCATGCGCCGGATGACCTCATCCATGGCACGCACCATAATCGGCAGCTCGATTAACCCAAGCACCACAATACCTGCCAACAATGAAGCACGTAATCCAAGCGCTAACATAAAAATAAAACCAAATGCACCATAAACAATTGAAGGAATACCCCACAGCACATCCAATGAAAGCCGCACCCAGCGACCCCAGTTGGATTTTCCCAGGTAGGTTTTCAAATACAGGGCAATCGGCAGGCTGATCAACAAAGCCAGCGCCGTGCCGCCGGTTGCCAGGTAGGCTGAACCGATGATGGCGTTTAACACACCACCTTCCTTGCCCATATAAAAACCACCTTTGGGGGTCTTGCTAACCATATCCCAATTTAAGGCTGGCAAACCCTTGCTGACCACCGCCCACAGGATCATCCCCAGGCAGGCTGCCACCAGGACAAAAGAAAAGATCATCAACCCTTTCATAAAGGCTTCCACCAACCGCCGGCGATTCCAACTCTTTTTCATATTCGCCTCCTTTCCAAAAACTGCTGCAAAACAAGTGTGGAAAGAAAATTAAAGACCAGGATAATCACCAGCAAAACCAGCGCAGCACACAACAAAGCTGAATCATACAACGGGATGGACATCATGTCACCGTAATTATTGGCAATCAGCGCCGGCAATGGATAAGCCGAATCAAATATCGAGCCTGGCACCTTGGGAACATTGCCAACCACCATCAAGACGGCGATCGTTTCACCCACTGCTCGCGAGGCCCCCAGCACAATGGCTGCCACAATACCCGGCAGCACCCGCGGGATGACTACATAACGAATGGTTTCCCAGCGCGTGGCGCCCACCGCCATGGAAGCATAACGCAAGTCGTTCGGGACGGTTGTAAAGACCTCATACACCACCGAAATCACCAGCGGTGCAATCATTACCGCCAGCACAATCCCGGCCGAAAGAATGCTGAAACCAGTTGGCTGGTTGACTGCAAGGAAAGGAATGTTGTTCAACCACTGCTTTGAAAAAGGTGCAACCACCTTGTCTACAAAAGGGACAATTGCCAACAAGCCCCACACGCCGTACACCACCGGTGGGATGGCTGCCAGCAGATCCAGGACCGGTTTGGCGATCGAACGTGTCAGTGCATGTGAATATTCCGAAAGATACAAGGCAACCAACAGGCAGGGCGGCACAGCCAGGATCATACCAACTCCCGTAACCCAAAAGGTGCCGGTGATAAAGGGCAGGAACCCGAACTGGCCATTATTGGGTTTCCAGATGGCTCCCAGGAACAGTTCATGCAGTGGGTAATTGCTTAATATTGGCCACGATCGCACCAGCAGCCCAATTGTGACAACTGATATCAGGAAAAGCGGGAAAACCGTGATGACCAGGAATGTCTTGCGGGCCATGGTATCCCGCCGGTGCCTGGCAACCGCAGAAGGCCGGGGCTGCCGGCCTTCTGCTTTTTGATCGGGTTGGGGTGGGATATTGATCGAGTTCATTTTAATTTCGCCAGTGATTCAGCCTGCTGATCGGCGGTAAGCGGTACATAACCGGCCTGATCCAGGTACTTTTGCCCATCCGTTAATATCCACTCAATAAAGGTCTTCACCAGTCCGCTGGGCTTGCCTTTGGTCACCAGGTTTTCAAAACGAGCCGGGGGTGATGGATATTTGCCCGAGGAAACCGCCGCCACTGCTTCGGTCTTACTCTTGAAATACTCCCCATCACCGGCCTTGCCATCCTTGTTGACGTCAATCGGCGCCAGGGCTACACCCGGGATAACCTGACCGGTTCCCAGGTCAAAAACGCTGTTCAGGTTGCTGTAACCAATCCCCAGCGAATCCTTAATCACTGTATCCACCATGGCCGGTTCACCGTTGACAGCCACGCCTGAAAGATCATCTTGGACCTTGCCACCCGAGAATTTTGCCCACATTTCAGCCGCTCCAGCCGAATCAGAGCGTGTGTACACATTAATCTCTTCCGTGATCTCGGGTTTCCCGACCACCTGGCCCCAGGTTTTTATTTCCTTGGTAATGAATATCTTATTGAAAGTTTCCTGACTGATCCCCTGGGCCTGAATATCGGCCAGAACCGGGTTGTCCACACTGAGGATCGGGAAAACGGCATCCTTTGTGACCGAAACCCAGTATGCGCCCTGTGAAACTTCCTCATCCTTGATGGCACGCGAAACCATGCCAATATCGACCGCACCCGCCAGGGCATCGGTCATGCCTTTACCGGCGCCACCACCCTGTACATCAAATTGCACACCCGGATGCAGCCGGGTAAATTCATCCGCCCAGACCGTCATCATTGGGTAAAGAGCAAAGGCGCCTGAAACCCCAATGGTGCCTTGCAGGTCGCCCGGCGCAAGCGCTGGTTGCGAAGACGCACCTCCACAAGCACTCAAAACCAGCGAAAGCATGACAAACAGCGAGGAAATTACCAACGTTTTTCTATTCATTCATTCTCCTATTGTGTAGATAATGGCTATTGTGAAGAATTGAAATTCAAACTGCTAACAACCCATTTGGGTGGCTTACAAGCCACCTGCCCGGGAAAACCCTGCCATGCTCAGCCAACGATCGGCCTTTTCGGTGAGTTTTCTTTGCTTTCTAATTCCTACTATTTCAATAGACATTATGGATTTAGTCTACCACGAGGATATGAAAATTGTCAATATTCAACGACTGAATTTAGAATAATTAGTGACATTCCTCACTCCCTTGCAGATGGAATTCGCCCTCCATCCCGCCCAAATCGTTGTATACTGCTAGACAGGAGGAAGCCACATGAAGCGCTCAACTGACATTAACATCGTAATTGGAATTGGCATCTTCACTGTCGTTGCCATGATCGCCTACTGGTACGCCTGGTTTCTGGCCCCGGATATCGTGCGCGCCCGCATCCCCACTGACCCGGATTATTCTGTATACGTTGGCTATGAGCAGGCCTTCCCCCTGCCCGATGCCTTCGTAACCATCGCCGCCCTGGTCGGTGTGATTGGCCTGTGGAAAATGCGCGACTGGGGCATGCTTGCCATGCTGCTGACCGCCGGAGGTGCCTTCTTCTTGGGTCTTGAAGACCTGCTCTTCGATTTACAACACAACATGCTCATCCCCTTTAACGGGGCCGCCGTTATAGAGTTGGCCATTGTATTGGTCATCATGTCGCTCGGCCCGATCATGACCGTCTTGCTTTGGAAGCACAGGCGTGATTTAGTCAAGTAAGGAGCCGTTATGCCCCCAGATTTGTGGGATCTGCATGCATTAATGTTTAAGAGCCGCTGCTTCGAAGAAGCCGTAAGGCAAGTATGGTGGCAGGGAAAAATATCCGGTGAAATGCACCTCGGCATGGGTGAGGAAGGCATCGTCGCCGGCATCGTTTCCCAACTGCAGGATGGCGACGCCATGGCGCTCGAACACCGCGGCACCCCACCCCTCTTGATGCGCGGGGTCGATCCTCTTGCCCTGCTACGCGAATTCATGGGCCGCCCCGACGGTCTGTGCGCCGGAATGGGCGGGCACATGCACCTCTTTGCCCCCGCTTTGTTGGCAGCCTCATCCGGCATTGTCGGCGCATCTGGCCCCGCAGCAGTCGGTTTCGCCTTGGCAGGCCAATCTCAACGGCCCGGCAGCGTGGCCCTGGCCTTCTTTGGTGATGGCGCCACCAGCCAGGGCATGTTACTCGAATCGATGAACCTGGCAGTCGTCTGGAAGCTGCCGGTTATCTTCGTCTGCAAAGACAACGCCTGGGCCATCACCACCCCGGCAGAGGGTGCAGTGGGTGGCAATTTGCGCGCCCGCGCCGAAGCCTTTGGTATGCCCGCCTGGGAAGTGGATGGCAGGGATGTGACCGCCGTCTGGCAGGTCGCTCAGGTAGCCCTGCAAAGTGCCCGCGCCGGTAACGGACCCGCCTTTATTTGGGCCCACTGCATCCACCTAGAAGGACACTTCCTCGGCGATGGCTTGTTGGACATGCTGCGCAGACCGGTCTATTCTCTTCAAAAAAGAGGCTGGCCCATGCTGAAATCATTTTTACGGCCCAAGGGCGCGCTTTGGGGCGAACGTATCGCCTCGCTGCGCCAGGTCCTTTCCAATGTAGCTGCGGCCCAGGCTCAAACCAACCACCATGATGACCCTCTGACCTTCAGTCGCAGGTCGTTAAAAGCCGAAGATCCCGCCCGCTTGGCCCAGCTGGAAAAAGACATCCGCGAAAAAACCCGCCAGCTTTTGGCAAGCGCCCTATCCGAAGGACAGCCGGCATGAGAGAAATCAACTTTTCAGATGCAATCGACGATGCGCTCGGCCAGGCCATGGCCCAGGACCCGCGCATCATCCTTCTGGGTGAAGATGTTCAGGGCCTGCACAGCGGCTTGTTCACCCGTTTCGGGCGCGAGCGTGTCCGCAATACGCCCATCAGCGAAGCCGCCTTCCTGGGGGCAGCCGTGGCTGCTGCCATGGCTGGCCTGCGTCCGGTGGCAGAGATCATGCTGGTTGACTTTATCGGGGTGGCGGCCGATGCCCTGCTTAACCACGCCGCCAAGCTGGAAACCTTCTCAGGCGGTCGTTGGCATGTACCGCTGGTCGTACGAACGAGCTGTGGCGGCGGCTATGGCGATGGCGGTCAGCATGAACAAAGCCTGTGGGGCTGGCTCGCGCATATCCCCGGTCTTAACGTGGTAGTCCCTTCCACCCCGGCCGATGCCGGCGGGCTGATGCTGACTGCCCTGGAAGCGGGTTCACCGGTCGTTTTCATGGAGCACAAGCTGATCTCATCGCTCTGGCTGGATTTCCTCGGCTCAGGCGGCCGCAACTCGGTTCAATTTGACATCCCCGCCCAGGCCGCCCGTGGCCCGGCCCCGCTTACCTGGCAGCCCTTGCCGCTTGGCCAGGCCGCGCTGCGCCGTGAAGGCAGCGATCTCAGCATCGTCAGTCTGGGCGTAAGTGTTCATCGCGCTCTCCAGGCTGCCAGCTTGCTGCAGGAACAGGGCATTTCGGCCAGTGTGCTCGACCTGCGTTCTGTCTCCCCCCTCGATCGGGACGCAATCTGCCAGGCTGTGAGCCGCACAGGTCGCCTGCTGGTGGTGGACGAAGATTACGAAGGCTTTGGTCTCTCCGGTGAAGTTGCCGCAGTAGCCCTGGAAGCCGGGCTTAACTTTCGCTATGCACGTGTTTGCACCCGCACCACCATACCGTACGCCCGCCACCTGGAAGATCAGTGCCTGCCAAACGTCGACCGCATCCTGCAGGCCAGCCTGCAGTTGATGAAGAATCCATAACGCACCTGCCAAACCAGGCCCGCTGACCCAGCCATTTATCCGGCCAGCATCACAGACCGCGGAGAGTTTCTTTGCCAGTCGAACTGCTCATATCACCTCCCGCCACCGGGAAGACAGAAACCTGCATTCGCAGGCTGCGCTCCACGCTTCATGACCAGCCGCTTGCCCTGAGCTGGGTTGTGCTCCCTGACCGCCTGCAGTCCACCTCCTTCCGACGCCGGCTGGCGGCCACCGGTGGCTTGTTGGGCGGTAAAATCGGCCGCTTTGAAGATCTGTACGCCTACCTGCTGGAACAGACCGGCAGCGATGTACCGGTTGCCTCTGCCCCACTGCTGCACCGCCTGGTGCAGGAGACCGTCGACATTGCCATTCAAAACGGCGAAATCAGCCACTATACAGCCCTGCAAAACATGCCTGGCTTCATCCTGGCCCTGCGCGACGCCTTCGCCGAATTAAAACGCTCGCTGGTCTATCCGGATGCATTCCTGCAAGCCACCCGGTCGGCCCCACCCGCCCAGCGCGAACTCGGCATACTCTACGCCCGTTACCAGACCCGCCTGCGTGACCTAAACTGGGCCGATCCTGAGGGGTTAAGCTGGCTGGCGGTCAAAGCCCTGCAGAACAACCCCAGCGCGGCAGCCCGCATCCGTTTGCTGATCGTGGATGGATTCGACTCGTTTACAGGCGCTCAACATGCCGCCCTGCAGCTCCTTGGCGCACAGGTTGGCGAATTGCTGATCAGCCTGCCCGGCGAGCCTGAAACCAACCGCCCTGCTCATCACCGCTTCCTCAACGACATCCACGACCTGAGCCAGGAGCTTACTCCACGCCTCAGCCGCCCGCCCGGCCTGCCACGCCTGTCTGCCGACCTGGTCTTCCTCGAGCAAAACCTGTTTGAAACCGCTGGGCAGCCCGCCCGCGAAGCTGGCAGCCCCTTCCTGCTTGAAGCCCGTTCCCCCTCCGAGGAAGCGCGCGAAGCCCTGCGCTGGATTAAAGCCCTGGTGATGCGTGAGGAAATCCCGCTCGAACAGTGTGCCATCTTCAGCCCCAACCCCGATCAGTACCATGGCTGGCTGCGCATGGCCGCCGCCGAATTCGGCATACCGCTGCACTTCACCCGCGGCGAAGCCCTGCTTGAATCTGCCCCCATCCGCTCCCTGCTCAACCTGCTGGCCCTGCCCGCCCAAAACTACCGCAACCTTGGGCTGTTTGCCTGCCTGCGGTCCCCTTACTTTGATTTCGGTTTCGATCAACACGCCGTCGATGACCTGGAAGACATCAGCCGCAAGGCCTGCATCGTCGAAGGCCGCGCCCAGTGGGATGAAACCTGGGAACGACTGACCCAGGCCCACCGCCCCGACCTCGCCAACCGCGACGAGGAAACCAACCCGGGCGATTTGCCCGACGGAAATCAAAATACCCTGCTGCAGGAAAAACTTGGGGCCTTCTTTACCCGCACCTGTCCGGCCGAAGAAACCAACCCGCTAACCAACTGGATCGCCTGGCTGGAAGACCTGCTCGAGGACATTCATTTTTACGATAACGCCTCAAGTGAACGAGACCAACTCGCCTGCGACGCGCTGCGCGAATCATTACGAGCCCTGGTGCTGAGTGAGACCATCACCGGCGTTCGGCGCATGGATTACGCCGGCTTCCTGACCGCCTTGCAGGCTACCCTGGATGGCGCCCAGCAGCCCGAGCCCCCCGCCTCTGGCCAACCTGACCTGCTGGTGGGACGTATCAACGAAGCACGTGGCGTCCGTTTTACAGCCGTGGCATTGCTGGGCTTATCCGAAGGCATCTTCCCGGCGGTTGAACGCGAAGACCCCTTCCTCGGCGAAGATCTCCGCCGCGTGTTAAACCTGGAACCACGCCTGCAGCGCGAACAAGCCGGTCTTTTTTACCAGGCCATCACCCGCTCAGATCGTCACCTGCTGATCACCCGCCCCTATCTTTCAGACGACGGCGAAACCTGGGAAGCCTCCCCATTTTGGAAAAATACCGCCAGCCTCTTTACCAAGAGCGCTCTGCAAACCATCCGCCCCGATGACCCGCGGCCCCTGGCAGATGCCGCCTCATCCCAAGAAGTGCTCTTCTGGGCGGTGCGCGGCAATCACCTGCCGCAAGACTACCAATCGTTGCGCCCGCGTTGGGACATGCTGCATCTGGCACGCCAGGTGCTTAGCGCCCGCCGTGCCCGCAAGGCGCAAGGGATCTACGAAGGCAATCTGCAATCGATCGCGCCCCTGCTGTCGGACCAATACCCACCCAATCACCAGTGGAGTGCCTCACGCCTGGAATCGTACAGCGCCTGCCCGCTCAACTTCTTGACCGGCAGTCTGCTCAAGCTCGAAGCTCGTGCCCTGCCCGGTCTCGGCCTGGATGCCAGCCAGGCGGGCAGCATGCTGCATAAAATTCTGGAGCAGGTCTACAAACAAGCCTCCGACCCGGCCGACCCCGCTGCGGTCCTGGCAGTCCTGCCCACTGTCGCTCGCGAGGTATTCGCCAACGCCCCGCGTGAATATGGCTTTCGGCCCTCCCCGCTCTGGCAGGTGGAACAGGAACAATACCTGACCGCCCTGCAAGACAGCATCCAGGCCCTGGCCGAAGAAGGCCAGGATTGGACGCCCTTTGCTTATGAGCAAACCTTTGGCATTCATGGCAGCCCCGCCCTGCAGCTGGACCTGGAGAGCGAAACCCTGCGCATGCACGGTATCATCGACCGCATTGACCATAACTCGCAAGGCCAACTGCGCGTGATTGATTACAAAACCGGCAGCCGTCACATGGGGCCGGATGACCTGCGCGAGGGTCTGCGCCTGCAGCTGCCGGTCTACGCCCTGGCCGCCCGCGACGCACTCCACCTGGGGGAGCCCGCCGATGGGCTCTACTGGCAAATCCTCAACGCCAAATCCGGTACATTAAAACTGGCCAAATTCAAGAGTGAAGAAGGCCAGGGTCCTGCCGCCGCCATCCAGGTCGCCCGCGATCATTTGCAGCGCATCATGCTCGGCATCCGTGCCGGCGATTTCTCACCCGCCCCGCCCAGGGGTGGCTGTCCCGCCTACTGCCCGGCTGCGCAGTGGTGCTGGCGATTTTCACCCGGTTGGTAAAGGATGCAAACTGAGATGACCAAAAAACTTGCCGAAAGAGTGATCGATGGCTTTGGCCTGACCAACGACCAACGCGATGCCGCCCTGGAACGCGCCCGTGACGTGGTGGTCACCGCCGGCGCTGGCAGCGGAAAAACCCGCACCCTGGTGGCTCGCTATGCATCGCTGCTGGCCGATGGCCTCGAACCCCGCCGTGTAGTGGCCATCACCTTCACCGAAAAAGCCGCCCGCGAAATGCGCTCGCGTGTGCGCGAAGCCCTCAATCGCCTGGCGGTTAACGCTGCAGAAGTTGAAGAACGCCTGCTGTGGGTGCGCCTGGAAGCCCAAATGGACTCGGCCCGCATCGGCACCATCCACAGCCTGTGTGCTGAAATCCTGCGTGCTCACCCGGCCGAAGCCGGACTGGACCCGCTCTTTGAAGTGCTGGATGAAGGTCTCACCGCCGTACTGCGCAACCAGATCATCACCAACACCACCCAGGCCCTGGTGGAACTACCCGAATACCTGCCGCTCTTCAAACAATTCAAAAGCGGCGGGGTCCTATCCCTGCTGGATTTTATGCTCGCCCGCCGGCTGGAATCCGCCGAAGCCTTTGAGCAAACCAACGACAGCCGCCAGGTGATCCTGGCTGCACTCACCAAAGAGCTGACCAGGCCCCAACTAGCCGACCCGCTGGCCGAACTTGAAGCCATCCCGCCGGCCCAACTGCGGCGCGAAGTCGGCGACAAGCTGGCCGACATGATCACCACCCTGCTCGAGCTCTGGCACCGCGCCCAGGCCGCCCTGGCATCAGGTGACCCATTTGCTTGCGTGGAATGCCTGTTCTCGGCCCGCCGCGAAAATATGCGTCTGAACATTGGCCCGCGCACCAGCCCGATCAAAGACATCATCACCGACCTGCGCGATGCCTTTGATCAGCATCTCAATCCACTCACCGGCGGAGCAGCTTCCCAGGACACCCCGCCCAACCGCGAAACCGAGCAGTTATTTGAACAACTCCAGCCCCTGCTGCGGAATGCCTTTCAAACCATGCTCTCTTCTTACTTGCAGGCTCTCAGCCAGCGCCAGGCACTCGACTTTGACGGCATGGAAGATGGCGCGCTGCAACTGCTGCGCCGGGTGGAAATTCGCGCACGCTGGCAAGCCGAAATCAGCGCCCTGCTGGTCGATGAATTCCAGGATACCAATGCCCGCCAGCGCGAAATCGTCGAATCGCTCGCTGGGCAAGCCGGGCGGCTATTCGTGGTGGGTGACGAACGCCAGAGCATCTATCGATTCAGACGCGCAGATGTCACCGTTTTTCGCCAGGTGCAGGCCCAGGTCCGCCAACGCGGCGGGCTGCCCAAAAACCTCGACCTGACCTACCGCGCCCACGACCCACTCCTGCAGACCACCGCTGGCCTGCTCGAGGTGATCATGGGCACCACCCAGGACGAAACCCGCCCCTTCCTCGTTCCTTTCACCCCCCTGCGCGCCAACCGCGCCGCGCCACCCGTCCACATCCTCGGACCACACGTCGAGCTTATTCTTGGCAGCGGCGAAGATACCAGCACCGCACGGCAAACCAGCGCCCGCGCACTGGTCCAGCGCCTCACTGAGCTGCGCCAGTCCGGGCAGATCCTCGCCTGGGATGACGTGGCACTGCTTTTCCGAGCCTCCAGCGGTTTTGCGGACTATGAAAACGCGCTCGAAGAAGCCGGTATCCCCTTTGTAACCGTGGCCGGGCGCGGCTTTTATGACCGGCCCGAAATCCGCGACGTGCTCAACTTGCTGCGTGCCCTATCCAACCCCGCCGATGATCTCGCCATGGCTGGCATGCTGCGCTCGCCTGCCTTTGGTCTGAGCGACGCTGCTCTCTACCTGCTGCGTCTGCAAGCTGGCGAACGGGTACCCTACCGCGTAGCCCTGCAAGGCGACCTATCCATGCTGGATGTCCCAGACCGGGCCGGCGCTCAGCGTGCCTGCGATACCCTCGCAGCCCTGCTCCCCTATGTCAACCGCATCCCCCTGGCCGAATTGCTAAAACGCCTGGTCGATGCCACCGATTACCGAGCCCTGCTGGCTGCCGATGAAACCAACGGCGGCGGGCGCTTATGGCGCAACCTGGATAAGCTGCTGGGCGACGCCCAGGCTAGCCGGCAGGTGAATGTTAACGAATTCCTCGACTACCTCGCCACACTCGGTGATGCCGGCGCACGCGAAGGTGAAGCCCCGGCCGAAGCCCAGGGCACCGTCCGCCTGATGACCATCCACAAATCCAAAGGCCTGGAATTTCCCCTGGTGGTACTGGCAGATGCCGGGCGCGAACCGCGCGGTGGCAGCAACCAGGCCTTCCTGCTTCCCGGTCTGGGGCTGGCCTTCAAAATGGATCCCGAACCGATCCTCTTCCGCCTGTCCGAAGAACTCGAAAAACAACAAAGCCAGGCCGAGACCAAGCGCCTGCTGTACGTAGCCCTCACCCGCGCCATGGACAAGCTACTGATCAGCGGTCACGCCACACCGGGCCGCTCTGGCAACGGCCTCAAATTAACCGGCTGGATGGAAGAGTTATGTGTGGCTGCCAACCTCAATGTTGAAAACCTGCTTGAACAGGCTGGCACCCCGCAGGAAAGCCACACCAAAGCCGGCCACCCATTACGCGCCTGGTGCCTGCCACCCGAAACCGCCCCTTCCAGCGTACCAAATGCTGCCCGCCAGGGACTACTCACCAGCCAGGCAATCCCTCTGTACCAGCCGCTGGTAGTCCCCCCGGCCGATCCAAGCCCCGAAGAAAAACAGGATCGGCCCATCTGGCGCGCCACCGGTGCAACCAGGGCAGTTCCCCACAACGTCACTGGCAAAATGGTTCACAAAGCCCTCGAATTATGGCTGTTCCCAGGCAACCCACGCCTGGATAAATTACTGGAAACAGCTGCCCTCAACGCAGGGCTGGCCTCCGAACAGCAGCGTTCCGAAGCCGTCCACCGTGCCAGGCAACTGCTCGAGCGACTGCGCGCCCACCCCATTTGGCAAGAAATTGATGGCGCCCCAGATCGACACCACGAGGTGCCCTATTCCCGCCTGCACGAAGGCCGCACCGAAATCGGTTATATCGACCTGCTGTACCACTCCCCGAGCGGCTGGCAGGTGCTCGACTTCAAAACCGATGCGATCCCCAACCCAACCGAACGGGACCACCTCACCCAAAAATATCGTACCCAGATGCAGCGCTACCTGGGCGCCGTAACCAACCTGGCCGGCGGCAAAGCGCGTGCACGCCTGTGTTTTCTCGACGACCATGGCAGCATCAGCCTGGTGGAAGTTTAATACCCATCCGGGCAATTTGCCAAACCATGGCGTCACCATCCTTGACCATCATCGCTCCTCACGGTAGAATAAACAAACTCCATGCGGGAGTCGCCAAGTGGTAAGGCGTCAGCCTTCAAGCATGATGATCCATCTGCGGGCATAGCATAACGGTAGTGCGGTTGCCTTCCAAGCAACTTACGCGGGTTCGACTCCCGCTGCCCGCTCTAATAAAAGAAGAGTTGCAGGTTGAACGTTGGCACAGCAGCGCGACTTTCAACCCGCACCTTTTTTTATCCCCCAGGGCCCGTGGCGCAGTGGTTAGCGCAGGGGACTCATAATCTCTTGGTCGCTGGTTCGACTCCAGCCGGGCCCACTAAATAGAGCGGTACGCAAGTCCATAGCCCCCATATCTGGGGGCTTTTGGTTCCAAAAACGTCTAAGTAGAATATATGTTCTAATAGCAATTGCAGTAAAATTGCAGTAGTAGGTGGGGGCTCAGTTCAAAGGAATGGGTATCGCTTGTGCTTGGGCGGCAGTAGACCTTTACAGGTTTACTACCGCCCTTTTCGATTATTACCCATATCTATTGATCAAGGACACAATCATGAAAATTATTACGATTGCCAACCAAAAAGGTGGTGTAGGTAAAACTACTTCCGCTGTGACTCTTGCACATGGTTTGGCTTTGACCAGGCAACGCACCCTGTTGGTGGATCTCGATCCACAAGGGCACGTAGCCTTTGCCCTCGGCGCAGAAAAGGCTCCCGGTCTATACCGATTGATCGTCGATGAAGACTCTATCGAACAAGTTGCAGTTCATACCCGCGAAAACCTGGACATCATCCCCGGCGACAAGCGCACGGAAAAAGCCAAGCGCACTGTGGTCATCTCCAACTTCCCCACCGAGATCCTGAGCAGAATTCTGCAACATGCAGACTACGATGTCGTCATCCTGGACATGGCCCCATCGCTGGATGTCCTGCATGTCTCAGCCCTGATGGCCAGCGACTGGGTAATCATCCCCACCAAGCTGGACGCTATGGCTGTGGACGGAGTCAACGAAGTGCTGCGATCGATGGGTGAAGTAGTCGAGCGTGGGCACCGGTTAGGTTACTCGATCCTGCCCACCTTCTTTGACCGTACCACCCGCGAAACCATTGTCCAGCTGCAGGCCCTGGTTGAGACCTTCAGAGGACATGTCTGGCCTCCCATTCCTCAGGATACCCATGCACGGGAAGCGCCTGCGTTTGGCAAGAGTCTCTGGGAATACTGTTCCAAATCTCCGGCAGTGATGGGCTACGGGACGATTTGCCCAGCAAATCGCCTTGTTGCCGGTTATGCCAGCACGCTCAAGCGGACCGTGGAGGTGATCTGTGAATAACAACCTGAACCGGAGATCGGCGATTGACCCGGCTGTTGCCGATATTCTCGAAGGTGCCGAAAGAAAGAAGCGCCTGACCAGCATGCCAAAATCCGAGCGCGAGAAAGCCCGCAAAGATGCCGCCCGGCACAAGGTCGGTCTGGACCTTCCGCCCGACCTACATGAAACCCTGCGCGAGATCGCGAGTCAGGAAAAGGTCTCGATTTCAAGCTTGGTTGCTTTTCTAACCAACCGTGGGATAGAAGATTACAGGGCCGGGAAGATTGATCTCTTTCCTCACAAACGTATTTCTCGCTCTGCTCGCTTCGAGTATGTTCTGATGTTCGACAAAATCGATGATTAGTTCAAAGTGACGCTACCGTTATAGGGAAGCGTATAGGCTAGCGTAATTGGTAGCCTATACGGTAGCGTAAAACGGTAGCTTATACGGTAGCGTTACCCTGCACAGGAAGGCCTACAGGCGATTTTCCGCCAGAATCTGATGTACTCTCCATCTATATCAAATCAGCCCTTCCAAGTGCCTTACAACGTCTTTTAGGAATTGAGTTATGACTATGAATCCAGAGCAAGCCTGGCAGTCAGTATTAGTGCAACTTCAGTCGGATATGCCGCGAGCTTCTTTCGATTCCTGGGTTCGCGATACGCAGTTCATTTCCTTCGAAAATAATTTGGTGACTGTTTCGGCGCGCACCCAATACGCGCGCGACTGGCTTGAGAATCGCCTGTCAAGCACCGTTTCACGTTTGCTGGCTGGCATGCTGAACCACAGCGTAGATGTCGAATTTGTCGTCAGCCCAGATGAACCAGGTGAGAGTGATGAGCCCGAAGAACCTGGGAAGGCTGAACCACGAGAAGATGAAGCCGAAGTCCATGTCGTTAACAGGCTGCATTATGACGAGATCGTTTCGCCCTCACGGGTGGTTGCCATACCAGGATATTTTAGCCGCCTGATCCCAGAGATCGGAGCGCGCAATGCCTGGCTGTATGTTGGCTGGAGGCAGGCTGTCTGGAATGGTGAACGAGGCAATCAAGGTGGTTCACGGTCCCGGCGTATCCCTGTCTCACACATCACCCGTTACAGCGGATTGGGGCGGCGCACCTTTTTTCGCGCCACGGATGATCCGAAAACATGGCAGGCACTGGCAGGTTTGGTAGATCGCCAGGACGCCACCCCGGTTTGGATCCAGGGACAGGATCGTCGCAGCCACCGCCTGCCTAACAAATACACCGTGCATATGACCCTGCCTCTCAGCCTGGCAGACAGTCGGGCCATCATGGTCTGGATCAAAGAACAATTGGCGTCAGGTAAATCGTTGCTTGAAGTCCTGAAACAGGCTGCAGATGTCAAAGACCTGGTAGGTGAATTACTGCCTCTGATTGGCTCAGTCTCAACCCTGGAAAGCCCCAGGTTCGAGACTGTCATGGATATTGCCACTCACCTCAATCAGACACGCTTTGCTAAGCAAATCGAAGCGTGGACAGCCGATCTTCAAACTGCTGCCGAAAAGCTGCACCGAAA
Organism: uncultured Anaerolineae bacterium; assembly: GCA_903908605.1. Lineage (GTDB taxonomy): Bacteria > Chloroflexota > Anaerolineae > Anaerolineales > Villigracilaceae > UBA5195. The sequence continues at coordinate 15,343 of CAIVSQ010000242.1, forward strand.
AGTCATCTCCAGTTTTGGCACCATCCTGGTAACGCACTATTTTCTGGAGCAGGTCATTCCCCAGACTGGCCTAACCCCACCACAAGCCTGGCTGGTCACTCTTTTGCGTGATCGCTGTTTCACCAATCCCCAGACCGGGGAAGTACGTGACGAAGTGCTGATTCGTGGTGGCTATCCTGAGCTGGCGGATTGGCTTGGAATTGCGCGCCCCAAGACAATCTGGGAGTGGGTCCGGGACAGTAAAGGTGCTGTTGGAGCATTTGTCGCAGTCCAACCGCTGCACGCAGGAGATGAACCGGATGCGCTGCGCCTGAAAGTCCGCCTGGATGAACCGCTTTTCGATGGCGCATCTGACACCATTAACATGGCGCAAATGTCACTGGCGGATGGCGGGGATGACACTATTAACCTGGCGCAAATGACACCATTGGATGGCGCAGTTGACACCGATGA